>JAVBPK010000058.1:0-10907 GCA_031549625.1 Eubacteriales bacterium
AAAGCGCATCAAAAGGCCTTCTCCTGCCGCGGCCCCGAAAATGCGCCAGATTTCGGTTATCAGCATCGGCTTGCTGTCGTAGCGCTTTTGGAGCGCAAATCATTTTGTGCCGAAAAGCCGGTCACCCGCGTCACCCAGTCCGGGTACGATATACCCGTGGCTGTTCAAATGTTGATCGACCACCGCTGTGTATATATCCACTTCCGGAAACTTTGCGTGAACCGCCTCTACGCCCTCGGGAGCTGCAATCAGGCATACCAGACGGATGCTTGCGCAGCCGAAGCGCTTTAATGTTTGAATGGCCGCCACAGCCGAACCACCCGTCGCCAGCATAGGATCGACAATAATTACATCGCGTTCACCCACATCCGGCGGCAGCTTGCAATAATAATCGACCGGCAGCAGCGTATCAGGATCCCTATACAAACCGATATGCCCCACTTTTGCCGAAGGTATGAGATTGACAAACCCATCTACCATACCAAGCCCGGCACGCAATATGGGCACGACAGCCAACTTTTTCCCCGCCAGTACTTTTGTCTTTGCCACAGCCACTGGTGTTTCCACCTCGATATCGCACAGCGCCAAATCGCGCGTCGCCTCGTAAGCCATTAATATGGAAAGCTCGTTGACCAGCTCGCGAAATTCTTTTGTACCTGTATCTTTATCTCGCAGCAGCGATAATTTATGCTGCACCAACGGATGCCCGTTTACCAGAACTTTTCCCGCCATTCTCCATCCTCCTGCTTAATTCACCAGCCAATACGGGCAGCGCTCACACAAAAGCGAAATGCCGGCCGTCGCTGCTTTTCGCTATTTTTCAAAGCTCATCGCTTTATCAACGCGCCTGGTATGCCTGCCGCCCGCGTGTTCGGCGGAAAGCCATATTGTAAATATTTCCTCTGCCATCGTTTTGCCGATGATCCCGGCGCCCAATGCCAGCACGTTTGTGTCGTTATGTTCCCGCGACAGGCGGCCGGAAATAAGGTCGCCGCACAGCGCGCAGCGAATGCCGTCTATTTTATTTGCCGCTATGCTCATGCCTACGCCCGTGTTGCAAATGAGCACGCCCCTCTCCGCTTTGCCAGAAACGACAGCGTCGCATACAGGCCGCGCATAGTCCGGGTAATCCACGGAATCCTTGGTAAAGCAGCCGCAATCTTCCACTTCATGCCCAAGCTGCTTCGCAATCTGCATCAGGCTGCCCTTTAGTTCCACCCCCGCGTGGTCGTTGCCGAAATAAATCCGCATGGCTATCCTCCGTATAAAACGATATTAAATGTGCGCTAACCGGCCGCACAATAAAATTAGTTTGCGTCCGCCGCTAGCCGCTTGAGCGCGGCGTCCACGGCCTGCTCGATTTCTTGCACGGTATCCATATAAACAGAAAGCGGCCGCATGTACGGGTCGCGGATATCATATCCGCCGTTCTCTCCGTCTGCGCCAGCCGCGTATGCTTTTAGCGTGTATGCTTTGTTCGCCGCCTCCGGGCATATTTCCAGCAATTGCCGCACATGTTGCTGTTCCATAGCGAGTATGAGATCGGCCTCTTGCGCCATGTAGGAATGAAGGCGCCTGGCCCTGTGTTCACCGGTTTGTATGCCCATATGCCGGAGCGCCTGCTCGGATTCTTCCGTCATCGGTGCGCCGGTAAATGCCATCGTGCCCGCAGAGGCCGCAAACAGAGAATCATAACGCGACGGATTCTTGGAAATGCGGTCCTTCATGATCGCTTCAGCCATCGGGCTGCGGCAGGTGTTTCCCGTGCAAATAAACAAAACCGTTTTCAAACTGGCCTCCTCGGCTATGGCTTGCGTGTGGTCGCCAATGTGCGCAAAGCCGCGCTGTCAAAAGAATGGAGATATTTCCCTTTATGCGTCCGCATCCTCGCAACGAAAACCGGCCGCGCGCATTAGTCTATTCATGAACGCAAGGCCTGTCCCTTCGGGAAGCATGCCCTCGCATAACAGCACATCCGCCCGGTTTCCACACGCGCGCAACGCCGCGAACAGGTTGGCGCAAAGCGTTTCAGGATTATCCCTATCGCCTATTATAACATACTCCTTGCCCTGGTAAAAGTGCTGCGTTTGGCGCGTCGCCAATATCACACAGCTTTCGTTCGCTTCCGCATATGTGTCGTATAATTCACAGATACGCTTAGCCATGCGGTATGTACCGCCCGTTACCACAACCACTTCCGCGTCCGGTGCATAGTGCTTGTATTTCATGCCGGGCGATGCGGCGGTTTCGTCCCCCGCAAGCGGGTTAAGCAGGCTTTTGTGCAAAAGCACCGGCCCCACGGCCGCTTCCAGCATGGCTTTTGTTATGCTGCCCGGGCGCAATATGACAGGCTGCGCCCCAATGGTCAGCACGGTTGATTCCACACCGTGCTTGCAGGGGCCGCCGTCGATGATGAGCGGAATCTTGCCCTCTAAATCTTCTCGCACATGTTCCGCCGTGGTTGGGCTTGGCCGACCTGAAACATTCGCGCTCGGCGCGGCCACAGGTACGCCCGCCGCCTTAATCAGCGCGCGCGCCGTCTTATTGGCGGGCATCCGCAGCGCCACCGTATCGAGCCCCGCGCATACTTCGTCGGGCACAACAGCGCTTTTTGTGTGCACCAATGTTAAGGGCCCCGGCCAAAACGCATCCATCAGCTCCTGCGCAAGGCGAGGCACGCTGTCCCAGAGCCCGTGCGCCTCATTCTTGCGAACGATGTGCAGGATAAGCGGATTGTCGTTTGGCCTTCCCTTTGCCTCGAATATGCTTTGCACGGCGCGCCCATCCAGGCCGTTTGCGCCAAGGCCGTATACCGTCTCCGTAGGAAAGGCCACAAGCCCTCCTTCACGGATGATGCGGCCTCCCAGCTGCGTACCGGCCTCTTCCTGTTGCCGCGCGTCGATAATCTGTGTCTGCATACTTTTTTGCCCTTTACCGAATATCGAAACTATTCGCCGCTAAGCCTCGCGGCGCGATCCGCCAGATTCAGCGCGTCGATCATATCATCCATATCGCCGTCTAGGAATTGTTCCAATTTATATAGCGTCATGTTGATTCTGTGATCCGTTACGCGCCCCTGTGGAAAATTATATGTACGGATGCGTTCGCTCCGGTCACCCGAGCCCACCTGACTGCGGCGTGTTTGCGCCAATGTCTCCTCCTGCTCCCGTTGCTTTAGCTCAAATAAACGGCTTTTTAATAAACGCATGGCCTGTTCTTTGTTTTTCAGCTGCGAACGCTCGTCCTGGCAGGCCACAACGAGGCCCGTCGGCAAATGCGTGATGCGAATGGCGCTGTCCGTCTTATTGACATGCTGGCCGCCTGCGCCGCTGCTGCGGTATGTATCGATGCGCAAGTCGGAATCTTTGATATCCACTTCCACGTCTTCCACTTCCGGCAAAACGGCCACGGTAGCCGCGCTGGTATGGATGCGGCCCTGGCTTTCTGTTTCCGGCACGCGCTGCACGCGATGCACGCCGCTTTCAAATTTCAGCCGGCTGTACGCGCCGCGCTTCCCTCCCAGCGAAAGTACAACTTCCTTTACGCCGCCCATATCGGTGATATTGTTTGTGATATAGTCCACTTTATAGCCGTTTCGCTCCGCGTAACGCAAATACATGCGCAACAGGTTCGCGCCAAACAGCGCCGCTTCGTCGCCGCCCGTTCCCGCGCGTATTTCTATAATAACGTCCTTTTCGTCGTTCGGGTCCTTGGGTACCAGCAGCAATTTGAGCTCGTCCAGCGCCGTTTGTTCTTTTTCTTCCAGTTCATTCAGCTCCAGGTGCACCATTTCCTTCATTTCGGCGTCGAGGTGCTCCTGCATCATATTTTTACAACCATCTTTGGCCTGCATCAGGCCGCGGTACTCGTCATACTTGTTGACGATTTCCGAAAGATCGGCGTGTTCCTTTACTTTAATCCGCCACGCGTTTTGGTCCGCCATGGCGTCCGGCGCGCCCAATTCCTCCGAAAGCGCTTCATAGCGCGCTTTGATGCTTTCCAGTTTTTCCAGCATATCGTTTCCCCTGTTTGAAATATTCGCTTCCCATGACCGCGCCACAGGTTAAATGCATCGTTTGTGCCGCCGGCGGCAGGTGTCCCCCATCAAGCGGTTTATCCCTTGCCGGCCCTCCGTTTTTCGATGATCACCACACGTGAAATGCCGTTCAAATCCAGCTCGATACGACCGCCGCCAAACACAGCAGCCACACTCTCCGCCTGCCCCTCGCCCACCTCCATGAGCAACAGCCCATTTTCCGCAAGATGCGCGCGATATCCGCTTTGTATGGCGCGGTAGGCATCCAGCCCATCCTCCCCGCCAAACAAAGCAAGAGCCGGCTCGTGTTTTAATTCCGGCTGCAAACATGCCATATCACCCGCAGTTAAATAAGGCGGGTTGCATACGATCATATCAAACACCCCGTCCACCGGCGCAAACCAGCGCCCCATGCGCACGTCGACCTGCGCGCCGCAGCGCACCGCATTTTCCCTCGTGAGCGCCACGCATGTTTCAGAAACATCGGTGGCCGTAACGGTGAGTCCGCCAAGCTTGTGCAACGCAATGCCGACGCAGCCCGTGCCGCAGCATAAATCCAGCGCTGTGCGAAAGCCGCGCTGCCGCGCGGCATCCAGCGCAAGCCCGCAAAGAATCTCTGTTTCCGGACGGGGAATGAGCACATCCTGCCGCACGGCGAAGGAAAGCCCCATGAACCCCCACTCTCCAAGGATATATTGCAGCGGTTCCCGCGCACACCTTCTGGCTGCCAGCGTCAAAAGCACTTCCGCTTGTTCCGCGCTCAGCTCCCGCTCACGCAAGGCCGCAAGCCCGCCCGGCTCACAGCCCAGCACATGCGCCAGCAACAGGCGCGCCTCAAACGCCGCGTCCGCCCCTGCCGCATTCGCCAGCGTATGCGTCATTTCCGACAGCGCTGCGGCTACCTGCCTGTTCATTCGGCTTGTTCAGCTACGGTTTTCACTTTGTTGTGTCCTGCCGCAGCCGGTATGCCGTCGCGCTCCTGCGCCTCGGCTTTCCCGGCGTGCTCCTCTGCCCCGGCTTTTGTTTCACCGGCCACCGCTCCGGCCTCCTCGCTGCCGCTTTGTTCCGCCGCTTGCGCCGGTTGTTCGTTTTCCATGGCTTGCATCGCCATTTGAAACGCTGTAATCGCCACTTCCAACATCGCGTCGTCCGGTTCCTTTGTGGTAAGCCGCTGCAGGGCAAGGCCGGGCGCGCGTACAATGCGCGCAAGCAGGCTATCGGATTTTGCGCCCAAGCGCAGTACTTCATAGCTCAAACCCGCAACCACAGGCAAGAATATGAGCCGCGTACCCAGGCGCAGCCAGAAGTTGGAATTATAGCCGATCATGGCAAAAAAGAGAATGCTGACCGCCATAACCAGGAAGAGGTAATTCGTACCACAGCGGGCATGAAAGCGCGTGTATTGGCGGGCGCTTTCCGGCGTGAGCGGCGCCTCGTGTTCGTAGCAGCTGATGACCTTATGTTCCGCGCCGTGGTACATGAACAACCGCTTGGCATCCTTCATAAAGCCGATGCCAACAATATAGCAAAAGAATATAGCAAGGCGCACAAGGCCCTCCACCAGCGTCTTCCAGCCGGAAGCGGCTTCTACGTTTTTCAACAGCAGCGCGCTCAAAAAAGTGGGCAGCATGAAAAACAGCCCTACCGCCAGCGCCACCGCGATAACCACCGCAAACCCGATTATGATTTTATCTATGGACTTGCCCGTTTTCTCTGAAAGCCATTTTTCAAACTTGGTGGGCTCTTCTGCAAAATCTTCTCCAAACAATTCCGCCGACCGGGTAATCGTGCGCATACCGAGAGTAAGGCTTTCCACGAATGTCACAACGCCACGCAGCACCGGCCACGCCCATATGGTGCCTTTTTGCACTTTGCTTGTGTATTCGGTATACTCCGTTACAATATCACCACCCGCCTGGCGTACAGCCATGGCTATTCCTTTTGGCGCCTTCATCATCACGCCTTCCATAACAGCCTGGCCGCCAACCATGCAGACCTTTTTCGCTTGTTCCTGTTTTTTCATGTTGTCTTTTCTCCTTCATGCGGCGGTAAACACGCCCGCGCCACCGCCATAGAAAAGTATATCATAAAAGAGTAAAATAAAAAGCAATTTTCCGTTATCCGCTTCTCCTCTTTTAGCGGCGTTCCTGCGCTTTCTATGCGGATCGACCGCTTTATCCGGTTTTTTATGAAAGAGCATGAAAAAGGCGGCCCTTGCCGCCATTTTTTCGCATATTGCTTACATGCCGTAGCGCTTGTTAAAGCGATCGACGCGTCCGCCGGTATCAACCAGCTTTTGCCTTCCCGTGTAATACGGATGGCACTTCGAGCAAATTTCCACTTTTAGCTCGCCTTTGACAGAACCTGTTGTAAATGTTTCGCCGCATGCGCAACGCACGACAGCTTCGCCAAACGCGGGATGGATTTCTTTTTTCATCGGTTTCACCCTTTCGGTCATATTCGATAATCGGCGCGGCCTTTTAAACGCAAAGCGCGCCGTTTCAAGCCAGCTTCCGTATTATATAACAAAACCGCCCGGAAATGCAATGCTTTTCGTAAAAAAACATCACACGCTGCGCGTTTTTTATACGCGCGCAATATATAGGTGAATAAACGAAAAAAAGCGCATATCTTGTCCGCTTGCGCTTATGCGTCCTTCGCTTTTTCATCAATATAGAATTTATAATCTTCCGGCCGCAGGTATCCAAATTTTTCTCTGGCGTATTGCGCGAGGTATTCATCGGTTTGCGCGTATTCCAGCATGCTTTCCAGCCGCTGTTCTTCCAGCTTCAGGGCATCGTATTTTGTTGTGAGTTCCTGCTGCTTTTTTTCAATTTCCTGCAGTTTGCCGCTTTGGGAAATCGCAATGCCAAACAGCACAAGCAAAGCAACCAGGCAGCATACAAAAACATGCCTGGGTCGCAAAGCAGCCATTCGCAATGCTCTTTTCATATTATTCTCCCACAGCAGCCGCTGCGCATTCTCGGGCGCGCCTGAAATCAGCCATTTGCAAAATGGCAGTATACGTTTTATTTCGATACATTTTTTCGTTTCTTAATGCCTCTTCCTCTTGTAAATGAAATTTAGATGCTTATTATAGTTTATTGCATGCGGGTTCGCAACGAATAAAATGCGTGAAATATAAGATATCCTATCGACCATTGTTGCAGAAGCATGCCAATCGCAATGGCAGCGCACAAATACAGCCGGATCGTGCCTCCGGTCGCGGTAAGAAAGCCCGCAGCTATAATGCAAAAGCTCACAAGTACGAATATCCCGTCGCACAGCGCATGCACAATGCGGGCTTTTATCACGCGCCGGATAAACCGTAGCGCGTCATACACAAGCCCTATCCACACCCCACAATACAGCATAGCCAAAAAAGCAACCGGTTGTAAAAGCGTGTTGCTCATTTAAATACGCGCGAAAACAAGCCGCGCCGTTCAACGTTGGGCGCTTCATATTCCAAAGCGGACACTTCGCCCTCTATAATGACCTGCCCGTCGTCCAGGCTGAGCTTTGTCAAGTGCAGGCCGTCGCCTTCGATGCGCATGATTCCCGCTTCCGTTTCCAATATGATCTCCTGCTCGTGAAAGCTTTCGATGTCGGAAACGCCAGTAACGCTCATGCGCGACCGGTTGTCGATGTGCACGTTATGTGTACGCAAGCGTGGTTTCCCGCTGTCCAAATCCCTATAATCGGCCATTTTTTCTTCCTTTCCATCCTGTATTTTAATCTTGTTTTCCCTGTCGCCCACCGGATATGCCTGCCCACAGCAAGGCTGTTTGCTTGGGGCGATATGTTCTTTACACTCTATGCGCCCTTCGCCCATACTATACGCGCGCCACGCGCCACGTTTTTTGTCTATTCCTCATGCACGGCGCCTTCGTTTGCGCTCCGGCCGGCAAATATCTAGGCCGCGCCGCCCGCTCCCGTGCCAGTTTGCCGGAATGCGAAAAAACATTGTCGAAATGAGACATTTTTTTAAACAAAAAGCAAAAAGATATGATACGGTCTTGACAATGTTTCTGACATATTTTATTATATGGACAATTGGGACGGTATCTTTTGGATAATCTTTTCATAGGGACCTAGAACATTGGTCCAACTCTATTCATTCAAGCATGTTCCCTGTTTAGACGAATAGTTTTAGGGTATTCTTATACCAAGCTTCCTATGTCCAAGATCGCAGAAGAACATAAAGCTAAATAAACGTTACCAACTGTACGCGATATTTTTTGTGTGCAGCAATATATTTGTTATGTCATGAAAGGAGAGGTGGAGTTTGGATAAAGAAGCTCTACAATCAAAAAGTCTTGCCGACTTGCGGGAGCTCGCGAAGCTCGGCGGTTTAAAGGCCGTCAACAAATATCGCAAGGACGAACTTGTACAAATGCTTATGGGCGGCGGTGTGCCTCAGGATGCCTCGTTTGCAGAACCCGCTCCCGCGGAACCCATAGGCGCGCCGCATGCCGCTCCGGGGGACGCTGGCGCTGAGCCCGTGGCCGCACCGGCCCCGGCAAGGCGGCCAGGGCGGCCGCCACGATCCGCTGGCCGTCAGGAGGCCGCTTCCAGCGAAGCGACGCACGCAGCGCCTCCCGCGGCAGCCCCTGTTGTTGCCGCGCCGCAAAGCGCCGTCGAACCGGGAGCTGGCGCCCCCGCACCGGCCGCTTCTGCTCCGCCGCAGGACGATTACCGCAAACCGGCCTATGTGGCGCCCGGTTACCAGGGCAAGGCGGATACCGGCTACCAACCGCGCAGGCAGCAATACAACAACTATCAGTCTTCCGACGGCAATTATCAGCAGCGCAGGCAATATGGCAACTATCAGCAAAACAACAATGCCGGCGGCGGCAATTATCAGCGCCGCACATACCCCGGCAACACATACCAGCAAAACAACTATCAGCAAAGCGGCTACCAGCAATCCGCGGGCTATAACGCACCCGGCAACTACCAGCAAACAGGGTACCAGCAGAACAGCTATCCGCCGCAAAACGTCTATCAGCCCGCCGCGCCATACCAACAGCCCCGTTTCCCTACCGAACTGGAAGGAACGGATGAAAGCCGCGCGCAGCACGCCGACGGCTACTACAACAAAGAATACGGCACAAGCAATCCTGCTGTGCCCGAATTGTTGCAAGGCGGTGAATGCGGTGACGCGGAGGGCGTGCTGGAAGTGCTGCCGGATGGTTACGGCTTCTTGCGTTCCGACAATGACCTGCCCGGCAACCGCGACGTGTACGTATCCATCGCGCAAATAAGGCGTTTTTCGCTGAAGACAGGCGACATGGTCACGGGCAAAACGCGCCCCTCCAAAGAGGGCGAACGTTTTCTTGCGCTTTTGTATATCACAGCCATCAATGGCGAAGCTCCAGAGGAACTTAATACGCGGCGGCCGTTTGAAGATCTCGTCCCGATATATCCCGACGAGCGCCTTACGCTTGAATGTCCCGGGCAAAACAATCTCGCTATCCGGCTGATCGACCTGATCGCGCCCATCGGCAAAGGCCAGCGCGGCATGATCGTCGCCCAGCCAAAGGCAGGCAAGACCACTTTGCTCAAGAACATAGCAAACGGCATTTCCGCCAATCACCCCGACGCGCATTTGATGGTGCTTCTCATAGACGAGCGTCCGGAAGAAGTAACAGACATGCAGCGCAGCATCAATGGCGAAGTACTGTATTCCACATTTGACGAGCTTCCCGAACACCATACCCGTGTTGCCGAAATGGTTCTGGAACGCGCTATGCGCCTCGTAGAAATGGGAAAAGATGTAATCATACTCATGGATAGCCTGACGCGCCTATCGCGCGCATACAACCTCTCCATCCCGCCCACTGGCCGTACGCTCTCCGGTGGCTTGGATCCGGGCGCGCTGCATAAGCCGAAACGCTTTTTCGGCGCCGCTCGAAACATCGAAAACGGCGGCAGCCTCACCGTCATTGCCACCGCCTTGGTCGAAACCGGCAGCCGCATGGATGATATCATATTCGAGGAATTCAAGGGCACCGGAAACATGGAAATCCACTTGGATCGCAAGCTTTCCGAAAAGCGGATTTTCCCGGCTATCGATATCTATAAATCCGGCACAAGGCGCGAAGAATTGTTGCTCACCAAACAAGAACTCGACGGCGTATACACCATGCGGCGCGTGCTTTCCGGCGGCAATCCCTCCGATGTTACGGAACAATTCATCAACATGCTGGAAAAAACCAAGACCAACGAGGAGTTCCTGAACCGCCTGAAGGAATGGATCAGCATCTACGAAAAAGACGGCTATACCAGCTCCTCCCGATTTGGAAAATAGGCTCCCGGCTAAGAAATAGCAAAATGCCCACCGCTGGACTGGTGGGCATTTTTGTTATCGTGCAGCAACATGAAAGAGCTGCCTGTTACGGCAGCTCTTAGTTCATTGGTGGTTTTACGAAAAGGGGATGCGATCACTCTCACATATAATATACCACCCACAAAGCTATAAATCATCAACTATGTATTACGTTTTCAATAAACTAGTATAATAAAAGTTTGAATTTCGGCAGAAAAATCGGTTTTTCATGCAAAATTTTTGTCGCAATCACATCAGCCGCGCTCCTGAAACTGCGGCACCGCCTCATCGATTTTTTATAAACCGCTGGCCGGATGATTGCGGGGCAGTGCAGGCATAAATGCGGTGTAACTTTTTTTATAAACTGTATGCCCACATGTGGGCATGAGAATGGGTGTCTCAAGGGACTAGGGTAGATTACAAGAGCAAGTGCAACAAAAAAAGGATTGCAGATCGACAACGTGTTAAAATGAGTTTGAAGAAAACATCAACACGAGGTCAAAATGCAACCTTACACTCATTTTACACTAGACGAGAGAGAAC
>JAVBPK010000004.1:0-9532 GCA_031549625.1 Eubacteriales bacterium
CTTCTCCCCGCACTGCGGGCGCTCGGAAACGTACCTCTCAATTCGCAATGGGCGCAAAGTTTCGCTGGCGCTCACTTGCTTCCTTGCTCATTGGGCTTTTTCTTCGCTTCTTCCCGCACTGCGGGCGCTCGGAAACGTACCTCTCACTTCGCACAGGGCGCAAGATTTCGCTGACGCTCACTTGCTTCCTTGCTCATTGGGCTTTTTCCTCGCTTCTTCCCGCACTGCGGGCGCTCGGAAACGCCCTCCCTGGTGGTCTTCCCGGAGGGGAAGGCCTGTAGGGAGGGCTTGGGTGGGTGGGCAGGATGGGGAAAAAGCGGTAACGGAGCGCCTTTTGTTTGGCTTGTGCAGGGACTGCCGGAGTTTTACTTACTCCAATTCGGGGGAACCGCACGGCGTTTTACTAAATCCGCCGCTGCGGCTGCACCGCACCGGCGGGCAAAACACCAAAGGAAGATGGGAATTTTCTTTTTATTTTAAGTGGGTGCAAAGCCCCCACGCCCCCCTTCACTTGAGCAAGCTTGATTGTCCTTACCATATTTCTGCTTATTCTAACTTGTGGGACACACGGAATTTTGATTACTCCAGCATCACAGCTTCAACTCAGCGGCAACAGTCTCGGCCAGCTGTTCCATTTCAGCAAAAGTAGCATCGTCCGGGCAAAAACGGCCTTTCACGGTGCCGAGCACTTTCATAGCAAGCCCACTCAGCCGTTGTTCAAGCATGGGCACAGCCTCGCCGCTCCAGCCAAAGGAACCAAACACCACGGCTTTACGCCCGCGAACGAGCGGCACGGGCACATGTGCCAATGCCTCCCACACGGGCGGGAGGGCATCGGCGTTTACGGTTGGGCAGCCGATGGCAACGATATCGGCCGCGGTAATGCGCGCGGCGGCTTCGGCGGCAGTCAGCGAGGTAAAGTCGGCCATATCGACCTTCGCGCCTTTGGCGAGAAGCCTGTCTCGAAATTTTTCGGCCATAAGCCGCGTATAGCCGTAGCAGGTGACATATCCGATAAATACGGTATCGCCGCTAAGCGGCGCGTTTTCACGCGCCCATTCATGGTACAGCGCGATGGCGGAAAGCGGATCCTTGTCCAGCACGGGGCCGTGCGAGGGCAAAATGGCCGCGATATGAGGCAGTTTGAGCTCGTTGACATGCGCGATGGCCTTGGTCACGAAGGGCGCAAACGGGGCAACGATGCAATCATAGTAGTAGCGGCGGGCCAGCTTAAAGGTTTCATCCGTTTTGCTTTCCAGTATATTTTCCGCGGCATAGTGGCAGCCGAATGCGTCGCAGGTGAAAAGCGCGCCGGAAGCGGAATCATACGTAAACATGGTGTCCGGCCAGTGCAGGAAGGGAGCGGAAATAAAGCGCAGCTCACGGCCTCCCAGGTCGAGGGTGTCGCCTTCCTGAACGACCTTGATGTTCAGTTCGCGGTTGGCGATGTGGGGCAGGTATAACGAGGCGGGCTTGCTGCAAAGGATTTGCGCGTTTGGCGCAAGGGCGGCAAGCTCGGCGATCGATCCGGAGTGGTCGGGTTCGGTGTGCTGCAGGATGATATAGTCGAGCTGGGATACATCCACAAGCTGCAGCATAAGCAAAAGACTTTTTTGGAAAAAACCGTCTTTTACGGTATCGATCAACGCGGTTTTGCTTTCGCCCTGCACGATATACGCGTTGTAACTTGTGCCATATTCGGTTTCCATGATAACGTCAAAACGGCGCAATTCGGGGTTAAGCGCGCCTACCCAGTGAACGCCGTCAAATATGCGGACGGGACGCTTGGGGTCTTGCATAATAATACCTCTCTTGTTTGATAGAAGGATATGGAAACCCTTCTTGGAACAAGTATACCCCACCTCTTGACGGGGTGCAATGGGCGGGATATACTGAACACAAATTGGAAGTTCAGCCGTTCGACCGACATTATTTTGCTGTACAAATCAACTAAATATGGAGGGCTGCATGGCAAAGCGCAATCCGGCACCCGAAGGCACGCGTGAGAGCATACGCAAGACAGCATCCGCTTTGTTTAAAACGGGCGGCATTTTCGCAACGAGCTTGCAGGACATCGCGGACGCGGCAAATATCTCAAAGGGCACGCTGTATTACCACTATCCCACAAAAGAAATATTGGTCACAGAAATAGCCGAATTGTATTGCGCCAATATCACGAGGCTGCTATACGCGTGGATCGACAGCATCACGCAGGAGACGGCGGCGCAGGAGGCCATAGAAAGCCTGTACGGCACGCTTGGGCGCGATAGCTCCAGCATGCGCTTGTATTTTGCATTCATGAGCGAAGCGCTGCGTGATGAGGGCGCGCTGCGCATACTCATCCGCAAAAAACAAAAAGAATGGGCCATCATGCTGGAGGTAGGCGCGCTAAAAGTAACGGATGAAGAAGCAAGCCGCTTTCGCGCGTTCAGCCGCGGCTATTTCTCTCTGCTGGACGGCTATGCACTGCACCGCTTGCTGGACGACACCGTAGACGAAACCTATCTAAACCGCTTGCTGAAAAATTAAGAAAGCAACATAGATGTAAAAAAGGCGCTGTGAAAAGCAACGGCTTTGCTTTGCTTATGGGAAGGAGATACGGAGGCGCCACCTCATGCCCCGTCAGGGGAAGAGCCGGTGGCTCCCCTTTCCTCAATACCGATTTCGCGCTTCCGCGTTCAAATCCAAGCAATCCCTGCGCCCGGTCAGCAGCGAATAATATCCGGCGCAAGCGATCATGGCGGCGTTGTCGCCGGTGTAGGGCGGGCTGGGCGAAAAGAAAAGCGCGTTTTCGTTTTGCGCCGTTTCCAGAAGCTGTTGGGTAAGGGTGCGGTTCGCGGAGACTCCTCCGGCTAAAACGAGCGTAGAGAGTCCCGTTTGCTTTAAGGCGGCGCGCGCTTTTTCACAAAGCTGGCGGACGGCGCAGTGCTGGAAGGAGGCGGCAATATCGGCAAGCTGTGCATGGGAGAGCGGCGCCTTTTCACGCTGCTGCGCGGTGTGCAGTTGATTGATGACGGCGGTTTTCAGGCCGGAAAAGGAAAAGTCCAGCCCCGCTTGCAGGCTAAGAGGAAAGCCAATGGCGTGAGGGTCGCCGGAAAGGGCAAGCCGCTCCAGTTTGGGGCCGCCGGGGTAGCCGAGGCCGAGGGCGCGAGCAACTTTATCAAACGCCTCGCCAACGGCGTCGTCGCGGGTGCGGCCAAGGAGGCGGATATCCGTATAAGAGGCGACATGGAAAATATGGCTATGCCCGCCGGAGGCGACCAGCGCGAGAAAGGGCGGGGCGAGGTCGGGATGATCGAGATAATTGGCGGCGATATGCCCCGCGATATGGTCAACGCCGATAAAGGGCAGCGAGAGGGCGAGGCTAAGCCCCTTGGCGTAGTTCAGGCCGGTAAGTAAGGCGCCGATCAGGCCGGGATGGCTGGTAGCGGCGATAGCGTCGACATCAGTCAAAGCGAGGTGCGCTTCGCTAAGTGCGCGCTGCACGGTGGGGCCGAGCTGGTCCACATGGTTGCGGCTGGCAAGCTCAGGCACAACGCCGCCAAAGCGTTCATGCAGAGGAATCTGCGAATATACCGCGTTGCTGAGTACGCTGCGCCCGTCCCGCACAACGGCGGCAGCGGTCTCATCGCAAGAGGTTTCTATGGCGAGAATGGTGGCGCGGCGGCTTTCCACAAGGCGAAAAAGCCGCGCTTGGGCGGCGGCGTCATAGCTGGAAGTCGCGTTGTTCGCGGAGAGGATGTTCATAGTGTGCATAACCACTCTCAGGAGGCGTATTGCCTGCAGCGTTTGTCCTTGCCGGCCAGAATGGCGGAGAGGCCCCAAAGCAGCGCCCAAACCAGCAGGAATGTTTCCGCGATGCGCAGCACGATGGCGTAGAACAGCTCAAGCGGCATCATGTTTATCATGCGGCTGGTGGCAGGGTCAAGCTGCCAAAGGTCATTGCTGAAAAACAAGTAATGAAAGTTTGTCCAGAAGGAAGAAAAATCTAACAATACCCAGGCCCCGAGGAAAACGAGCAGCGCAAGAAACAGGCCGCTGGAAAGCGAAAAAGAGCGCGCCAGCTGGCAGACTGCGCGCCGCTTTAAAAGCGCGAATGCAAAAACGACGGCGGCGAAAAACAGCGCAACGAAAAAAGAAGCCGCTCGCTTCCAGCCAAGGTACAGCGCGCGCACGTCCACCATATGCGCCCGTTCACGGTCGTTAAACATGGAGACGGGAGCTCCGTTCACGGTGACTTCCAGGTCGATGCTGTCGGCGCGGCCGGCCATGTACGCAACCATCTGCTGTGTGGCGCGAACAAGATCGTCCGTGCTCATGCCCATGCGGCGGGCGTGGTCGAGCCGGGTGTATTCTTCTTCAAAGAGGTCGGTGGCGAGGAGGCAGTAATGCAAGCTGAAAAACAGCAAAGCCACGAGAAGCAGCAGGCAAAACGGGATCAGTGCTATGCGCAGCCAGGGCGCGTAAACGGGTTGACTCATGTATTTTTTGTTGGTTCCCTTCGTTGTAAAAGGCGGCGAGCGCGAGGCCTTGGTTTTTAAGCGCGTTAAGGCCGTGAAAGCCATAAAGCGGATAGCTGTATTATATCACTTGAAGCCCGAAAAGCAACCCGGCGCGTTTTTGCGCCGGGATAAAATCGTACAATCATATGCATCGCGCATATATTGTTCTCATTATATTTATTATTCTAATATTGCCGGTCATTTCACGGTTATCAGCTCATATTCTCTGGAACCCAATCCAATCTTTTCCGCATGTTCCAGAAGGAATCGCCAGTCGGTATTCGGCGAAACATCGCGGAAATGGTCGCCGTGGGTGTGGGCGGCTTCGCCGAGCAGGCTGTTTGGCATGCACGGCTGCGCGTTTGCCATATCCACGCAGGCCATATCGAGCGCGACGGGGTCAAACGAGGCAAACATGCCGACATCCGGTATGATGGGCGCGTCGTTTTCCTCGTGGCAATCGCAATACGGGGATACATCGATTACGAGGCTGATATGGAAGTGCGGGCGTCCGTCGAGCACGGCCATGCTGTACTCGGCCATTTTTTTGTTTAGCAGCTCGGTGGACATACTCTCCATGGAATAAATGGCGTCCGTGGGGCACACGCTCAAGCAGCGCCCGCATCCCACGCATATTTCTTCGTTAATGCTGCAAATGTTTTCGGTAAACGCATGCGCGTTGTGCGCGCAATGCTTCGCACATTCGCGGCAGCCGATGCACAGCCGCTTGCTCACTTTCAGCTTGCCGTTATAGTGCATATCCATTTTGCCCAGGCGGGAACCGCATCCCATGCCGATGTTTTTCAGCGCGCCGCCAAAGCCCGCGCTTTCGTGCCCCTTAAAATGGGTCAGCGAAAGAAAAATATCCGCGTCCATTACGGCCCGGCCTATGCGCGCCTCCTTCACGAGTTCGCCGTTTTTTACAGGAACGGCCGCTTCGTCGGTGCCTTTCAGCCCATCCGCGATGATAATCTGGCAGCCCGTGCTCAGCGGCGAAAAGCCGTTGAGGCAGGCAGTATCCAAATGATCCAGCGCGTTTTTGCGCCCGCCCACGTATAGCGTGCTGCAATCCGTGAGAAAGGGTTTTCCGCCGCGTTCGCGCACAAAATCCGCAACGACCTTTGCATAGTTTGGGCGTAAAAACGCAAGATTGCCGATTTCGCCAAAATGCATCTTGATGGCGGTAAATTTACGGTCAAACACAATGGTATCCAGCCCCGCGGCCAGGAGCAAATCGCGCAATTTGCCCAATACGCTTCTGCCGATGTCCACGCGCATGTCGGTGTAATATACTTTTGATGCCACAAAAACCCCTCTTTTCTTCGGTTGCTGCCCTTAATTATACCGAATAGCCCGCGCGAGAACAAGGGAGTAACCAATGTGCTTTGTATCGGCGTTGTAACCGATGCACTTCCTGTTTTTATTCACTTCTGCCCTATATGTATTGCAGTGCTGCCAATGGGAATGTGGAGAAAAAGGGAATGTATTTGATACGGGCGCAGTGATTTGGTATACTATATGCGCGTCAATCCGCACAGGAGGGAACTATGCCAAAGTTTGACTTTGAAATTGTAGGCAAAATGGGCTCTATGGCGCTTATCCGCAAACAGGACCGCGATATCGACTATAACGTTTTCAGCCGGATCGGCGGCGAATTGCGCCCGGGCATTATTTGGGTCAGCTCCGGCGCAGTGGAAATAGGGCGGCTCGATTATATCAAGCGCATGGACCGCGAGCTGTATGGCGACAAAAACGATGTTATGACCGACTATGCCGCGCAGGGCCAAACCATACTCATGGGCGAATACAGGCGCTTTATTCCGTCGCAGTATTCCGTGCGGCAGCTGCTTGTGGAGCACATGCATTTCAACGACCCCGAGAAGCGCGAACATATCCGCCGCTTTTTGCTGCGCTGTGCCGCGCAGAACGCCATTCCCATCGTCAACTACAACGATCCGGTCAGCGCCGAAGAAAACAGGCGCTGGGAGCTCGATCTCCTTCGGCAAAAGGCGGATAATGTCGTGGAATGTATAGACAACGACGAGACAGCCTCGGTTATCTGCACGCTGGTGCATTCCATGTATTTGGTGATATTCAGCTCCGTGGATGGAATCTATCGCGACCCGTCGGATCCTTCCACTTTGGTGGAAGCGGTGGAGGGCAAGGACGCCGACGAAGTGCTGCAGAGCATTACCGCGCTGCAAGATTCCTGCGTGGGCGCCAGCCGCGAGGGCGCAAACGGCGCGCGCGCCAAGCTGGATTTCATAAAAGAGCCCGTTCGTCAGGGTACCACCGTTATCATCACAAACGGCGCTTCGCGCCTGAGCGACGCCATTGCGGGCAATTGCAAACGCACGATATTCCGCGTGCGGTAAGCGGTTTTGGGGCGGCGGCGGCGCGCGCAAAGCGCCGGCCATAAAAAGCCCCCCCTTTGCGCAAGCCGAACATCGCGGCTCATGCTGCTTTTAGGAGGAGCAATATATGGCAAAATATGAATGCGGACTCACCGGTGATTTTCAAACGATCCTGCAAACGATAGACAAAGCCATTTTGAGTGGGAGCGTTTCCGCCAGCTATGAGGACGGCAGCGATTTTTCCTCCGGCGGTATTCGTTGCGCCGTGCGTGTGTATGAACGCTACAGCATGGCGGGCAGCAACCGGGTCAGCCTGAATGTTACGCTTTTCAGCGACGGTTCGAACATTTCCCTTTCCGCCATCACGTCCGGCGGCAGCCAGGCCACTTTTTTCAAAATCAACACGATCGGCGAGGAAACGTTTCTCAACCAGATCATAAAAAGCGTGGCTGCGTTTGAGCGTTAATGAGGTAAGCGTAGCATAAGTGTTGTACGTCGACCATTTCATTATGGAATGGATAATCATTTGCATCCCGCTTTCGTTGCCTATATAATCAGACGGAATATGCATCAGCAGAAACAGAGGACGAACCATGAAACTAGGAGTTGTGGGCCTGCCAAATGTCGGCAAGTCAACTTTATTTAATGCCATTACCCAGGCGGGAGCGCAGGCCGCCAACTATCCGTTTTGCACCATCGAGCCCAATGTGGGCATGGTGAATGTGCCCGACGAGCGGCTGAACAGATTGGCGGAAATGTATCACCCCGAAAAGCTTACGCCCACCACGATAGAATTTGTGGATATCGCGGGGCTTGTGCAGGGCGCTTCCAGAGGGGAAGGGCTGGGCAACAAATTTCTTTCGCATATCCGCGAGGTGGATGCCGTGGTGCATGTGGTTCGCTGCTTTGAAGACGGCAACGTCGTGCATGTGGATGGCAGCGTCAACCCCCTGCGCGACATGGAAACCATCAATCTGGAACTGATATTCGCGGACATGGAAACGGCGCAAAAGCGCCTGGACCGTGTGCAAAAGCAAGCAAAGGGCGGCGATAAATCCGCGCAGGCCGAAATAGCCTCTTTGCAGCGCATACTCGCGCAGCTGGAAGCCGGGCACAGCGCGCGCACGCTGAGCGAAGAGGACGCAAGCATAGCGCGCTCCGCTTTTTTGCTTACGGCAAAGCCCGTCATTTATGTGGCCAATGTAGAAGAAGATGCGCTGGGAGCTCCGCCCTCCGCCGGGGTGCAGGCGCTGTATGCCGCCGCCGCGGGGGAAAAGGCTGAAGCGCTTACCATCTGCGCACGCGTGGAGGAAGAACTGGCCAGTCTGGATGAAGAGGAAAAGCAGGCTTTTTTAGAGGAACTTTCCATCGGCGAAAGCGGGCTGGATCAGCTGGTGAAAGCTTGCTACCGTTTGCTGGGGCTCATCAGCTTTTTGACAGCCGGGCCAAAAGAAGTGCGCGCGTGGACCATCAAGCGCGGCGATAAGGCGCCGCAGGCAGCCGGTAAGATTCATACGGATTTTGAGCGCGGTTTTATTCGCGCGGAGATCGTTTCCTATGACGCGCTCATGCAAAACGGCAGTATGCAAAGCTGTAAAGATAAGGGCCTTGTCCGCTCCGAGGGCAAGGAATACGTCGTGCAGGACGGCGATGTGATATTATTTCGATTCAATGTTTAACGCTTTTTGTCCGATATATGTAATAGCTGGAAAGCGCTTATTTTGCAAAACACGCGCCTGGCGCGTGTTTTATTTATGAAAAAGGGCGTGGGTCCGCTTGTTTGTAAACATTATTGAAACAACCCGTGTGTGACAGATTCTAGCAAGGTTTTTCTGATACAATCAATACCATCGGGCTTTTCAGCACACCGAGACCAACGACAAAGGGGCGATTTCATGCGAAAAACAATCTGTACATTCCTCGCGGCTTTGCTGTTTTGCAGCGTACTGCCATTTGCCGCGGCGCAGCCTGCGCTTGCCGCCACCGATTATTCGCAGGTGCGCGTATTGCTGGGGAACAGCGGCACCAATGTTACCAGCATCGGCGCGACCGTGCGCGGCAATTATTTTATTCAGGAGAACGGCCTTGGCTTTTCAAACGGCACATTGACCATATCTGTGCAGGGCAATCAGCTGGCGGTCAGCCATTCTACCGGCGGCGTGCTGTACACCGGTTCCAGCGTTCGCGTTATGCGTGAACAGCTCGCCCCCAACGCCGGCTCGATCAGCATGGTTGTCGGCGGGAGAACGCGCAGTTATTTGGGCCACTTTCTTTTCAAGTATTACAATGGCGGCATCCGCGTGATCAATACCGTGCCGCTCCAGCATTACCTTTACGGCGTTGTCGCCTTTGAAATGAGCAACGCGTTCCCCATAGAAGCGCTGAAAGCGCAGGCCGTTGCCGCGAAGTGCTATGTCCTTTCCGGCATGGCGCCTTCCAGCGACTACGACATCGGCGACACCGCGTCCGACCAGGTATACAAAGGATATAGCTCCGGCGATACCGCCGTCATTCAGGCGGTGGATGCCACATTCGACGTTTGGCTTTACTTGGGCAATTCCATACTTTGCAGTTATTTTGCCGCCAGCAACGGCGGGCAAACGGCCTTGCCCTCCGATGTTTGGGGCGGTACAAACCGCTACCTTTGGGACAAGGCGTATGGCCGCGTGGAAGACC
>JAVBPK010000132.1:0-16838 GCA_031549625.1 Eubacteriales bacterium
CCGGCGGTATTTGAAGTTTTTCGCCGGATGGAAGTAGAAGGCTTTGACGTGGTATACATCGGCGTGGATGAAACGGGCGCGGCGCGGCTGGACGAATTGGAAAGCGCGCTTACTGAGGATACAATGCTGGTATCCATGATGCATGTGAATAACGAAGTGGGTGCCATCAACGATATCGAAAGCGCGCACTCGTTGATAAATCGCAAAGCGCCTGAGGCGTTGTTGCATGTGGACGGTGTGCAGGCTTTTTGCAAGCTGCCCTTTTTCAAAACCATTCCTTGCGAATTATACAGCATCAGCGGGCATAAATTTCATGGGCCAAAGGGAATTGGCGCGCTGTATGTGAAAGCGGGCATTCCTTTTTCGGGCGGGTCAATTGGCGGCGGGCAAGAACGCGGCCTTCGAAGCGGCACGAGCAATACCCCGGGAATCATGGGCATGGATATGGCGCTAGCCGCCTATAAAGTGGAGCAGGAAGCATGGATGGCACATGTGCGCACGTGCAAGCTTCAGATGGCCAACCATATGCGCAGCATACCGGATACGTTTATCAACGGGCCCGCGCCGGAAGCCGGCGCGCCGCATGTACTGAGCGTAGCTTTTCCGGGTGTACCCGGGGAGGCGCTGTTGCACGCGTTATCCGAAAAAGGCGTATATATTTCCACCGGCTCGGCTTGCTCGGCAAAGAAAAAAGGCAAAAATCGCATATTAAACGCGATGGGCGTTATAGGCCCACGGCAAGAGGGAACGATCCGTATTAGCCTGTGCCCGTTTAACACGTTGAAGGAGATGGATGACGCTGCCCAGGCGATACAAGATACCGTAACATTTTTACGGCGGTATCAAAGGCGATAAACGGTTTATAAATAAGATGGGGTGCGCGGACCGCATATGTGGTACGCCCGTGGCGTGTCTTTCGGCACATGCCGGTAAACAGAAATAGAGTGGCATTTGTGCGGAAAGGCCTGCCCGGGCATCTTTGCACTCATCGGGAAAGGTATATTTTCATTCATGCAAGCATTTACACAAGATCAATTCGAACGCGTTCTACTGGTACGTTATGATGAAATCCATTTAAAAGGTTTGAATCGTCCATTCTTTGAGAGGCGGCTGCGCGATGCTATCCGGCGTTCTTTGGCTACTTTTGGTGGCGCGCAGATCGAGCACACCCAAAGCCGAATATTTGTGCGAGGCTTACAGGAGACGGAGCTTCCCGCGGCCATCGCGCGATTGCGCCTCGTGTTTGGCGTGCATTCCGTCAGCCCCGCTTACGCTGTAGATGTAAACTGGGAGAGTATAGTCGCGGCAAGCATACGCATGATGGATGAGCTGCTGCAGGGCAAAGGGCGGACAAGCTTTAAAGTATACGCGCGCAGGGCGGACAAGCGGTTTCATCTGCGTTCAGATGAAATTAACCGCAAACTTGGCGAAGAGCTGCTAAACGCGTTTCCCACGCTGTGGGTGGATGTGCATCATCCGGAGATACATGTGGGCGTGGAAGTGCGGGAGCGCAGCTATATCTATATGGAAGAAATTCTTTGCGCCGGAGGTATGCCTGTTGGTTGCAATGGCCGTGCTGCGCTGCTTATTTCTGGCGGTATCGACAGCCCTGTCGCGGGATATATGATAGCGCGCAGGGGCGTCTCTTTGTGCGCCGTGCATTTCTTTAGCTATCCCTATACGAGTGAGAGGGCCCGTGATAAGGTCATAGAGTTGACGCGCTTGCTTTCACAATACGCGGAAGATATACGGCTACATTTGGTGCCGTTCACCGATATCCAGCTTGCGATTTACGAGAATTGCCCCAAAGCGGAAACGACGATATTGATGCGGCGGCTGATGATGCGCATTGCCGAGCGTATTGCGCGCGAGGAAAACGCGCTTGCTTTGATTACCGGTGAGGCTATTGGTCAGGTTGCCAGCCAAACATTAGAGAGCCTAGCCGCTACCAATGATGCGGTGCAGCTTCCGGTTTTTCGGCCGCTTATCGGATATGATAAGAATGATATCATCCACAAAGCAAAGGAAATCGGCACGTTTGAGACGTCTATACTGCCCTATGAAGACTGTTGTACGGTTTTTGTGCCACAGCATCCTGTGACAAAACCGGAAATTGAGCGGATTCGCAAAAGCGAAGAATTGGTCGATTTTACGGATATGGTGGAGCAAGCTATGCAAAAACGGGAAATTTTGTGCGTGAAATTTGAAGGAATTTCATAAAACGTTCACGCTTTGCCTATAGCAACATGATAAAATGTACGCATATAATTGTGGGATACTTTTGAAAGGCGGGTGAGCAACAGATGCAGCGGCGAATTTTATATGCGTTTGCGTTGATTTGCTGTGCCTTTCTTTTCGGCTGCAGTTCCGGCGCGCAGCAGTTTATAGAAAGTTTGCCGGCAGCCGCAGGGCAGCAAGCGCCCCCATCGAGCGGCAAAACCGCCGCAAAAGAACACGAGGCGGGCATGGCTGCAAGCGAAGATGAAGCTGCGACAAAGGTGCCGGACGCGACGATGGAAGCCGGCGAAGAATTGGCCCAGCAATTTGCGGGCGCAAATGCCGAACGAAACTTGCCCAAGCAGGAAGCCCAAGCGACTTTGGGGCAGCCGGCCAGCGCAGAGAATGCAACAGAAAAAACGGAGAGCGCTGAAAACTGCGCTCCCGATTCGCAAGGAAAAGAAGATGAGCCTGCGATAACGGTCTGCATGCCGGATCCTGTATTGGCCCCGGATATGCCTGCGGCTTTGCTGCCCGGCACGAGTCCGCTGTCGGATCAATATGTGCAGCAAGTGCTCGAGGCCATGGGTATGCAGGGCGCTAAAGAATCCATCGGAACCGCGACTGTTACTCACTGCAGCGATGAACTTATCTCCTGCGTCATAGATGTGCAGTCGGGAAGCCAACCGGGACTATACGCGTATACTTATAGCTTAAAAGAGGGCAAACAGTGCAAGCTTGGCGACTTTTTTTCCAACGTGGATACGGGTTGGCGGGGTTTGATGGCGGATATGGTGGCAAAACAGGCGCAGGAACGGGATTTGATGTTGCTGTGTATCGTACCGCCGGTTATGGAAGATCATCCATTTTACATTCAAAACGGCAATATTGTGTTGTTGTATCGGCCTTATGAAATTACCACATATGAAGCGGGCTTTCCGCGTTTTGAGCTGGACATGCAGGCATTGAATGAGTATATGACACACGCATATGGGATTGGGGGCATAAATTGAAACATTTGCTAAAGAGCATGGCAGTTCTTTTAGTCGCGGCGTTGCTGTTTTTGTTGGCTCTGTCATATCTGGAACGCGGAAAAGTGGGCGATAAGCCCGCTACAGACACCTTGGCAGATATTAAAGACGCAAGCAAAGAAATGGGCGATTCCATCCATACATTTTTAGATGAATCAGGTATCAAGGAGGGTACGGCGGCCTTGTTGGAAGAGGGGGCGCGCAGACTTCGCGCCACACCGAAACCGGAAAACGGCCCGACACCAACGCCATAAGAGCGCCATGCCCTGGTGGAGAGCGGCAAGCGTTATGCAGGAAAGATTGGCTTGCATCGAAAGAAGCGCCCTATCGTCATTCAACGGCGGTAGGCGCATTTGTTTCGAGCAGGTATGCGTATTCACCGGTGGCGATCAATAGTAGCTTTTCCGCGCGGGAGAGTCGCTTTATTTTTGCTTCCAGCGACTGCGCCTGCCCTCGCGAAGCGCAAATGGCAGAAAACAGTAATTCAACGGGCAAGCGGGCCCGTGTATATTTTGCCCCTTTGCCGGAATTGTGCGTTTGCAGCCGCCTGGCTACGTTGGCGGCGTAACCGGTGTATAAGGTGCCATCGCTGCAGCGCAGGATGTATGCTGCATATTGTTTGCTTTTCTCCATGGAGATATGATACCATATTTACCGTCGAAAATGGGCGGTTCTGTAAATGCTGGTTGCTCATTTTTCGGTATTGCGGTAAAATAAGTACACGTTAATAGATGTTATCGGTTCTGTCTGGCTTGGCCAGCAGCATATTTTCTGGAAAAGGAGGTACTGAGTATGGCTGTTGAAATCAAAAACGATATGGGAAAAATCGTGATGAACGAGGATTTGGTTGCCAGCATCGCGGGCTATGCAGCAGTAGAAAATTATGGCATAGTGGGTATGAACGCAAAAAAAGCGTCCGATTCCATAATTGAGTTTATAAAAAAGGATAACCTCAAGCGCGGCATAAAGGTGACGGCTGCCGGACCGGGCGAGGTAGATATTGAGCTTTATGTAACGTTGGAGTATGGCGTTTCTCTGCCTACTGTTGCAAAAAACGCACGTGATAACGTGCGCTACCGCGTACAGGAAATGACGGGGCTTGCCGTACGTAATGTGAACATATTTGTGGAGGACATCCGCATATAAAAGCGGGATTGGCGCGCTCATCCGCGGCAAAGCGGCTTTGTGCGCCTCTTTGGGAGGAAATCAAATTGGCCGATGTTAAGATTAGCGGCGCGTTATTGCGGGATATGCTGATAACGGGCGCCGCGTTGTTGGAACGAAACAAAGCGCTTATCGATTCGCTCAATGTATTCCCGGTGCCAGATGGCGATACCGGGACGAATATGACCATGACCATGCAAAGCGCCATTAAGGAGATTAAAAACGCAAACTGCACTACGGTTACCTGTGTGGCGGACGCGTTAAGCCTTGGAGCGCTAAAGGGCGCCAGGGGCAACTCCGGCGTTATTCTTTCGCAATTATTTCGAGGCTTTTCACGCGCGTTAAAAGATGCGGAAGATATGGACGCCGCCATGCTGAGCGACGCGCTGCGCATGGGCACGGAAGCCGCATATAAAGCGGTCATGAAGCCGAAAGAAGGCACGCTGTTGACGGTTTCCCGCATGATAAGCGAAGCGGTAAGCGAAGCTTGCGCGCGCGGGGCAAATGTCTATGCGCTGATAGATATCATGGTAGATGCCGGGGAGCGCGCTCTGCTGCTTACGCCGGAGTTGCTGCCCGTGTTGAAGGAAGCAGGCGTCATCGATTCGGGCGGCAAAGGTTTGGTTACCATCTACCGCGGCTTCAAAATGGCCATAGACGGCGAAGAAATTGGCGATATTGAAACAATGCCTGTCACTTCCATTGAGGCGCCGGTAGAAGACGTGCTTTCTTTGCAGGAAGTGTTCGATATACGCTTCCCGTACTGCACCGAATTTTTCATTACCCATCTCACAGAAGATTTTCAGGAAGCAGATCTCGATAAATTCCGCGAAAAACTTATGAATATTGGGGATTCTGTCGTGATAGCCTATGACGCCGGTATGGTGAAAGTGCATGTGCACACGCCTTCGCCGGGTAAAGCGATGCAATTTGCTTTACGTATGGGCGAGGTCGACAAGGTCAAAATCGAAAACATGCGGCAGCAAAACCGCGATATTCAGGAACAGCGGAAAAAGGCCGAAAAAGAATTTGCGCTGGTGGCGGTAACATCGGGTGAAGGCATCGGCAAGGTTATGAAAGATTTGGCTATCGACGCGCTTGTGCAGGGTGGCCAAACAATGAACCCGAGCATTGAGGATCTCGCAAAAACCATTTACCGCGTGAATGCGCGCAATGTCTACGTGTTGCCAAACAATTCGAATATCATACTGGCAGCTCAGCAGGCAGCTGAAGTTTCCGAATGTAAGGTCGTTGTTATCCCCACGAAGAATATTCCGCAGGGCATAGCAGCTGCTATGGCATTTCATCCGGATATGTCTACGCAGGAAAACGAAAAGCGCATGACGGACGCATTGGGAAAAGTGATATCCGGCGCAGTGACGTATGCCGTGCGCGATACAACGCTTAACGGCGAAACGATCAAAAAAGACGATATCATAGGCCTGATGGATGGAAAGATTGTAACGGTCAATGGTTCGCCGCACGAGACATCGTTAAAGCTGCTGCGCATGATGTTGGAGAAAAACGGAGAGCCGGATTGCATTGTAACCATGTTTTATGGGGAGAGCATGCAGGAGGCGACGGCTACTGAGCTCGTCGAAATATTGCAAGGAGAATATCCAGAAGTGGAATTCATAGTCGAAGACGGTGGGCAACCCATCTATTATTACTATTTTTCAGTGGAATAATTTTTTGCTTTTTTACTGCCCGCAGCGTTTGTTGCGGGCAGTTTATCTTATTTAGGAGCGGCGCGGCATGCTGGAGCAACCCATCACAACATTAAAGGGAATAGGAGATAGCCGTGCGCAGGCGCTTCAAAAGCTGGATATCTGCACCGTGCGCGACGCCGTGTATCATTTGCCGCGCGGATATCAAGATTTTTCCACGCTGCAAACGGTTGCCAATACGCAGCACGGCGAATGCTGCGCGCTGCGGCTGCGCGTTTTGCAGGCACCTAAACAAATCCGGCCCAAGCCCGGCTTTGTGGTGGTGATGGCGCCTGCGCAGGATGACACGGGGCGCATACAACTCACCTGGTATTACCAACCATACCGCAACAGCCAAGTGCATGCTGAAGACGAGGCGATTTATGCCGGGCGCGTGGATAACAGCCGCGGCCTAAAGCTGCTCAATCCGTCTATTTTTCACACGCTGCCGGGTATATTGCCCGTATATCCGCTTACGCAGGGACTTTCCCAGCAGCAAATGCGAAATATGACTCGCCATGCCCTGGACGCGGCGCTTGACGAAATTGCCGAGACATTGCCGCAGCCTTTCCTGGAAGAGAATGGCTTGTGCGGCGTCCATGAAGCGCTGCGAAATATACATTTTCCGCCCAGCAGGCAGGCGCTGGAACAAGCGCGCCACAGGCTGGCGTTTGAGGATATGCTCTATTATTTGCTTACGATTGCCCTTTTAAAGCGCGAAAGGCAGGCACGTGAGGGGATAGCGTTTCAAACGGAGCATATTCTGGCGCAATGTGTAGCCAATATGCGCTTCGAACCAACACACGCGCAAATGCGTGTGCTGCGCGAAATAGAAGCGGATATGCAAAACCATCAACCCATGAACAGACTGGTGCAGGGAGATGTCGGCTCCGGAAAAACCATACTCGCTTTTTTTGCGCTGGAGGTGGCAGCCGCAAACGGATACCAGGGCGTGCTGATGGCACCGACAGAATTGCTGGCACAGCAGCATTTTCAACAGTTACGGCTCAGATTTGGTGATCAGATCTGCTTGCTTTCCGGTGGCATGAAGCCAACGGAACGGGCGGCTGCATACAAAAGCATTGCAAACGGGGAAGCGCGTATGGTGGTCGGGACTCACGCGCTGCTGCAGGAGCGCTTGCAGTTTCATAAACTGGGTGTCGTTGTTACAGACGAACAGCACCGGTTTGGCGTGCGCCAGCGCGCCGCTATCGCCAACAAAGGCGACAGGCAACCGGATGTGCTGGTGATGAGTGCTACGCCTATTCCGCGTACGCTGGCTATGTTGCTATACGGAGATTTAGATTTATCCGTGCTGGATGAAATGCCGCCGGGCCGCCGCCCTGTGCTGACACGGCTGGTGCCGCAAGAAAAACGGACGGATATGTACCGCTTTATCCAGGAGCGTGCGCAAATGGGGGAGAGCGCATATGTGGTTTGTCCGTTGGTAGAGCGGTCGGAAATGCTGGATGCGCGAAGCGCGCAAGATGTATATGAAGAACTGTGCGCCATGCTGCCTTCGCTTCGCATCGCTTTGCTGCACGGGCGCATGGCCGCTGCCAAAAAAGAAGAGGCGATAGAGTTGTTCAGGCGGGGCGAAACGGACGTGCTTGTTTCCACCACGGTGGTGGAAGTGGGTGTGGATGTGCCGCACGCGACAGTCATGGTTATCGAAAACGCGGATCGCTTCGGCCTGGCGCAGCTGCATCAATTGCGCGGTCGGGTTGGACGGGGCGGCAAACAATCGTTTTGCTTTTTGCTTAGCGCGGACGAGCTTGGTGATGCTGCCAACGAGCGCCTGAGTACAATGACGAAAACAAACGATGGTTTTGTTATTGCCCAAAAGGATTTGGAAATTCGGGGCCCCGGCGAATTCTTGGGGACGCGCCAGCATGGCGACGACGAAGCGCAAGCCACGCGATTTGCGCAAAATATGGACGTATTATTCGAAGTGCAGCGCGTGGTAGAAGGGATGATGCAACAGGAACGGCCGGATGAAGATGATCGCAGGATAGTCGCGCGCGCGAAAGAAATCTATGAAGCAAAATTTCGGGATATCGCAAACAATTGACAGAACGAAACGCAGGCTTGTGACCTCTGCACGGCACTTTTTATTTGGAATGGAGATTCTTGCATAAACGCGCATCCACTTTACATGGAATTATTTAGGGATACTTTTTGAATGGCGTATGTGGCGTGATCACATGCGCGTTTTTTATGGGCAAGCGTTCGCCTGCATGCGAAAATACGAATGACTGTGCCCGTTTTTTCCTCAGACAGCTTGCATTTTAAGCAAAAATTCTTTTAACGTCGCCAGAAACACGCCGCTCAGCTGCGTGTATATTTTTTGCATAAAAAGCATGATGCACACGAAAAATATGATTGCAAATGCGAAAAAGGCTTACAACAGATTCCAGTTATAGAAACCATATGTGCGGGAAAATTAATACCACAACATGCAGAAAGGAGAACAAACATGGCAAGCTACAGCAACAACAGCAATACTGGAACGAACTCCAGCAAAGCTTCTTTGGAAACATTCAAAAATGAAGTTGCATCTTCGCTTAGCGTGAACCTTCAGCAGGGCGGTAACATCACTGCGCGTGAAGCGGGCTCGGTCGGCGGCGAAATGGTGAAGCGTATGATCGCTTACGCCTCGCAAAACATGCCTAAGTAACGAGAGGCGCGAAAGATTCAAAACAGGCATGCAGGCTATGGACTTCCCATAGCAGTGTATTCTCGTGAATACATTTATGACTACACATTGGCGCGACGCTGCGGCATGGCGCAATCTGCAGCCGTATGCTTCGCAAAATTACGAAAGGAGTACAATGATGACGAACAACAATAACAATACGGAGATCAGCAAGGCTGGCTTGAACACATTCAAAAACGAAGTAGCTTCTTCCCTGAATGTGAACCTGCAGCAAGGCGGCAATATCACCGCGCGTGATGCGGGCTCTGTTGGCGGCGAAATGGTAAAGCGTATGATCGCGTATGCCAGCCAGCATATGTCCAAATAACAACCCTGATGGCAAATATGGGCGGTATTGCCGCGCCTTATCAGCGGGGCAATACCGCTCGGAAATCACTCGTCTCTTTTGGTTAGCATTTATGGAAACAGGACATTCCTGCTTTTAGGAATGGACACACGCCGGTGCGATAGCGCATCGACAATACGAATGGGAGAATGAATATGGCTAGCAGTAGCAACAACAAACAACAACCCGAGATGAAATCTTCGCTGGAAAGCATCAAGAACGAAGTGGCTTCTTCGCTGAATATTCAGTTGAAGCAGGGCTACAACGGCGACTTGACCTCTCGCGAAGCCGGATCGATCGGTGGCGAAATGGTAAAAAGGATGATCTCGTATGCCGCGCAGAATATGCCCGGCTCAGGGAAAAAGTAACAAGAAAACCGGCGGGTCAAACTCGCCGGTCTTTTTTTTGCACTTAAAATGAGATACCGCTATTCTTTTACGAGGGCTGCGGTATATTGGATGATGCCGGTATACAGGCCCTTTACGCACAGCGTTTGATAGGCGGAGCGATTGAGCAGCACATCTTCGGTGGGATTAGAAAGGAAGCCAAATTCTACCGTTATGACAGGAACTTGCGACCAATTGAAAGCCGTTTGGTCGGCTTTTCTGGTTACGGCTATTTGCTTGGCTTCGGTTTCTTTGCATATGGCGGGCAGGGCTTCTTTTGCCAGGGCCAAGCTGGCTTTAGCGATATCCGGCGCAGTCTCCGGAGATGGAACGAGTATGCTAACGCCTTTGTTTTTGCTGTTGTTGCTCGCGTCGCAATGGATTCGCACCCAGAAGTCGACATCAGCACCATTCATGAGTTGGGCGCGTTCGGCATTGGAAAGAGAGACATCGTGCTTTGTTCTTGTCATGACGACTGTGGCACCGGCATTTTCAAGAACAGCTTGCAGCTTTTTAGCTATTTGCAAAGTTACTTCGTATTCAGGAATGCCGGTTTTTACACCGATGCCGCCTTCGGACATGCGGGGTTTCATGGTTTTGGAATGAGGCGAAACCGACTCCTGCGCTGTATCGGGAGTTTTTTGATGGCCGGCGTCGATGCCGATGCTATAGCCGCTCAAAGGAAGTGGTTGTTTCTGCGGCAAAGGGATGGAGCCGGAGGCAAGCGCGGCGTTAAATGCCTGCGCGGTTTGTATGCCGCAAATACCATCGGCCGGTTGGCCGAGAAATTCTTGCAGAGAACGCACAGCTACGGCTGTTTTGGCGTTGTAGATGCCATCTGGCGTTGCGGAGTATAGTTGGAGCTCAACGAGATTTTGTTGCAATAGGAGAACATCTTCCCCTTCGGAGCCCAGGCGTAAGCTGATATTTGACAGCGGCTGCAGCGCAAGCGCGGCATGAGCCATGCACAGGCATGATATGAGTATGACGATGGTGCAGGCGACTTTTTTGCGTAGATTGCGCATTTCTGGCTCCTTTCTCCGCTATTCGTACAGTATTTTATCATTTCTTAGTTTTTTTGTCATGTTTTTTTCATAAACAAACTGTGAATTCATTAGAAAATGCTTCAATATTTAATACGTCTTTCCCTGCTTTTTAGAAAAGAGGGGTTGAACTTTATTGTTGTTAGATTATATCAAAAAAACGGGTCGTAAATTTGAACCCATATTTTTGTGAACTATGGTAGAATAAGAGGGCAAAGTTTGATTTGCATGGGAGGAGCTTACCATGCCGAAGAGGCTGGAACTTTTAGCACCCGCGGGCGACTGGGACAGTATGGTGGCAGCCGTGCAAAATGGCGCGGATGCAGTTTATCTTGGGGGGCGCATGTGCAATGCGCGCCAATACGCTGGAAATTTTGGCGATGAAGCATTATACAATGCCATTGCGTATTGCCATGCGCGCGATGCGCGTGTCTATGTTGCGCTGAATACATTGCTTTTAGATAAAGAATTGAATGCGATTTTGCAATACGCCGCTTTTTTATATCAAGCGGGTGTGGATGCGCTCATCGTGCAGGATTTGGGATTAACCCGCATGTTGCGCAGCGCGTTTCAAGAACTCCCGCTGCATGCCAGCACGCAAATGTGCATACACAATCTTGACGGCTTGCTCCTGTGCGAGCAATTGGGATTAAAGCGCGCCATACTGGCGCGGGAATGTTCGCTTTCCATAATGAAGGCGCTTAGTCAAGTCACCACAGGAATAGAGCTGGAATGCTTTGCGCATGGCGCTTTGTGTACGGCTGTATCCGGTATGTGCCTGTTTTCCTCGCTGGCCGGCGGGCGCAGCGGCAATCGTGGGGCGTGCGCGCAACCCTGCCGGAAACGGTATGCGGCCGATGGCGGAGAATTTGATTATCCGCTTAGCCTGGAGGACTTGAACATGCTGTTTCATGTGGATGAATTGCGGGATGCAGGCGTTCAATGCATCAAGCTTGAAGGACGCATGAAAAGTCCGGAATACGTTGCGGGCATGACGCGCGCTTACCGAAAAGCGATAGATGGAGCGTCGCGAAGCGTATTGCAGACGGAATGGGAAAACATGCGACATATGTTTTTTCGAGGAAACAGCACAGGTTATTATTTCGGCAAGCAGGTTCCGGCGGGTGTAGAGGCTGGGCAGCGCGGCGACGAACACATGCAAGCGGTCATGCGGAAGGAGCGGGAGGCTTTTTCTGCGGAAAACCGAAAACGACGCGTGGACGGAAAACTTATCCTTAGAGTCGGCCAACAGGCCGAATTGACGTTTGTGGCGGGAAAAGAATGCGTGAAAGCTGTTGGCAACATTGTAGAGGAGGCCAAAAACGAACCGAATCCGCAAAAAATGCAGGCACAAATTGCTAAATTAGGCGGAACCCCTTTTATGCTTGGCGATTTGGATGTGTATATGCCGCAGCCCGCGTTTGTTTCCACCGCATCGCTAAATGCTATGCGGCGGGATGCCTCTGCCGCGATGCTGGAGGCGCTTGCAAAACGCAGAGAGCCCATAGACGTGCCCAATGCCCCCGCGTTGCCAAAGGGAGCCGGCAGTGCTTCGAAACGGATAGGCGCTATTGTGCCGAACGTGTCTTTAGGGGTGCATGCTTTTCAAGCGGGCGCGGATATTGTTATCCTGTCGCCCCGTTCTTCGCTGACCATGGCGGAAGACGTGGCGGCATTGCAAGCATGTCGCAAAAATGATAAAAAACTGTTTTTAGAATTACCTGCCGTATTGTTTGACGAGCGTGCGCGCAAACAAATATTTGCTCTGTTTGAAAGCGGCATGCTGGACGGCGGCGTGGCGCAGAACGCGTCGCAAGCGGCTATCATAAAGGGCGAGCGTATTGCCGGCTATCTTTGTAATGCCGCGAATGCCCAAACGGTTGCACAGCTAATCGACTTGGGCTTTGACGCAGTGCTGCTTTCTTTGGAGCTGAACAAGGGTCAGATGAAATATATCATGGAGGCATTTCCATCGCAAACGGGCATATTGGCCTATGGGCGCGCGCAGCTGATGCAATTGTGGCATTGCCCGACAAAGAGCTATACCGATTGTGGGGATTGTGCGGGCAAGCGCAGGCGCTTGCAGGATGAAGCTGGCCGCGCTTTTGTGCTTGACCCGCTCTATTATGCGGATGGCTGTTTAAACAGATTGCGAAACTGCGAAGTGATGGATGTGTTGGACGGACTTTCAGAATTACCAAAGCCCGAGCTGTTGCTGCTGGAATTTGTATTGGAAGACCATGAGGTGGCCGTCGAACGCATTTTGGCTGCGCGTGCTGCATTGGCGGGTGGCGGTGAGGTCAAGCGAGTGGGTTCCACAAGGGGGCATTGGGCAAGAGGCTGGCAAAGCCATTGAAAGGGAGAAACATGGAAAAACGTGTTTTTACGGTATTAGAATTTAATAAGATATTGACGAGGCTGGAAGAATTCGCCGCTTCAGAAGTGGGGAAAGACTGCGTACGCGCTTTGCGGCCTTCCCAAAACCTGGACGAGGCGCAAGCCTATCTAAAACAAACGCTTGAGGCGGAAGGTTTGCTCATTCGCGGTGGACAGAACCCTGTGGAACCATTCGAAGATGTGCGCAGCATGCTCAAGCGCATGCATGCCGCATTTTTTCTCTCCATGCGTGAGCTTTTGGCACTGGCGCAGTGTTTTCGTGCCAGCAGGCTGGCAAAGGAAAAGCTGACGCAGGAAGAGGCGGCGGGTCTTCTAAAACATATGGCGGCGCAGCTTGCAGCGCGGCGTGGCGTGGAAGAGGAGATCATGCGCTGCATTCTATCCGAAGACGAGATGGCCGACAACGCTTCGCCTGCTTTAGCGGACACCCGCCGCCAGATGCGCATTATGAATGAGCGGGCGCGGGATAAGCTGAACACGATGGTAAAAAGCAGCACATTTCAAAAATACTTACAAGAGCCGATCATCACCATACGCAACGGGCGATTTGTGTTACCGGTCAAACAAGAATACCGCTTACAAATACCAGGGCTCATTCACGACCAATCTGGCAGCGGCGCTACTTTGTTTATTGAGCCGATGGCGGTAGTGGAACTGGGGAATGAATTTAAGCGGCTGGAAGGACTGGAGCAGGAAGAAGTGGAACGCATACTCGCGGGCCTGACTTCGCTTGCGGAACCATACGCGGACGAGCTGTATGAGAGCATAGGAATACTGGGGGAATTGGATTGTATTTTTGCAAAGGGCATGCTGGCGCGGGATATGCGGGCGAGCTGCCCCGCGATTGGCAAAGATTTACCCATTCGCATCAAAGCAGGGAGGCATCCGCTTATCGCCTCGGATCGTGTGGTGCCCGTGGATGTCTGGCTGGGCGATCAGTTCCAGACGCTGATTATCACCGGCCCAAACACCGGTGGCAAAACGGTGACATTAAAAACAATTGGTTTGTTTTGCCTTATGGCGCAGGCGGGGCTTTTTATTCCCGCGCTGGAAGGGAGCACGCTGCGATTCTTTGAGTCGATTTATGCGGATATTGGAGACGAACAATCTATCGAGCAGAGCCTGTCCACATTCTCCTCGCATATGTCAAACATCGTGCATATCATCACTGCGGCGGATTCTCATTCGCTTATATTATTGGATGAACTTGGCGCGGGCACAGATCCTGTGGAGGGCGCCGCGCTTGCTATGGGCATATTGGAGACCTTGCATGAAAAAGGCTGCCTGACGGCGGCGACGACGCATTATAGCGAGATCAAAGCGTTTGCCATGTTGCGCACGGGTATGGAGAATGCATCCATGGAATTTGACGTGGATAAACTGAGTCCCACATACAGGCTGTTTGTTGGCATCCCGGGGAAATCCAACGCGTTTGAAATAGCGCAGCGCCTGGGCCTGGAAGAGTATATCATCGAACGCGCACGCTCCTTCCTGAAAAAGGAGGATGTGCAATTTGAAGATGTTATCCAACATGCGCAAACGCAAAAACAGAGAGCAGAGGAAGAACGGCAGCAAGCACAGGAACACCGCTATGAGGTGGAGCGGCTGCGGCAAAAGACGGAGGAAGAGAAAAAACGCTTGGAAACCGAGCGCCTGGCATTGCGGCAGAAAGCGCGCGAAGAAGCGCGCGCTATCGTGCGCGAAAGCAAAGACGATATGGATCGCATTATTGCGGAACTGCGCAAGCTGAAGAATATTGATACCAAGCAATTGGAGCGTGCCATCCAAAGCGCGCGCGACGCGGCGCGGAAGCGGGAAGAAACTTTGCTTGACCCTTTGGCGGAACAGGATTGGCAGGGAAACGCACCTGCGTCTGTACGCGTGGGCGACCGAGTACGTGTGCTAAGCTTGGGGCAAAAGGCTACTGTGCTGAAAGCGGCAAATGCCAATTCGGAGGTGCAGGTGCAAGCGGGCGTTATTAAACTGATGGCAAAGCTCAGCGACTTGCGTTTGCTGGAAGAAACGGAAAAGCCTCAACAAAGCAGCGTACAGTATCGTCCGCAAGCTCCACACGCGATTGGACTTTCTGTGGATATACGCGGCAAGTTGGTGGATGAGGCGCTGGTGGAAGTGGACCGGTATCTGGACGACGCGTCCATGCACGGAATAGGGGAGGTGCAGATTATTCACGGCAAGGGCACGGGCGCGCTCCGAACAGGCGTGCAAGGCTATTTAAGGAAGCACCCCAAAGTGAAAACATATCGTTTGGGCAATTATGGGGAGGGCGACGCGGGGGTAACGGTTGTTACGCTTAAATGAGTTCAATTATGAATAATTCTAGAAATTTTTGGCGTTTTATATTGCGGGAACAGGCTCGTATGGTATGATACATACAAAGTGCGTGTTTTCCGCTTTTAAAAACATGCGCTTTTATGTAAAGAAATTTTGCATGGGCATTCCAACCGCGTCACGCGCCTTTGGGTACGCCCGACGCATTGGAAGAACGCGAAAGGGCAATACTCAACCTGTGGCTTTCATTGGATCCTTGCGCTCGCCTGCAAGTTCCCAACCTTGGGCCTATAAAGTTCATAGATAGATGCGTATTGCGTTCATCAAGCCACCCGTAACAACGAACGATACCGGCTTATGCTGGAATTGGAGGAATACAACATGGAAAACACAACCATTTTGGTAATCGACGATGATAAAAATATTCTGGAAATCGTAAAGTTATATCTAAACAAAGAAGGGTTTGCCGTGAAGACCTGCGAGCGTGGCGATCATGCTATTGCCGCGTTCAAGGACACCAAACCGGCGTTGATCGTGCTGGACGTCATGTTACCTGGCCTGGATGGCTGGGCGGTGCTGCATCAACTTCGAGAAGAAAGCGATGTCCCTGTTATTATGCTGACTGCAAAAGGCGATACGCTCGACAGGGTGCAAGGATTAGACTTGGGTGCGGATGACTATATCGCGAAGCCGTTCGACGCGAAAGAACTGATTGCGCGTATCAAGGCGGTTATGCGCCGCTTTAGCGGCGGCGAGCCGGAACGCAAGATAGCAATGCCGGGCCTTACGGTATCTTTAGAAAACTATGCGGTCATGTTGGATGAAAAAGTGGTAGAGATGCCGCCCAAAGAGATCGAATTGCTTTACTTCCTCGCTGCACATGAAGGAAAAGTGTTCACGCGGGAGCAACTCTTGGAACAAGTATGGGGCTTTGATTTCTTTGGTGACAGCCGCACGGTGGATGTGCATGTAAAACGTATTCGCGAAAAATTGGGAGAGCGTGAAGCGTGGCAGATAAAAACGGTTTGGGGTGTGGGCTATAAATTCGAATTGGCGCGCGAATAGACATAGCTTGACTGGCCACTCATGAAGAAGGATTTGTTTAAAACGCTGTTTTCACGAATGCTGGCGACATATCTTTCCGTTATTCTCTTTTTGTTGCTTGTAATGGGGATAACGCTTTCCAGCTTATTTCGCAACCAATATTTACAAGAAGAAGAAGAAACACTCCGGCGTGAAACAGCGCAAATCAATGCGATATTCATTGAAAAGTACATATTTGAAGAGAAGCGGCAAGCCGCCACAAATGAGCTTCTCATCGTAGCGCGTACATATGACGCGCTTATTCAGGTTATCGACGTGCAGGGCGGCTTTATTTCGTTTTACGATGAGGCATCAGAACAAAAATGGGGTGCGCTCGCGGACTATTACAAACGACTCGACGATAATGGCGTGAGCCTTGCGGGAATTGATGTTTGGCCGGATGCCGCCAGAAATTCGTTTATGCGCAACAATGGACACCAGCGTCAGCTTTCTTTCCGCAGACGGGAAGAGAGGCTGCTCA
>JAVBPK010000030.1:0-9560 GCA_031549625.1 Eubacteriales bacterium
AAGGCATTCCGTAGGGAAATATTGCAAACCGCGCTATAAACTTGGTTAAAAAACAAGTCATGCCCACATGTGGGCATGGGAATGGGATTCCCAAGGGATGTATCCCTTGGGCGGGGTATGGGGCGGCGCCCCATCGTCCCCGCTCCAGCTGGTTTGACCCAGTCAGGTGTCATGGAGGCCCCGCCTCCAAACCGCCGCCAAAGGGACTAAGTCCCTTTGGAAACCCATGGCCGGAATGCCAAGGCATTCCGTTGGGGGTGTATTTTCATGCCGCGCCGCAAGTTTGGCATAAAAAAGAGTCAGGCCCGCATGTGGGCCTGGGGAATGGGATTCCTAAGGGATGTATCCCTTGGGCGGGGTATGGGTCGGCGCCCCATCGTCCCCGCTCCAGTCAGGTTTCATGGGGCGGCGCTGCATCGTTCTGTATCCCGCAAGCAATTATTGCTTGGTTTCTTCGTCCGTTTTGGCCTTATCCTTCTTAGCCTTGCCGGCTTCCGGCGCAGGAACGGAAGGCGCGCCGTATGCGGAAACAAAGGAGGAAGCCCCGGCGGGGGAAGCCGCATGCTGCGCCATGCGTTCCTTGTGCTTTTTGCGGCTGCGGCGCACGAGGAAGAACACGAGCACGCCGATGAGCGCGAGTATGATGAGCACAGGCGAAGCGGAAACGAGGAAGACGACCAGGTCTTCAAAGAATACGGAGACGCCGCTAAGCGTTTGGCGGAAACCTTCGTTGATGCGTGTACCCATGCTGTCGGGCCCGGAAACGGGCGTGGGAGCAGTCAGTTCGTATACGGAAAGATTGACGGTAGCAAAGGCCACGAGATCGTCCCAGCGGCGCAAAGAGGAAGTGAGCTGCTCGATTTCATAGGTAAGGCGCGCCAGTTCTTGCTCCAGAGCGATGACGCTTTCCATTGTGGTGGCTTTGGCAAGCAGCTCAAGTATGCGTTCGCGCTGGGTTTGGTAAACCTTAAGGCGCGTTTCGGTATCAAAGTAGGAGCTTGTGATATCGTCGCTGTAGGTGTTTTCGTTTGTGACGGTGGCGAGGCCGCGGGCATCGGCGAGAAACGTTTCCAGCTGGCCCTGCGGAATGCGCGCGCTGATGTAAGCGTTGCGGCCCGCGTCGCCATAATTGACGGGCTCTTTGCCGTTGATGTTGGAACTGCCGACATAACCGCCAAGTGTCTCGATACGCTGGCGGATATAGGCGATATGCGTGTCGAATTCGCGCGTTTCCATGGAAATATCGGCGGTGCGTATAATTTTGTGGCCGCCATAGTTTGCATCCGTGGGCACCGTACCGGAAGTGCCGGAAGCGATGTCGGCCGCTTTGTCGGTTTGAGCGCCGCCCCAACCGGCCTCCGCTTCGTCTAAAGAAGGCGCGCCTGTGGGCATAGGCACGGCGGCAGGGGCGGGGGCAATGCCCGCAGGGGCGGCAGGAGCAACAGCGGCATTTTGTGAGGTGTAATAGTCTGCGGAGGGGGATATTGCGGAGCAGGCAACAGTTGCCAACAGCACGCAAACGCAAAGGATTAAGGTCAAAAACTTTTTCACGATTCATCCTCCTTAATTGATATACGAGAGTATATATACTGTGACGCATTAATCGTAAATTTGGTTGCAAGAATTAGCGTTATTTGCTATACTTGGCGCATGTGGACGCATTATAGTAAGAAAAATCCAGTACCGGCCGCAGTTTATCAAGAAATTTTCAAACTGCTTTGTGAAGCTATTCCGGATAAAAAACGCCGCGACAGCGCCGCTCAGCGGTCGTTGGTGCTGCATTCTTCTTACAACCTCTATGTCTGGCAGGATAACGGCGTAGTAGCCGTTATGGCTACCTGGGAATACCCCAATATTCGTTTTATCGAGCACTTTGTGGTTGCGGCGGGCGCGCGCGGCAAAGGGCTGGGCACGCAGATGCTAAATGACTACCTCAAAAAAAGCGAAATACCCGTTGTGCTGGAAACAGAGCTGGCGGAAAGCTCGGCTATGGCAGCACGCCGCCTTGCGTTTTATAAACGCAACGGTTTTCTCGAAAGCTCCATTGCCTACCAGCAGCCGCCGCTGCAAAAGGGCGCCCACTGGTTGTCCATGGAATTAATGAGCTGGCCGCAAAAAGTGGACGGCGAAGAATTTATGACGGTATGCAAACTGCTATACCGTGAAGTATACGGCCTGTCCTCCTTCAGTATAGCCGAGGCCTGTTCGTATGCGCAAGAATAATAAACGTTGCCCTTGCGTTTTACGCTGCATATGTGCTACAATACGTACTGCTAACGTCCTTCTTGCTCGGCGTATGTTGCCGGGCCAATTTAGACCATGAGGAGGTGAAATGCGTGAACGCATACGAAGCGCTTTACATCATCACGCCGGAATTTGAAGAAGAAGCAGTCAAAACCTGCATCGCCAAATACGCCGGTATCGTTGAGGCCAATAGCGGCGAAGTGGAAAAGACTGACGAATGGGGCAAAACCCGTCTCGCTTATCCCATCGATTACAAAACCGAAGGCTATTATGTACTGATGCTTTTCAACGGCCCCCCGGAATTGCCGCGGGAGCTGGAGCGTAATCTCAAAAACGATGAAAACATCATACGTTTCATGGTTACGCGCCGCGATTCTTAAGGGGCGTGTAAGCTGCTGTTCTCACAAATAGCGTGGGAAGGCGTTTTTCGCTACTTGAACGACAGGCAAGGAAATAGGAGAAAAGCATGAACAAGATCTTTATCATTGGCAATCTGACGCGTGACCCGGAAGTCCGTGCCACATCGAACGGCGCAACAGTATGCTCGTTTTCTGTGGCGGTAACAAGGCGTTTTGCGGCGCAGGGCGGCGAAAGACAAACAGACTTCTTTCGCGTAAGCGCGTGGCGCCAGCTGGGCGAAGTGTGCGCAAAATATCTGGCAAAGGGCCGGAAGGTCGCGGTAATTGGCGAACTGCAAGCGCGCACATACGAAGCAAACGACGGAACGACCCGCATGTCGCTGGAAATTTCTGCGGACGAAGTGGAGTTTTTGACTCCCAAAGGCCAGCAGGACGATATGTCAGGCTATGGCGGCGGCAGTGGTGGCGATCAGAAAACCTCTGCATTGGAAGATCTTGCGGGCTTTGAAAACATCAAGGAAGACGAGCTTCCGTTTTAAGGAATAGGAGGAATTACCATGGAAGAACGCAAATCATCGCGTCCCCGCCCGACAGCGCGGCGTAGGCGCAAGGTGTGCCAGTTCTGCGTGGACAAGATGGACCATATCGATTATAAAGATGCCGCACGGCTGAAGAAGTGCATTACCGAACGAGGCAAGATCATGCCTCGCCGTATGTCCGGTGTATGCGCAAAGCACCAGCGGGATTTGGCCATCGCCATCAAACGCGCACGCGTAGTGGCATTGCTTCCCTACGTATCGGACTGAGCCAAACCACAACTCGGACTGTTAGCACACAAAACGGCACTGCATGCGCAGTGCCGTTTGGTTATCTGGAAGTGCATAATCTGATAAATATTATTCATCCTCTTCCGCGGCGGTGGCGACGGAGGCGTGGCGCTTGTCGGCTTCGGCAGCGGCTTTGGCCCGCTCTTCGTCCATTGTCTTACGCAATAAGGCCTCGATTTGGGAGCACAGCTCCTTGTTGTCTTTGAGGAACAAGCGCGCATTGTCCCGGCCTTGGGCCATGCGCATGTCGCCGTAGGAATACCACGCGCCGGTTTTGGAAACGAGCTTGCGTTCGACGGCCATGTCGAGTATGGAGCCCTCGCGGGAGACGCCCTCGCCGTATATGATATCAAATTCCGCTTGGCGGAAAGGCGGCGCTACTTTGTTTTTGACGACCTTGACGCGTGTGCGGTTGCCTACAAAATCATTGCCATTTTTAAGCGTTTCGATTTTGCGCACATCCAAACGAACGGACGCATAAAACTTTAATGCTTTGCCGCCCGGGGTGGTTTCAGGGTTGCCAAACATGACGCCGACTTTTTCGCGCAGCTGGTTGATAAAAACGACTACGGTATTGGTTTTGGAGATGGTGCCGGCCAGCTTGCGCAAAGCCTGACTCATGAGACGCGCCTGCAAGCCAACATGCGAGTCCCCCATGTCGCCTTCTATTTCGGCCTTTGGCACGAGCGCGGCGACTGAGTCGATAACGATGACATCCATGGCGCCGGAACGCACGAGCGCTTCGGCGATTTCGAGAGCCTGCTCGCCCGTGTCGGGCTGCGAGACATATAGCTCGTCTACGTTTACGCCGAGGTTGGCGGCGTATTGCGGATCGAGCGCGTGTTCCGCGTCGATAAAGGCGGCGGTACCCCCGCCTTGCTGGGCCTGGGCGATGATATGCAGCGCCACGGTGGTTTTGCCGGAAGATTCCGGCCCGAATATTTCTGTAATGCGCCCGCGCGGCACGCCGCCAACGCCGAGCGCGTAGTCGAGCTCCAGGCAGCCTGTGGAAACGGTAGACACGGTGATCTTGCCGGCCGCGTCGCCCATTTTCATGATGGCGCCTTTGCCGAATTGTTTTTCAATCTGACTCAGCGCAATTTCGAGCGCCTTGCTCTTTTCCCCACTTACCCCCGCGTTCGCCATATGCATCCTCCTAAATCTTCCTCGATTGTATGAGTATAACACAGTGCGTTTAAATTGAAAAGAGAAAAGTTTCTAAAATGGAAACTTTCCCGGGAAATAAGCCTGATAGAAACTGAAAAACGGCAAAAAACGGGGAAATGCGGCCTTATTGCGTGATGGAAGGCAGGTTGCTCAGATTGTTTGCCTCGGCGGAATCGGGGATAGCCTTGAGGTATTCGGTGCCGTTGCGCTGCGCGATGCCCACGCCGCGTATGCCGCCCTTGCGGGCAAACTGCACAGCTTCTTCCTTGGAAAGAACGCGGCCATCGGAAAGCTTATAGCCGGTGATGCGCCCGCCTTGTTTCACGAGAGCGACGATGCTGGCAGCATTTGCGTCTGGCGTAGGAATTTCGCGCAGTGCCAAAAGCGGCAGCTGGGAGACGGGGGGATTCGGGTGGGTAGGTTGTTTATTCATAACGATCCTTTCTGCATGTTATAATATCTGCTGGCCAATAAGGGGGCGGCCAAAGCGCGCATATCCGCTTTGGAGCGGGATGTTTGCATACTGCTCAAAAAGCGCCGCTGTTCGCTGCGGTAAGGGCAGAAAAGGCGTTAAACGCATCCAGATTTTCCGTGAGCACTGTGCAAAAGCTGGCGGAATGGAAAGCCCGTTCAGTAGCATGGTCTGCCCCTTGTGTGTTGACAAGTTTGGCTTAGTATTTGCTTTTTTAAACCGTTTATTCCTGTTTATATGGCGCCGCAAATGAAAAAAACCGCATGCAAAGCGTGCGGTTGCAGAGTAGGGTTCGTAGGGGAAAGCTTTTAATCCGTGGGCAAGGACGACATGCGCGTCCGCAGCCCACACCTTGGGCATTTTGCCGCCCGCGAGCCCGGAGGGCGAGAAGGTAAAATGCCGTAATCCCGTCGAAAAACAGGGTTTTTCGACGGCCTGCAACCGCATGCAAAGCATGCGGTCAGAGTGGACGGGGGGTGGCTATTTTGTCATCATTTGGGCGGTCGGCATATCGCATTTTTGCAAAACATGCCGTGAAGCGAAAAAGCAGGCGAGTGCGGCAAGAAGCTCCCATGCCGAGAGCAGAAGCACGCCGACGATGGTTCCCCATGTGCCGCCTATGAAAGAGCCCACTATGATGGCAGGGACGAGGCCGGGGGCCATGAAGAGCAAAACGGCAAGGAAATAGATAGTGAGCAGCAAGCCCTTAGAAATTTCCGCGCCTGTAAAACGCACAAAAAGATAATTGACGCCCAGCAGCAAAAAGGAAAACAATGTATACAGCAGCATAATGCTAAGTATGAGGAACGGATTTTCACGCAGAAGCAGGCCGGGTATGCCGAAAAAGAATACGCTTTCGATGAGGGTGCGAAAAACGAGCAACAAGTTGCTCCAAACGACCTTTTTGAAAGGGCGGGCGGGGATCAGGTAGATGTAATGACTGTACAGCTCCAACAAACCGCGGCTATTGCCGATCAGCATGATTTGCAGCCAGAACAGGATGTTTACAATCAGCATGAGATTGATGTAATCAGGGAAAAGCACACAGGCAAGCACGATAGAAGCGGAGATAGCGACGTTACTGAGGCTTAAGAAGCCAAACCGATTCTGCCGGAGGGTTTCGCGCAGGTGCTTGTAAAAGAACGTGGAGGCGCCAAGGCCGCGGATACCGGTTTTTGTTACTCTGGCGCGCCCGGTTGCGGCCATGGTGGCTTGCAGGTCGCCCTCGGCCGCAGCACGCTTTTTTTGAAAGGCGGTTTCCGTGGCCACGAGCACATCCTCATAATAATCAAGGTGGCCGAGCATGATGTAAACAACCATGCCGACGCCTGCGAAAACGAGCAGGCCCAACCACAAAAGGCCGGACAGGATATTACCGGCCAAAAGCGCGATAGCGCCGCTGGCCGCCCAGCCGACAAGGGGAATGGCCTTTACGGTAAGCGAAGAGAGCGTGTTTGTCAGGGCGAGCGCGGGCGCCGTGCCGGAAAAAAACTGCAAGGCAAAGTGGGCAGCGGCGGGCAAGAATAAGCAAATGACTGCGATTTTTACCAGCCGTTGCCGATTGGGGTTGCCGTTTGTTTGGCTGTATAGCAGCAGTGAGAACAGGGTGAGAACCGTGATCGTGAGTATGAATACGAAAAACAGCGTGAGTACGCCGCTGAAACGAACGCCGAACTGTGCAAGCGTACTGCCTTGAAACAATATGAAAAAGCCGCCTAAAAGCGAAACTTTCGCGAGCCGTACAAGGCCATACAGCAATATGGCGCGCGGCTCAAGCGGGGCGGCAAACAAGAAGTTGACGTCGTTCATTTCGAATATAGTATCGCCGGTGGTCAGGCCCTTCTGAATGCTCATGCCAAAAAACAGCAGCAACAGGGAAAAATAGATGCCGAATAGCCAGATGAGCGGCTGAATTGTTGCGCCATTGTCGCGGGTGGTTGAGGCAGTGACCAAAGTGATGCCCAGCAAGCCGATCATTACAACATATAAGAGAAGGCGGGCGGGCTTGTGCAGCACCTCCAGCAATGTGTTTTTGAAACTGGTACGCAGTAAATAAGCGAGGCTTTTCATGTGGCTGCCCCCGCGCCTGCTTCAGTGATACTGAAATACAGATCTTCAAGGCTCAGGCCATCGGCAAGTTCGTTGATGCGGCAGGTGCGGGCGATGGTGCCCTTTGTCATGATGCAGGTTGTGTCCCAATCGTCGGCAACGCTTTCGATCATGTGGGTGCTGATGAGCATGGCGCAACCGCTTTGTTTGAGTTCCACAATGATGTTTTTTAATTCGCGGATGGCATGCGGATCTAACCCCACGAGCGGTTCATCGAATATAATGGCCTTGACAGGCGGCAAAATAGCGCAGCAAATGCTTACTTTTTGTTGCATGCCTTTGGAAAGCTCTTTGCCCAGCTTGTTTTGTTTGTCGGCCAGTTCGAAGCGCTCAAGCAAAAGCTTGGCGCGCGGCTCCCAATTGGAAAGCTGGTATGCCCGCGCGATGAATTCCATATGCTCATATACGGTAAGCATGGGGTATAAGGCGGGGAACTCAGGAATATAGCCGAGCAGGCGCTTGGCCTCGGTGCTGTGGTTATCGTGGTTGGCAATTGTGACGGCGCCCTCAAAGCGCAAAAGCCCGCAAATAGATTTGATAAGCGTGGATTTGCCGGCCCCATTGGGGCCAAGAAGTACCGTCAGCTCGCCCTCGCGAACGGTGAGGGAAATGTCATGATTGGCAACCAGCTTGCCATAACGCTTGGTCAGGTTTGTGACTTGGATCATTCTATTCCTCCACAAATTGTTTGTACAAAAGCATACTCACATTAGTGTAGCATGCCTGGGGCAGCGGAGGGTACGCATTGAGTGCATGAACAAAAAATTTACAAAAAGGCCATATCCGAGGGATATGCCCGCTGGTTGGTTTGGGACGCGGGAAGGTTATTAGCGGTAAAAGCGCATATTCCAGAGAAAAATCCCAGCTTGAAAAGCCGGGATTTTGTATAGCGCTTATATAAATGCTCACTTACGGAACAAGCAGGCGTGCTACGCGCTCGGCGCAATCCTCCAGGTATTTTTCCCCGCCAGCTATGGCGCTTGCCAAATCGATGGCACCCGGCGCGATGCTAAAGGCGCTCTTTACGCCTATGCCGCACAGTGCACGCCATTCTTCGATCATGCCGCCAAAAGCGATGACGGGCACGCTCTCTCGGGACGCAAGCTTTGCGATACCCGCGATCACTTTGCCATGCGCGGTCTGGGCATCTATCTTGCCTTCGCCGGTAAACACATAGTCCGCGCCTTTTAGATGGAACGCAAAGCCGATCTGCCCCAGTATGGTTTCTATGCCGGAAACGATGTTTGCGCCGCAAAACGCGAGAAGAGGAACGCCTATACCGCCTGCCGCGCCGCTGCCGGGCAAAAGCGACACGGGTTTGCCGCATTGTTTTTCGATGAGGCTGGCAAATTTGGCGTGCAGCGCATCCATTTGCCGCACCATTTGGGATGTGGCGCCCTTTTGAGGGCCATAAACGGCGCTGGCGCCCTTTTCGCCGCACAGCGGGTTATCCACATCGCAGGCGACGGTGATTGTTACGCCATCGAGCGTTTCTTGTAAGGCACTGGCGTCGATGGTGGTAAGCCGGTCAAAATCGACGCAGCCGGGCTTGATGGGCTTGCCGTCGGTATCTAAAAACCTTGCGCCAAGCGCGCTGGCAAGGCCCGTGCCGCAATCGTTGGTGGCGCTGCCGCCAACGGCGAGTACGATGTGTTTGGCGCCGTTTTTCAGTGCGTCCAGAATAAGTTCGCCTGCGCCAAACGTGGTGGCGGAAAGCGGGTCGCGTTTTTCCGCGGGAACAAGCGTGATGCCGCTGGAAGCGGCCATCTCGATGATGGCAGTGGGGCCGCTGATGATGTACCGCGCGTGCACGCGCTCGCCGAGCGGGCCCGTGACGTCAAGCGACCGTACACTGCCCCAGCCGATGGATTCAAACACCTCAACGGTGCCCTCGCCGCCGTCTGCCACAGGAAGCTTGACGGTGCATGCCGTGGGAATGGCCTTTTTAATGCCGCGTTCCATAGCGTTTGCCGCGGCGATGGAGCTCATGCAACCCTTGAACGAATCGGGAACGAGAATAAACTTCATAGATTCAGCCGCCTTTTGCAAATATTGCTGCAGGTACAATGCATACAGGTGTATCGTATATAAGTATAATCGAAACGGCCGCCATTTACACGCGAATTATTGCGGGGCAGCGAGGGGGTATGACCAATACCCAGACAAGGGGGCCCGGAGCACCGGGATTGAATCCCATCGAAACTGAAGCAGAGGCATATTCCCCAAACACAAAGAGGCCGAAAAACCGGCCCCTTTGTTGTTAGATATCCTGGCTGCTGTCGGCCATTAAGCCATTGCCTTTTTCAGAGCATCATTGACGGCTTCTTTGTAGCCGCGCAGCGTGTTGGAAGCGCCGCTGACCACATCGATTTCGAGGTTTTG
>JAVBPK010000031.1:0-5348 GCA_031549625.1 Eubacteriales bacterium
ATCCGTCGCTCACCAATAAGGTGCGGCAAAAACCCTGTGTTTGCAGGCGTATGAACGTTTCGCCAAGGCCAAGCACATCTAACGTGCGCTTTTCTTGAAGCGCCAACAATACCTCTTCTTCGCTTTTGTTGTAATACGCGCGCATTGTGCCCTCATGCGCGGGCGCGCAGCCGCAAAGGCCTTCTTCCGCCGAAAGCAGCAGAATCATTACGCCCCCGCGCTTCACTGCGTTGTGCGCAAACACATAGGGTTTCGCCCCCTGCCAGAAATCCGCATTCGCCGGATTGGCCGACACAATGAGAATATCCGCGCGCTGTGGAATGCGCGGGCAAAGCGCTTGTTTCGCAAATTCCACGCCGCGCCTGTGCGCCTGTATGAAGTGCCCGGCAAATACGCCGAGTATATTCCGTTCTTCGTCTATGACGGTATTGATGATAAAATCCAAACCGACCTGTTCTGCCAGTTCCTCCATGGTTTCACGAAAAAGGTTCTTTGCGTTGCCGCAAGTCTCCAGCACGTTCTGTTTCAGGCAGGACAGCATATGGATACCATCCGTCGTTTCCCGGGAACAAACGCCCGGCATGATGATCTTGGCTCCGCCTCCCCAGCCCGCCGCGATGTGCGGCACAATATTGCCCACACCGATCAGCACGTCCGCTTCCATGATTTCCTTATATACGCAGATGGGCGTTTGATCCGGCATCGTGCCTACGCGAACAAACCGTTCTTCATCCATGTAACTGATGTTGACGACCGGAAACCTTCTGGAAAACTCCCCCAAATCCTTCTCGATCTCTTCTTCCGTCATAGTACGATGGGTACCCAAGGCCAGCACAATCTGTATACGGACGCCCGGAATAGCAGACAATCGCCCTATGATGGCGCCAAGAATAGGCTGCCTGGGCGTCGGCCGCGTAGCGTCGTCTACGATAATCGCCACCAAATCATCGGGCTTCACAAGTTCTTCCAGCTTTTTGCTGCCGATGGGCGCATGAAGCGCCGCCTCGATCAGCTCGTCCTGCGGGGCCTGTGTAGCGATCTTTTGCGCCTGCGCATAGAAAATGACAGCACCGTCCTCGTCTATATAGGAAAGCTCCTTGTTGCCGTAAGAGATGGCGTATGTACGTTTATCCTTGCCGCTCATATCAGCCCTTCACCGCCCCCGCGGTTAATCCAGCCACGATATATTTTTGCGCCAACAGGGAAATGGCCATTATGGGCAATGTGATAACCACGGCAGCAGCCATCATGGCGCCCCAGTCCACCGAAGCATAAGACACGAAATTGAGCAGCGCAAGCGGCACCGTCTTTGTGTTGCCACCGGATAATATAAGCGAAAACAAGAAGTTGTTCCAGGAAAAGATTGCGGAAAGCAAAGAGGTCGTGACCAGCCCCGGGCCCGTAAGCGGCAATATGATGCGCACAAACGCTGAAAACGTCCTGCATCCGTCCACTTTTGCCGCTTCTTCCAATTCGTGCGGAATCCCTTCAAAATACGGGATCATAACCCATACGATGAACGGTACATTGATGAGCATGTGGCTCAATATCAAAGCAAGATGCGTGTCGGTAATGCCTATGCGGCTGAATATTATGTACCATGGAAGCATAAACGCAATGCCCGGAAAAAAGCGCACGATCAGTATGAGCATGCTCGTCTTCGCCTTATTCTTGCGGGCGATTGCGTAAGAAGCCGGCAGTCCTAACAGCAAGCCTAAAAGCGTAGACGCGACAGCGATAATCAGGCTATTGAGAATCGGCCTGGTGAAATTATAGCGCGAAAACGCCGTCGCGAAATTCCCAAAATAAGGCTTAAATATAAATAATTGCGTAGGGTCAGTGATTTGCGCGTTTGTTTTAAAGGCGGCCAACACCATCCAAAGGAAGGGAAACAGCACAAACGTGAGCACCAGCAGCAGGAATATATAAAACCCCGCTTTTGCAAAGAATGTCCTGCGCCTTTTCGAAACGCTGATTGTATGCGTCTTTGTGTTTTTCATGATTGGCTCTCCTTGACTTTCTTGCGCAGCACAATGATAAGCGCGCAGCACAACCCGATTTCTAAAAGGAAGCATATAATCAACGCTGCCCCGCCACCCATTTTATAGTAACTGAATATGGACTTATATGCCAGCAAGTTGACCGTTTCGGAAGCCTGCAAAGGCCCGCCCTGCGTCGTTGCGTATATGATATCGAATGTTTTGAGCGCATCGATAATACGCAAAAGCGCGGTTATTATTAACGCCGGCGTCAACATGGGCAGTGTAATTTTTGTGAGCAGCTTAAAGCGGTTCGCACCATCTATTTTCGCTGATTCATAAATTTCCAGCGGAATACCGGCAAGCCCTGCCAGGGCGATAAGCATAACCATGGGCGTCCATTCCCAAATTTCGATAAGCATAATGGAGTTTAGTACCATTTTTTTATTGACTAGCCACATGACCGGGTCTATATGTAAAGCTTTTAAGAGGTAATTGGCTACACCTAATGTCGGCTCATAGATAAGCTGCCACACCATGCCCACGGCAATGGGGGTCGCCACCATGGGCAGCAAAAAAAGCGTTTTGACTATATTCTTTCCAACAAACTGCCTGTTCAATGCCAATGCGATGCTCGTTCCAAGTATCATTTCTATTAATACGGAACCAATCGCAATGTATAGGGTATGGCCGGTGGCCGACCAAAACTGTGAATCCTTTAATATCGCCGTATAGTTTTCAAGCCCAATAAACGCGGGCGGCGTAACGCCCATATTCCATTCCGTAAACGACAAATACACGGTATACGCAAGTGGAAAAGCGACCATAAGAATGATAAACAACAGCAGCGGAAGCACCATCAGATCGTACATGCGCTTTTCGGTCCAAACTTTGATCATATATTGCTCCTTTTCTTGCTGGTCATTTGAGGAATGATTGCATATAGGGGACAGCCCCTATATGCAATCATTCTCATGCCTACATAAGCGGCTAACCCGCTTTATTTCTTTTCTTTGTCAATCAATGCCTGGAACTTCTGGTGCGCGTCCGCAATGGCGCTTGCCGGGTCTTCGTTCATGATAGCGGCCTGGATCGGAACGCTGATGATATCCCTGGCTTCACCAACGGCAATGACTGTCGGGCGGTCGCCGCCGATGGCGATGGCGCGAGAATCCTGCATGGCGTTAAGCATTTGCGGATCAAACGCGGACATGGCATCTGCGTCGTTCCAAATGGAACTGCGGCAGCCGGCGTTCTTCACTTCTTTTGTCATGCGCAGGCCCATTTCTTTGGATTCTGCCCATTTGATGAACGCAAGCGCAGCCTCCTGCTTTTCAGAGAAAGCGGGGATGGACCATGCTCCAATTGTAGCATAGAATGGGGTGGGCTGTCCTGCGGGGCCTGCCGGTATCACGGAGAAGCCGATCTGCTCAGGCTTAATGGCGACGTTCGCATCGCCGGAGATGTTGCCAAAGATAGCATCGGAATCGATGAATATGCCGATTTTACCTTGCGCAAACATAGCGGCGCCTTCCGTCCATGTCATGTTGATAACGCCTGGAGGGGCGCAATTATACAGGAGGTCGCCATAGTACTTTGCGGCAGCAGCGAATTCATCGGAGCCAACCAGGCTTTCCGTGGATGTGTTGAAGCGGCCGTTAAAGGAGTACAGGATGCTGGAGAACTGCGTAACCAGCGCATTGGCCTTACCGCGCATAAAGAAGCCGTAGAAATCGCTGCCCTTGTCTGTCAGCGCTTCGGCAACTGTGCGGAGCTCGTCGAGCGTCTTGGGCACTTGCAGGCCCTTTGCCTCAAGCAGGTCTTTGCGGTAGTACATAATTTGGCTTTCAGCCACGATCGGCACACCGTACAGCACGCCGTCATATGTGCAGCTTTCGAGGGAACCCGGGAAGTAATCGGACAGATTGAAGTCCGCGTCGTCGCCGATGCGGGAGATGTCTGTCAGCCATTCATTCTGGCAGTATTGCTTCAAGTCTGTGAGCGGGCGCAGGAAAATGACATCCAAGCCCTTGTTTTTGCCGGCCAATTCGATGGAGGCTTTGTTTGCATAGTCGTCATTTCCCATGATTTCCATCTCAACGGTGATGCCCGTTAAGTCTGTAAACTCCTGCAGATTGGGATAAATGACTTTTTCGATGCAAGTCTGGTTCGCCGTAAGAACACGTATGGTGGTTCCCGCAAACGGCTTGTCATTGGCCGCAGGCGCTGCAGGCGCAGCAGGCGCCGCCGATGCCGCAGGCGCTGCCGCCGTCTGTTCTGGGGCGGGGGCGGGCTGCTCTGCGGGCGTGGCGCAGCCGGCGAAGATCAGTGCCATCATGGCGATGCAGAGTACCAGTGCTAAATACTTTTTCACTTGTCGATTCCTCCTGTTTATTTTTTTATGCTCAATGCCGAAAACGGAGCTTGCCCGTTTGCGTCATTCAACGCCGGAAATGTTATTGCGCGCTTGGCATATACGGTCATTTGTATATGCAATGTATACATTTAAGAGTATACGCGAGTTTTTTCAGCAAAAGCGAAATTCTACAATTTTAGCTATTTTATTTCTGCGAATATCCGGTCCATTTTATCCAGTGCTTCCGCAATATCTTCCATACTGTGCTGTGAACTGAAACCACAATGCGGCGGCACCGGCCCCTTGCCCGGGTGCACAAAATACATACCCCTTGCAAGCGCTTTATCTACAAATGCTCTATGCCTTTCCAGGTCGTACACCTTGCTGACTTCACGCCAATCCATATCCGCTTCCGGATCTTCCACGCCAAAGAACATACCAAAGCGTGCGCCATAACCACGGCAATGCCCTTTGATTGTATGCTTGTGGAACAACTCGTCTATCCCGCTATAAAGCGCGTCCGCCTTTTTTTCGATCTCGTCGTAAAATCCAGGCTCGGCCACCATCTTAAAGCATTCCACGGAGGCCAACACAGCCATCAGCGAACCCGTATAGGTGCCGCTCATGCCAACCTTGCCGATAGGCGCCAGGCAATTCATCACTTTATCTACGCCGCACAGCGCCGCGATGGGGAACGTGCCGCCAATGCCCTTTGCAAATGTCGCCAAATCAGGCGTCACGCCATAATAGCCTTGCGCACTGCCCGGACGCAGCCGGAGGCCGGAAATAACCTCATCAAATATGAGCACGATGTTTTCTCTCGTGCAAAGTTCTCGCACTTTTTGCAGGTATTCCTTGCGCGCCGGATAGCAGCCACAGTTAAAACTGATGGGCTCCAGTATCACGCACGCGACTTGATTTTTATAGCGTTCGCAAATACGTTCCAATGCGCCGATATCGTTGAACTCCACATTCTTTACCACATCGCGGAAGCAATTCGGCACGCCCGCCGT
>JAVBPK010000025.1:0-16931 GCA_031549625.1 Eubacteriales bacterium
GGATTCGAAGCCGCGTTAAGAAATCGCTCCAGTGGAGCGATTTTAGCGGCCGGGTAGCGACGCCGCGTGCTTGCGCGGTGTGAAACACAAGCAAGCCGTGAGCGAAGAGGAGAATCCGACCGCCGCTACCAAAGCAAAAAACACCCGACCGGGTGTTTTTTGCTTTGGTCAGCCGTTCAAAACGGATTCGAAGCCGCGTTAAGAAATCGCTCCAGTGGAGCGATTTTAGCGGCCGGGTAGCGACGCCGCGTGCTTGCGCGGTGTGAAACACCGCAACAATCTTTCTTGCAGTGGAGGTATTTTATATAATTCCTTGATGCGAAGGGGCAGAAGGTCTTGTTATAGATTTATAAATGGGTTATAATCACTCAACAATACCATCGGAGGGGCAATGCAGCATCACACGCGAGATGAAATCATACAGGCTGTCATAAAGCTATACAGCTCATACTCCTATGAGGAGATATCCATCAGCATGATCATGGAGGCGATGCCCATCAGCAGGGGTTCGCTCTATTGGCATTTTTCCAGCAAGGAGGAAATTTTTACAGCGGTATTCGAGCGTTGCTACGAAAAGGCCGTTGCAGCATCGCGTGTTGGCCTGGATGACGAAACTACCGCGCTGGGTTGCCTCAAACGGCGCTTAAAGGGGCTGATTGAGCTAAATAGAATCGACCCCTTTTGTCTTATTGTCAACGTTAAGCATTTGACCCGCATGCGGCGTGATACCGGCTTATATGGGCCATACGGCGCGTTTGCGGAGGATATTGAGAGAATTATTCAAAAGGGGATGGATGCCGGTGAGTTCGTTGATTTGCCCAAGCATTTTCTCATCATGACGGCGCACGGGATAAACAGCCATATGAACGACTATCTCCGCCACTATCCTGATACTTACAACAACCCTGTATTGATCGAACACATGGTGGATTGCCTGTTTCACGCCATAACAAAACGGGAAGACGGCTAAATGCCATCCTCCCGTTTTTTTGTTTAACACACTATTTATTTTTCTGCTAGTGAAAGACCCGCAAGGCGGCCGGAGGTGAGCGCCCAGCCCACATTGCAGGAGGGCATGGAATCCTTACCGTGTACGCCTCCCACGATTTCGCCGGATGCGTACAGCCCGGCAATCGGTTCTTCAGCCTCATTGAGCACCTGCATGGAGTCATTGATCTTTAAGCCGCCCAACGTGCTTGCAAAGCGCAGCTTCTGCTCGATCAGATAATACGGCCCCGCGCCGATTTCAAACAGCTCTGCGCGCCCAAAATCTTCATCTTTACCAGCGGCTACAAAGCCATTGAATTTGTCTACCGTCGCTTGCAGGCCAGCCGCATCAACGCCCGCGATAGCTGCGACTTCCTCAATGGTCGCCGCGTTCGCAAACATGGGCGTGCCGCCATTTTGCGCTACATATTTATCGATATCGGCAATAGGCAAGAGATTTGGCGATGCCTCGCGCCAAATTGCAAACGCTGCCTGGTCCATAAATATGTACGCCACTTGATCCGGCAACTCCATCGTTATATTTCTGAAGTCCGTAAACGGCAGATTCTCATTCAGCAGTCTGTTGCCCTCACGATCTACGTAGATTGCACCAGCGTCGCGCGTTGCAACCCTGCTGCAGCCTGTAGCTACCTTGGCTTTGCCGGGCGCGGTCTCAATGCCTTGGGGATATACCTTTACATGATCCATATACCACGTCATAGCGCCTGCTTCCTGCGCCATCAGCAAGCCGTCGCCAGTGGAGCAGTCCGGCCCATAATACAGGACGTTAGCGACGGAATCCGGCAATAGATCATCGTTGTTGCCATAACCGCCCGTGGCAAGCAACACATTTGCGGCGGTGATAGTCACTTTTGAGCCACCTACGCCCTCCGCAACTGCACCAACAACCGCTCCATTTTCGACGGTAAGCGATGTAGCCTTTGTTTCGTACATGATCTTGCCGCCAGCTTCCTCATACACGCGCAGCAGTTCGCTTGTGATGCCGGAAGCGCCGCCCTCCATACCGAAGGAGCGCGCAAACTGGTGCTCCGGTGACGCGCCTGGCGGTGTATCGCGGAACGCAAGCTTCAGATCATAATACATCCAATCGATGGTCGCGCCGTTGTTTTCCGCAAAGAGACGGGTTAATGGCTCGTAGTTGTCCTGGCCGCCCTTGATGAGGTCAGCGACAAGGGCATCGACGGAGTCTCCCTCAACGCCGCGCTCCTGCTGCAGTTTGGATGTAGCGCCGATGAAACCGCCACCCGATACAGCCGTAGCGCCGCCAGCCATCGCCATCTTTTCAATAATTAAAACATCCTTGCCCTCACGAACAAGAACATTGGCTGCAGCCAGACCGGAGCCGCCCGCGCCAATGATCAGCACATCGGCTGTCAAATTTTGATCTTCTACTGTCTGTACGACTGCGCCTGAAAAATCGCTCTCGTTCAAACCAGCCTCGACAATGGCTGCCTTGACAGCGGCGAGGATGCCGTTGGAGGTCATGGTCGCGCCGGTTACAGCATCGATACCAACGCTGTTATTATCAACAATCGTTTGGGGTATACGCTCCAGCGCCGGGGTGGATATGCCTGCGGTCTCGGTATGCGAAAGCACCTCAACCGCCGTGATCTTGCCGCCTGCGATGGTGGTGCTCACAGTAATTGGGCCGCCCATACCCTGACCTGTGGTCTCGTAGGTGCCGTCTCCAGCAGGGGCCGCGCCAACAGGCACGGGGGTCGCTGTGGCTGCCGCTGTAGGTTCTGGCGTAGGCTGCGCAGCCGGTGTGCTGGGCGTGCAAGCAACCAACAGCAGCGCCAACACGAGCGCCATGGGCAACACGTACTTGAACAATTTTCTCATATGCATTCCTCCTAATAATATAAACCTAACGATCGGTTTAGCTGGATTATATATTGAAAAAATGGGCTTGTCAATGGAACCCCTCTGAAAACCCAACACCTAGAAGGGCTCTATTGAAGGTCATATAGCGAAAACCAGTCAAAAGCATTTTCGGGTTACCCAGATTCCAAAATATCTTTTGTTTTGCCAGTCGTTCAGCACGGATTCGAAGCCGCGCCATCAAAAACGCGTAGCAACGAGTTTCTTATGAATATAGATTGACTTTACCCCAAGGACAAAGCGTATACTAAATAAAAGTATTCTTGAGAAATGCAGCCTTTTGCCCACTTATGTTTTTTCTCTTTGCCGCAATTCGGCGCGTGTATCAAGAAAGCGGTTTACTTGTATGGGGGTTCACAAAAAAGCAAAAAGAGGAGATGGATACTGTGCATAGAGCAAAGATACTTATGATGGCGTTGTTGCTGTGCTTCCTATGCGGATGTGGCGCTGCGCCGGAACCACCGGCCAAGCAGGAAGCGCCTAGTCAATCTACCCAGCTGGAAAAACCGGTGCAACCCACTGCCGAACAACCGGCTTCGCCTAGCCCTGCCGCTGTTGGCAATGAGGTTACGCCGCAAAAGCCCGAGAAATCCGCTTTTGAAGTATTGCCCGCGCCACAACCGGATCCTGCCAGTCAATTTGGTGTGGATGTGAATGTCAATATGAGCACCATCGACGGATATTTGGGACTGGCTGATACCGCATACATCGATATGCGGATGACGATTGATCCGTACGACTATGAAGCAATCGGCGGCAATAGTATTTTGACCAATATGATCGAAGGATTCCGCGTAATGCCGTACCCATATCTGGCCCCGTGCCCCAATATGCCGGAAGAACTCGGTAAAGGCTACGGCGGGCCGACGCTTTTTGCGATGGACGAGCAAGGCAAGTATTCGCCAAATTACAAAGAATCGCTGGCTATTGTGGAGGCGGTGTTTCCAAAGGATAAAGCCATCATACTCATGTGCGGCGCAGGCGGATATGCGGGCCTGACGAAACAAATGCTGGTGAGCCTGGGCTGGGACGAAAGCCCTATATTCAACGTAGGCGGCTTGTGGTTCTATGAGGGAAAGCATAGCATTGTCACGGGTGTGGGTGAGGGAAAAACCGGCATATGGTCTTTTTCGGGTTTTCACATGTCCGAAATCGATTTTTCCGCATTGACGCCCATGAACTAGACGCCCACGGCTCCCAAGTGGTTACATTGAGGTAAACGCCCATGTCGCTGATTTCTATGCCGTTTGCGTTGCTGGCGGTTATGATGGTTGTTTGCTGCCGCATTACGCCCGCGCGCTGGCATTGGCCGATCTTGCTGTGCGGCAGCCTGTTTTTCTATGGGTATGCGGGCATGACTGCTCTTGCATGGGCGATTGGCGACGTGGCGTTGTGTTTCACAGCGGCTATTGCGATAGAAAAACTGCGCGAGGCGGGCGTCAAAAATGCGGCAAACGCGGTGCGGCTTGGAATCATATGCGCGCAGTGCGCATGGATGCTTTTGCTGCGCGGCTATGTGCCGGGGGCCTCTTATATTGGTTTGATTGCACTGGGTTATGTGCTGGATGTTGGCCGCGGGGAAGCGCGGGCGGAACGCAATTCATTGTTTTTAGGAGCGTTCGCGTTGTTTTTTCCGCAGGCGGCGCAGGGACCGATCGTCCGTTTCGAGCAGACCGCCCTGCAACTGCGTGAAGGAAAGAATGCAAACTGGGATGATTTTTGCGACGCGCTTTTGAGAATCCTGTGGGGCTTGCTGAAAAAGCTGGTGCTTGCGGACAGGATGGCCGTTTTTGTAAACGCTGTATTTTTAGGGCCGGGGAGCTATTCGGCCGGCATGTTGTGGCTGACGCTGCTGTGTTATGCTATTCAAATCTATGCGGATTTTTCCGGTTGTATGGACATTGTGCTGGGCAGCGCCGCGCTGCTGGGCATTCGTTTGCCGGAAAATTTCAGAAGGCCATATTTTGCGGATGGATTTGCCGCCTATTGGCAGCGCTGGCATATTACAATGGGCGCGTGGTTTCGGGTGTATGTGTTTTACCCGCTTTCCACCTGGCCGCGCATGATGGCGTTCAATCATCATGCTATGCGGGGGAACAAGAGTCCGGCTCTGCGAAGGGCCGCGGCGGTATTCGCGCCGCTTCTGCTTACGTGGCTTTTAACGGGCCTGTGGCATGGCGCCGCGGCGCATTATGCCGTTTGGGGCCTGGTGAACGGCCTGTTGATTTTATGGGAAAGTTGCGCGCCAAAACGTTTTGCGCGATGGCCAAAAGGAGTGCGAATTTGCTGCGTGTTTTTTGTGCAGTTGCTGGTGCGTGTACTCTTTCGGGCGCAAAGCATGGGAGATGCGCTGCTCATTTATGGCGCTTTGTTCCGCTTTAAGCAAGGAGCCGTGCTGCCGCATAGTGGGTTGGACGCCGCGGACTGGCTGGTGGCGTTTGTCGCGGCGGTTGTATTGTTTGTTGTTGACCTGATGCAGGAGAAACAAAGCTGTTTCACGAAAAAAATGCCGGGATATGTGCGCTTTGCGTTGGCGCTTGCGGGTGTTTTTGCTTTACTTATTTTTGGACGGTACGGCCCGGGGTATGATCCGGCGGCATTTTTCTATGGCCGTTTTTAGTTTGACGCAGACCGGAATATCGCCGCCGGGGGACGAGAGGGAACGGCATGTACAGAAGAACAAAACAAGCGGGCGTGTTGCTGCTATTTACGCTATGCGTGGCGTTCATTATGTGTGTGGCTGCGTATTCGCTTCGGCCAAACGACGGACATGTGCGGACGCGGCTGGAAGGGTTTTATGCGGAAGAGCCGCATTCACTGGATGCCGTTTTTGTGGGATCCAGCGCGATATACGCGTTTGTTTCGCCGCTGCGCCTTTGGGGCGATGTGGGATTGACAAGTTATCTGTACGCCACGCCGAATCAAAGCGTTTCTATGCTCCGCTATGTTTTGGAGGAATGCCGCAAAACGCAGCCGGACGCGCTGTACGTCATTGAATTGCGGGCTATGCTTTCCTCAGCCGAGGATAAGGAAACGATTGCGTCGGATTTGCGTACCATGACAGATAACATGCCGTATTCGCTTACGCGTGCCAGAATGATCGCGGCGCTGGCGCCAAGCCAGGAACAGTTCAGCTACCAGGTGGATATCGTCAAATATCACGAACGCTGGAAGGATTTTTCTTTTTCGGACTTAACACTTATCTGGGGCAGGCCGGACCCGTGCAAAGGGTACCTTTTCGCGGAAATGGTGGAGCCCATTGAAGCGCAGGATCATCGGCGCGAGAATATGCGAATCGGCGTGGACTCACAAAACGAGGCGGATTTGCGGGAATTGCTGGCGTATTGCGAAGAAGAAGGCGTTCGCGCGCTGTTTATCGCTACGCCATACGCACTTTCGAGGACACAGGCTAAGAAATACAATGCGGTAGAGGATATCGTTGGAGAATACGGCTTTGATTTTTTGAATTTGAACAAACGAATACAGGAAATCGGGCTGGATTTTGCAATGGATTACAGTGATTTTCGCCATACCAATACGCGCGGTATGGTCAAATGCACGGCGTATTTGGGGCAAGTACTTACCGAGCGATGCGGGTTGCCGTTCCCTAAAAGCGCAGATTGCCTTATTGCATGGCGCGATTATTACGAGGCCTATGCACAGCAGGAGCACGTGATATTGCAGCGTATTGAGCAGCAAAGCGCGGGCAGAGAGGGGGATGGGACATGACGGAACAGATATTCGCGCCGTCTATGCTGGCGCTGGTAAAACAATATGCGCAGACACAGCCAAACAAGCTGTGTGTAGCCGATCCGTTGGAGCAAATGAGCTATGGCACGTTTTTTGAGCGGATTGAGTCTAAAACCGGCCAATTGGCTGAAATGGGTGTGCAGGCCGGAGATCGGATAATGGCCGAAGCGGCGCAGCGAGGCGATTTTCTGGCATTGCTGTTTGCTGTGCATCGGCTGCAGGCGGTATTTGTGCCGCTGGAACGAAACTTGCCACAGGAGCGCATTGCCGCTATCCGCGCGAAAACGGGCGCAACGCTCATGTTGCAGCATAGTGAGCTGCGGGGAAAAAGCACGGCGCCGGCCGGGGCATATCCCGCGGCGGAGCAGGCGGCGACCATACTGTTTACCACCGGCACGACAGGCACTTCCAAGGGCATCCTGCTATCCCACGGGGCGGAAGTAGCCGTAGCGGAAAATGTGTTTACCGGCACCGAAATGGAAGAGGATACAGTAGAGTTGATCCCCATGCCTGTCAGCCATTCTTATGGCTTGCGGCATTGTTTTGGCCTGTTATTCGGCGGGAGGAGCATCGTTCTGTGTGATGGCGTGGCGCTGGCCGGCGCTTTTTTTGCCATGATGGAGCGCCATGGAGTCAATGCGCTGTCCCTGACGCCTGCGGCGGTTCATATATTGTGGCAACTAACCGGCGACCGGCTGGGCGCGTATGCGGATAGGATACGGTATGTGCAGCTGGGTACGGCGGGTGTGGACGCAAGCATGAAAGCGCGCATGCGTTCCTTGCTGCCACACAGCCGTTTGTATCAATATTACAGCAGCACGGAGGCGGGATGCGCCTGCTTATTTGATTTTCAAAATGATTTTTCTTTGCGGCGGGTAGGCAAACCGGCCTGCAACGCTACATTTGCCATTATGAACGAACAGGGAAACGAGATAGCAAGCGATGAGCAGCATTGGGGGTATATTGCCTGCAAAGGCCCGATGAATATGACCGCTTATTATGGTGAGGCGGAATTGACGGCGCAAACGATGATAAACGGGTATGTGCGTTCGCAGGATATCGGTTATATAGATGCCGAAGGATACATTTGCTTTGTGAGCCGCGCGGGCGATGTTATCAATACGGGCGGCTTTAAGGTTGCTCCGGAGGAAGTGGAAAGCGTGGCCATACAGTTTGGCGGCATACGGGAATGTGCGGTGAGCGGCGTTTCGGACGCGCTGCTGGGGCAAGTTCCCAAGCTATATATCGTACCGGAAAGACCGGAAGAAGCGTTTGACGAAGCGGGGTTGATCGCGTATCTCTCCGGTAGATTGGAACACTATAAGGTGCCGAGGCAGATAGAGCGGCTAAGCGCTCTGCCAAGAAATAAACTGGGAAAACTATTACGCAATCAATGCGAAAATTGTGTTGCACGGCAGGGAGAAATAAGCGATGATTGAAAGAGAAAGAGTAGAAAGCCTATTGCGGGGCGCGTTGCCGGCGGTTGCTTTTGACGCGGGATTGCCTCTTTTACATGCCGGCCTTTCGTCGCTGGATATTATTGTGATCGTTTCGGAGGCATATGGCGCGTTTGGCGTGTGGATACCGCCAGAAGAACTAAAGGCGGCAAACTTTGAATCGTTGGACAGCATATATCTGCTTATTCAAAAATACGAAAAGGATGGCTGAACCATTTCAATACCTTAAAAGAAGAATAAGGGGGAAACCATGAAAACATCTTTGGGAAACGTTTTGCGTACTTTGCTTTGCTCGTTGCTTTGCGTGCTGCTTGTGGCCTGCAGCCCGGCAAAAACACCGGAGGCCGACAACCCTGCTGCGACAGCGGCGGGCGTCAGCAATACATCGGCGCCCACCGCAACCAGCGCTCCGGCGGAAACGCCTGACGCAAAGCCTGCGGAGCAGGAAGAAGAAACCGGCGCGGGCATGACGCTGGAAGAATTTTGCGCTGGGCATGGCAGTTTGGTTTCCACAACCGGCCAGGCGGTGAGCGAGGAGCAACTTTTACAGATTTGCGAAGCTGTATCGGAAGTGACGATAGGCAATGAAAACACGTGGCATATTACCATCATTACCAATCAGGATCTGATGCAGGAGCTTCTGCCCACATATGCGCATGAGGGCCTGATTCAAGAGGGCAACGCGGCCATTATCGTATCCTGCACCTCCGATACCGGTGAAAAGGATCAGTATAGCGTCAAAGATAACACGGCCGTCATGGCGGCCGGTATGGTGACACAGCAGATTTGCGTGGCGGCTCAGATGCAGGGGCTGGCGTTTAAGGTTATTACAGAGAATATTCGCGAATCGGCGTATACGCTGTACATCGATAACATTGCCGATGAGGCGCATCTCTTGCAAGAGAGCAAAGACTGGGATACCTGGCGCAGGCAATTTGCTATTCCCAGTGAAAAATATTACGTGCTGGAGGAAAACGCCGGGCCGATCAAAACGATGGGCGACGAATATGTAACGCTTGGGAATGGCGTGTATACCTATTATGAAGCGGATGGCGTGACGCCCGCATACAAGCGCACCCTTGCCTATGAGACAGGGTATATGACGCCTTGCGCCGTAGTGCTGCTGGGATATTCCGAGGATGCGCCGCAACATAATAAAACGACGCTGGGCAAGCTGTATACGATCTACGACGGTAGCTATGATCCTTATCCGGCTTATTACGGCGGCTCCGTTCGCTGAGCCGGCGGAGACGGCTTTTGTCAAACGGGCTTTTCCATACGAAAATAAAGGGCAGCGTCGGTTTACGGCGCTGCCTTACGTTTCTTTTATAGGTATACCGTGCGTTTTGCGCAAAGCGTTAAATGGATGCGTTTTCTTTCGCGGCAGTGCCTTTCGGAACGCTTTGTGGAGCATTGTTTTTACGGATGGTTTTCACGCGAAAGATCAGCACGTAACTGTGTATGATGATAAGAGCAGCAAGCAGGAGCTTTAATGCTATATGCGGTACCAGGAAAAACGAAACGAGCATCATGCCGTTGGAGCATGTCAGAATGCCACATTTTTGTTTGACGCTTAGCGCTCTTGTCTCGATGTATTCCGCCGCGTATTTTTTATATAGCTTTGTGCCCTGAAACCAGGCGCTCAATTTGGCGGAGCCCTTCAAAAAGCACAGGCATGTCAATATCAGGAACGGGGTTGTCGGTAACACCGGCAGAGGAATTCCAAGAATCGCCAAGCCGAGAAAAATCATGCCCAGTATGCAATACACGTATCGTTTCACTTGCTCACGTCCTGACTGCGGTTATGCAACCGCTTTACAGCTTGTCCGCCGATCGGGGATAGTCGTTCCTTTTTGGATTTTTGGGGAACCAGCCCTTTGCTACGCGTTTTTCTTGTTCCACTAATTCCTTAATCGACCACAGGCACGAAAATGCCGTTATGCTGACGATAGAGGCAATTAAAATATTTTTGATGAATAACGCGAGTGCGATGAGCCCTATGCCGGCCACGAAAAAGACCGGCCATATTTTTTTTGAAAAGTGATATTCGCATTTGATAACGACCGGGTGGAAGATACCGATAATGACGAAGCTCATCAACCCGATCAGCACGCTGGTTAGATTCATTCTGCCCTCCTGTGCTAATATAAAAGGAAACTATTCAATGGCCTTTCCTAAACCTGCTGGCCTAAGTAAACGCTGATTTATTCAGGCGGAGACGTCTTTAGTGTTTGGCGTGCACCATAGTGCCGGAAACAAATAACCCATGGCTTGCCTCGGCCATGACATGCTGGCGGCAGGCGTTTATGTCCTGCACCACAAACCCGCAAAGGGAAGAAGCGCCGTATTCAAACAAAACAGGCGCCAAAGGCACAGAGGGGCCGACCATGACGGTGGCCGCTTTTTTGGCAAGCTCCAGCAGGCGCGGCAATGTTTTGTTGATAAGCGTTACGCCTGTGACAAACACATAATCCTGTTCCGGCAGGATGTATTCGCAAGCCGGATCGGGGTAATCTCCGGGAGCGGGCTTTCTTTCCAGTATGGATAAATCGCAAATAGGCGCGAAACGCTCCTCAAGGTAGGGGAAGTGGCCAATGACAGCTACTTTTTTTCCTACTATTTCTTTTTGAAAACATAGAAACGCGTCTTCTGTTTGCGTATTGCTCTTTAAGCCTTCCGGGGAAAACGCGGCGGAAAGCGCTTGCGCATTTTCAGGCGTATTGTAAAACGCGTTGATGGCGGCAACGCCATACCCCGCTTCAAGGTAATCCCATGATTTTGCAAGCAATGCAATTTCTTTGAGCGGGCGGCCCTCCATATCTTTTGCCGTGAGGGTTGCATATCCATTCTCATCGCAGTTCATGGAAAGCCCGGCGTTTCCGGCATTGGTGGTGAGCATGGTCCAGCGCTCGCCTCTAAATATTTTATCAACCGTTATACCATCCGGTATTCCAGCAATCAATTTATCGTAAAGCTTCCACATAATAAGAGATCGAACCTTCCGTGTTTATATATCCATTAATTGTCTATTTTTATACACAATATGAACATTTGTGCTTTATCATATAGTCTGCCCTAAGGGCAAAGTCAATGATTTCACAAATATATGATAAAATTTGAACTATTTTCGTAATACCTCTTGACATTGCCCTTAGGACAATGATTAGACTAACTATAACGATAAGTAAAAGTATGTTTTTTATTTTTATTCGTCCGACGCTAATTGGTTGTTTGAAAAGGTCAATATGCAGAAAAATGACTTAGGAGGTAACAGACAACATGAAATTAAAGCGCGTCTTATCGGCAGGAATGGTGTGCTGCCTATTGTTGGCGGGTTGCGCGGCAAACAACGCGCCCCAACAGCAGCAGGAGCCGACGCCTGCGCCGAATGTGCCTGCGCCGGCAAAAGCGCCGGTAGTTGAGACATTTAATGGAAGCGGGGCTGGCCACAATGGCGAGATCGCGGTGGAAGTTACGGTGACGGATGGCGCGATTACAGACGTTAAAGTGGCTACGCATGCCGAGACCGCAGGCATCTGTGATCCCGCGATCGAACAAATTCCCAAAGATATCATCGCGAAAAATAGCGCGGATGTTGATACGGTTGCAGGCGCCACGGATACATCAAACGGGATTATCACGGCGGTGAAGAATGCGCTCCAGGGCAGCTCCGGCAATGCGGCAGGAACCACAGCCGGAACGTCTTACCCAACAAAAGAGGCCGCGCTTCCGTTTGAATACAAAAAGACAGATCGCAATGCGGCCTCCGCTGTCGCAAATGCGCCGCGTGTACGTACGCTTGAAAACGGCGTGCGCGTACAGACCGTTCCTTCCGATCCCAAAGGCTGGAACAACGTATTTATGGATGCCGACAACCGCGGCTGCAACGAATGCCATGTGCTTGAGGACGTTATCACACAAATGGATACGTTCCATGGCGTTATGTATATGAAATACGAAAACAAGCTTACGCTTGGCACCTGCGTGGCTTGCCACTCCTTCTACCCGACGCCTCTGCGGGATTCCGTTCACTCCATCCACATGGGCAGCGCGGCGTTTCAATCTATGAGCGGAAGCTGCCAGTCGTGCCATTATATCGATGGCGATGGCAATTACCTGCGTTGGGATACCGTGAAATATGACCACCTGCAAGGCATTACAAATATTGCGGCGGATGCCGTGAAGGCGGAAATCACCCAAAACCAGGATGAAATTACGCCAACAGATAAGATGTTCTACAAATGGCTGAAGAACGAACCGTCCGATTGGCTTACGGATGAGAGCCAGATTATTCCCGAAATTATGGAGCAATGGGAAATCAAAGTCAGCGGCGACATGGATAATCCGTTTACCATGAAGCTTACGGAGATGATTGAGAAATTCGGAACCGTTACGCAGGTGATGAGCTCGCAATGCTGCATCAACGGCGTAGGCGATACGATGATTTTCCAGTGTGAAGTGGAAGGCATTCCGCTCGAGCGTATTTTTGAATATGCGAAGGTACATGCCGATGTCACTACCTTTGATGCCATTGCTATCGATACATATGGCAGCGGCAACAACTCGTACCCCATGAATTACGACTTTGTCATCGAAAACAAGGCGCTGCTCGCCATCAAGATCAACGGGGAACCGTTGCCCGCTGGCCAGGGCTATCCCTGCACCACATGGCTGTACAATGCTTCCTCCGGAAATATGGTTAAACACGTTACCGAGTTGACGGCTACCAAGCAGGAAAATCCGGCGCACTGGGCGCTCGTCGGCGACTTTATTGATCCTGCAACGGGTCAGGTATTTTCCAAGCCGAACATCGGCGTTTTGACGGCAACCAACGGCCAAATCTTCAAGATGGGCGAAGAAATCGTTATTTCCGGATATGCGGATGCTTGGGACGAACCGATCCGCCTGATGGAGTTTTCCTTCGACCATGGCAAGACATGGATCCAAGTGGAAACGCCCGATAACATAAGCGGCAAATGGACATACTGGACGCTGAAGTTTAAACCGGAAAGCGCCGGGTCCTATCTGCTGCGCATGCGCGCCACAAGCCTCATGAATGACGGCAACTTGCGTATAGCAAACGTCAATACCGATTTCTTAATCAACGTTGAACAATAGGCGGGAGGGAATACAATGAATAAGCAGACAATCAAACGAGCAGGAGCCGTTGTGGGTGCGGCAACACTGGCAGTAGGCAGCGTAGCTGCGGCGCAGGCGATACCTCAGGCTGCCCCACAAGCGCAATCTCTCCTTTCTACCTCCGTAGCGGAGGAACGCGAAGCGCCCGCGTCCAATGTCGCGACCGCAAAAGGCATAGCCGTATCCGCGCGTGAAGAAGCGGTTTATGCGACGATTGCCAATGTCAAGGGCGAATTCGAATTTGACCAAAACGTCATCACGCCGCCAGACGAGGTATTTAACCTGTTTGGAACGGCAGCGACCGCCATGTGCGCAAAGCCCGGCTTCGCTTTCGATAATGTAAAGCAGGAAGATTGCTACGTCAATTTCAGCGGCGCAATCAAAAAGGTGCAAACTATTTCGTTGAAGGAACTAAAAGAGCAGGGCATAGAAAAGCGCACGCTCAAATGTTCCTGCGCAACTGGCCCCGCAGTGGCAAACGCGCAAGTAGTTGGTGTACCGCTTAAAAACATCATGCAGCTCGTAGATGCCGAAGAAGCTGCCAATACGGTTGTGTTTAAGAGCGGAGACGGTTATGGCATCGCCATGCCGCTCACCTATGCGCTGGAAAAAGACGCGATTTTCGTATACAAAGTGGGCGATCAGGATATCCCTTCGGGCCTTCAAGTATGGGTGCCCAAATCTATCGCCAGGTACTTTACGCGCAATGTCACTGATATCGAATTTACGGTGGAAGAAAATGTGCCTGCCGTACTCAAGGCGCTCGATGACCAGCGTGCGAAAATCAATGTCATGAATAGCTTCGAAGACGCCGTATTCCAGGTGGGAGACCGGATCGTTTTTGAAGGCTATGCCGATGATTATGACGTAGCCGTATCCGCCATCGAGTTCTCGATGGATGGCGGCGAAACATGGACCGCGTGCAACGTGGAAAATGCCAAAACGGACAAATGGGTTTATTGGTATTTCGGCTATACAACAGAAAAAGCCGGCACATTCAAGCTGGATGTACGCGCGCGCACAGCGGATGGAAGAGTTTCGCCTATGGCTTCCAGCATCGTGTTTACCGTTAAATAAACTCTGAGGCAAACGAATATCGAAAAAGCCGCTTGAAAGCCTTGCAGCATCGCCTGCGTAAGCTTATGAGCGGCTTTCTTTTCTTAGCGGGGTTTATACAATAGGCACATATTCTTAGCGGTGCAAGGGGAGGATCGGTTACAGTGGATATGCGGAAGTGCAGCCACGAAAAAATTGCCATTGAAGCCGCGAAATGGCGCGATATGTATGTCGCGCATGGCGTGGATGGCCTTCGCGCGGTGACGGAGGAGCTTAGAAAGGAAGCGGATGAGGACACGCTTATAGCCAAAGCATGCGGTGCTGCTGCGGCCGCGGCGGAGCTTACCATTCACATGCGCGTTTTTGACGTACAGCTGCTTGCCGCGGTTGCCTTATGCCACCATACCATTATCGAAATGAACACCGGCGAGGGAAAAACATTAACGGCGGCGCTGCCTGCGTACTACCACGCGCTGACAAAGGGAAATGTACATGTCGCAACGGTAAATGAATATCTGGCGGAGCGCGATTTTTACTGGATGAAACCCATATATGACGCATTAGGCGTGAAGGTGGGCCTTACGCTTTCCAGCCATGACCCGGAAGCAAAGAGGCAGGCGTATGGATGCGAGATCCTATACGCGACGGCTACAGAGCTGGGGTTTGATTATTTGCGCGACGGCATTGCGATGGATGTCCATGCACGCGTGCAGAATGTCCTGCGCTGGGCAATCGTCGATGAAGCGGACAGCATTCTTTTGGATGAGGCGGTGACGCCCATGTTGTTATCCTCTTCGGCGGAAGAGGGCGTTTTGGACTGTGTACAGGCGGATACGCTTGTACGCCATCTTACATACCATCTGTATGTGACGGTTGAAGGCGAGGCAGAGGCCCATGGCCATGGCGCGAGCACCGACTATATTGCGGATGAGAAGCGCAAGGCCGTTTATATATGTCCGGCGGGCATTAAAAAAGCGGAACAGTATTACCGTTTTGAAAACCTGTTTGCGGCTGCGAATATTGAAACCTATCACCGGGTAATGCAGGCTATGAAAGCGTATGCGCTGATGCGGCGAGATGTCGACTACGTGATAGAGGATGGCAGAGTGCGAATCGTGGACAGGAATACGGGAAGGATTATGGAAGGCAGGCGCTTTTCCGACGGCCTGCATCAAGCGATAGAAGCGAAGGAAGGATTAAACATTCATCCGCAAAGCAATACGCTTGCCACCATTACGTATCAGAGTTTCCTTTTGCGGTATCAGGGCCTTTGCGGGATGACCGGAACGGCCTGGAGCGCACGCCAAGAGTTCTCCGATACGTTTCATGCAAACGTGCGGCGCATTCCACCAAACAGGCCCTGTATACGTTTGGAGCAAAACGATGCTGTATGCAAGGATCAAGACGAAAAGCTTGAAAAGCTCCTATTAAAAGCGGAGGAGGCGCACAGCAGCGGGCGGCCTGTGTTGATAGGCACGGACAGCGTGGAAATGAGCGAGCAGGTGAGTGCGGCGCTCCATAGGGCAGGCATTTCTCATACCGTTCTCAACGCCAAGATGCATGCGCAGGAAGCAGCTATCATCAAACTGGCGGGCAGAAGCGGCGCTGTTACCGTGGCCACGAATATGGCCGGCCGCGGTACGGATATTCTTCTTGGCGCGGGGGAAGCGGCGGACGGCAAACGAGTGCGCGAGTTGGGTGGATTGCTTATTTTAGGCGCGCAACGGCATTTTTCAAAGCGGGTGGACGACCAATTGAAGGGCAGGGCTGGCCGCCAGGGTGATCCGGGTGAAAGCCTGTTCTTTATTGCGCCGGATGATGATGTGTTTCGCCTATATGGCGGCGGGAGACCATTCTCCGCGCGCGCCGTAAAGCGTGCGCAAGAAGCGGCGGAGGCAAACGCCGCCGCTGCGCGCAGGCAGGCGCTGGAGATGGATGAAATTGTGCAAAACCAGCGCAAGCATGTTGCGGCTTTTAGGGAACAGGCCTTTTCTCAGGACGAGCTGGAGAAAGTTACTGAACAGCTCATAAAAAAGGTGCTGCGCCAAGCAGGAGAGTCGCTGCCGGCAGACATGGCAATCGATCAAAAGGGGGAACAATATCTTTCCGCGCTGAAAGCTGTATTTGGGGAAATAGCGGTGGATAAGCGAGTATACGCAACGCAGCAAGAAATGATTGACGCATATGCGAAGCAGATGATAAAAACATACATAAGCAGAAAAGCACAACTATCAGGCGAATGGCCGGCAATGCTGAAAAACGTGTTTTTGTATGTCGTCGATTCCGGGTGGAGCGACTATCTTTATGCGCTGGAGGATATCAAAAAAAGTGGGCCGGTTGCGGAAAAGGGCGTAATTTCGCCTAAAACAGCGATGGTAAAAAACAGCTTCTCTCTTTTTCAAGAAATGTGCGAAGAGATGGAAAGAAGCTTTCTGCAGCATGTTTTTCGCATGCTGCGGCAATAGCAAAGGCTATGCGATCGGGATTTGCATCTTTGTATACATTTCACGGTTTGCATAATGGAACGCAGGGGTTTCCGCCAGCACTTCCCCGTAGTAATCACCTGTAATTGTAAGCGTGTTTTCGTCGATATAATCCAGCATTCCCTGCAAAATGGCTTCTTCTTTGTAGCTGCCATCA
>JAVBPK010000122.1:0-12880 GCA_031549625.1 Eubacteriales bacterium
GGTAACGGGGCGCCTTTTGTTCGGCTTGTGCAGGGACTGGCAGAGTCTTATTTACCCCAGCTTGCGGGAAACGCACGGCGTTTTGCTAATTCCACCGCTGCGGCTGCGCCGCATCGGCGGGCAAAACACCACAATCATCCCACGCGCTTTTCCCCTGCCTGGGCTATATTCAGCGCGTGGTCGCTTACGCGTTCCAGGTCTGTCAATATCTCCACGAATATCATGCCCGTATCCGCCGTGCATTTGTGCGCTTCCAAGCGGGCGATGTGGTTGTTTTGCAGGCGTTCCACTTTCTCGTCTATGCTTTCTTCCATATCGGAAATGCGCTCTATGGAATCCTTCTTGGGATTTTTAAAGAAAAGATAGCTGTCGTCTACCATTTCATACACCATGCTGGAAAGCTGGCGCAGCTCGCCGATGGCTTCTTCGCTGAAGGCGGTGCCGCGATCGCGGCAAAAGCTGGCGTATTCCGCGATGTTTTCGGCGTGGTCGCCCATGCGCTCTATATCGGATATCACATGATACATGGCGCTCATGCGGCGAGCATCGGCGCGGGCAAGTTCCATGGCGTTGATGTAAACGAGCACGCGCGTGATCTCCTTATTCAAAAAGTCTATAATTTCTTCGTTATGATTGATTTTTTCTATATCATCCGTGCGCTTATCGAAGAAGGCTTCGAGTGCGGCGTGCAGGTTATCCCGCGCCAGACTGAACATACGCTCGACTTCCGCGTTGATTTGGCCGATGGCCACGGTGGCGGCGCCAAAGCCGCCGCTAGTTTCTTTGATGTGTACGAACTGCGGGCCCTGCTTTTCATCTTCGCCGGGGATGAGGGCGGTGGCGAGGCGGGCGAGCAGGCTGGAGCTCGGCAGAAGCAGCAGCGTTGTGGCAAGATTAAACAAGGTATGCGCGTTGGCTATCTGCGCTATGCCGTTGCCCGGTGTAATGCTTTCTATCCAGCTTACGACGGGCAAAAACTGAGCCGCGAGTATAAACAATACCGTGCCCGTCACATTAAACAGCAAGTGTACCAGGGCGGTGCGTTTGGCGTTTTTGTTTCCGCCTATGGCGGCCATGATGGCCGCTATGGTGCAGCCAATGTTTTGCCCGCAAATAACGTAAATCGCACTGTTAAGGCCGATCAGGCCCTGGCCCGCCATGGCCTGCAGCACACCCACCGAGGCGGAGCTGCTTTGAATAAGCAGCGTAAACAGAGCGCCTACGCCTACGCCGATCAGTGGGTTTGAAAAATTGGACATGACGTTGCGGAACCAGACTACCTCCCGCAGAGGCACCATGGCCGCGCTCATCATGCTCATGCCCATAAACAGCACGCCGAGGCCGGCCAAAACCTGGCCGGCATACCGCGCCGCCGGTTTGCGGATAAACAGAAACAATACAACGCCCACAAACGCGATGACCGGCGCAATCGCGGTAAAATTCAGCGCGATCAGCTGGCCGGTGACGGTCGTACCGATGTTTGCGCCCATAATAACGCCGATGGCCCGCGAAAAATCAAGCAGACCCAGGTTTACAAAGTTTACCGTCATGGCCGTCATGGCGTTGGAGCTTTGTATAAGCGCTGTTAGGGAAAGGCCCACCAGCATGGCTAAAAAGCGGTTCCGGGTCAACCGTTCCAGTATGGATTTCAGCTTGTGCCCTGCCAGGCGTTCCAGGCCTTCGCCCATCAGGCGTATGCCATACAGGAACAGCGCCAGCCCGCCCAACAGGCCGAATATATCACTTGCTTGCATTTCGTCTCCTTTGGTTTTCAAATTGCGGCCGAAACAACCACTATGGCAGAGTATATCAGCGCAATGTTAAGAGCGCGTTAAGCGCGGAAAAGATATTTTTTTCACAGGCAGGATAAAGCGGGGGCAGCCAGTAAACAAAACTTGCAGGCTATTATATTGGAAAGTATCCCCCAATATCCGTTTTGACATCCGTCACGGCGTTATGTTATCGTAAGAGAATAGCCATTCATAATAAGGAAGGGGTATCATGCCATGGAAAACAGCAATCCGTTTGAAAGCTTTGGCTGCGATACATTCGATGACGCAACGATGCGAGCCTGTCTGGAGCCCGCCGTATATGACGCGCTGCAAAACATCATCGAAACAGACGCCGCGCTCACCATAGAAATCGCTTCTGCCGTGGCCGCGGCAATGAAAGAATGGGCGCTGAACAAGGGAGCCACGCATTATACGCACTGGTTCCAGCCGATGACAGGTTCCACGGCGGAAAAACATGATTCCTTCCTGCAAAAAACAAATTTCTTTGCCGCGCCTATTTTAAAGTTTTCCGGCAAGTCGCTGATAAAGGGCGAGGCGGACGGTTCCAGCTTCCCTTCGGGCGGCTTGCGGGCCACGTTTGAGGCGCGCGGCTACACCACATGGGACTGTACGAGTCCTGCGTTTGTGAAGCGTGATTCCAACGGCGGCGCGATACTGTGCGTGCCGACCGCGTTTTGCGCGTTTTCCGGCGAAGCGCTGGACGAAAAAACGCCGCTGCTGCGCTCCATGGATGCGCTGAACCGCGAAGCGGTGCGGCTGCTGCATCTGTTGGGCGAAACGGATGTGCGCCGGGTTATCCCCACGGTGGGCGGCGAGCAGGAATACTTCCTTGTGGACAAACGCCATTTCCTAAAGCGGAAAGACTTGGTTTACACGGGCCGCACGCTTTTCGGCGCCCCCCCCGCAAAAGGGCAGGAGCTGGCCGATCAATACTATGCCGCCACGCCCGACCGCGTTGCCGCCTTTATGCATGAGCTGGATGAAACGCTTTGGCGTTTGGGTGTGCCCGCCAAAACCGAACACAACGAAGCCGCGCCCGCGCAATACGAGCTGGCCCCGTTATACGCTTCGGCAAACGTAGCCACAGATCATAACCAGATCATCATGGAACAGATGCGCCGCATAGCGGAACGCCATGGTTTTACTTGCCTGCTGCATGAAAAACCGTTCGCGAACGTAAACGGCAGCGGCAAGCACAACAACTGGAGCCTGGCCACCGATACCGGCAAGAACCTGCTGAAGCCCGGCAAAGGCGAAAGCGACAAGCGTGTGTTTTACACATTGGTTGTGGCCATCATTGCCGCCGTGGACGAATACGCAAACGCGCTGCGCATGTCCTGCGCCACGCTGGGCAACGAATACCGGCTGGGCGGGTTTGAAGCGCCGTCACCCATACTTTCTGTTTATACGGGCCCGGCGTTGCTTGAAGAGCTGCTCACTTTGGCCGCAGGAGACGCCACCGGCACCCGTGAAACCGAACACATGGATATCGGCGTCTCTACTTTGGCCATTCTGCATAAAGATGATACCGACCGCAACAGAACCTCCCCCTTCGCCTTTACGGGCGATAAATTTGAGTTTCGCATGGTCGGCGCATCCCAGTCTTTGGGCATGCCAAACACAACACTGAACACGATTACCGCTGAAATGTTCGCCCGCATAGCGGATGAGCTGGAGGCCGCAAGCGACAAAGAAAGCTGCCGCAGGCACCTCATGGCAAAGCTGATGCAAAAGCACAGCCGCGTCATATTCAACGGCAACAATTATACCGAGGTTTGGGAGAGCGAAGCGAAAAATCGCGGGCTGCCAAACATCAAATCCACCGTGGACGCCATCGACGTCATGGGCGACGAAGCCGTCGTGAACGTATTTGAGCGCCACCATGTCCTCAGCCGCAATGAGCTGCTGGCAAGAAAAGACATTGCTTTCTGGAAATTTGCCCAGCTTGCCCATATCGAGGCTTCCACGATGCTGAAAATCTCAAGACAGAAGATACTTCCTGCTTGTATTCGCTATTCTGGAGAACTCGCCCGCGCTTGCAACGAAGCCGCGCAGGCACAAGCGCCCGTACAGGCGCATCGCCGTGTGCTGAATGCCTTGTGTGAACGTATTCAGCTGTTTGATGAACGCATCGAGCTGCTTTCCGGGGCTTTGCTGCAGGCCGACAGCAGCGGAGCGGAATCCGCGGCGCGCGCGCGCGCCATCAGCCGGAATGTGCTGCCCGCCATGCTGGAGCTGCGGGCCGCCGCCGACGCGCTGGAGCGCGTTATGGACAAGGAATACTGGCCGCTGCCAAGCTATGGCGAGATGCTGTTCCATATCGTGTAGCTGTTATTACGGTAAAAATAGACTGATTAAGCGTGTGATGCGCAGAGGGAACGATGCAGCCAATCCCCATCGTTCCCTCTCTTGTTTTACATGTTATAAAAATCGTCAATTTTTTGAAAATCCAAAATAAACGAATTTGCTAAATATGCACGATTTCGAGTGCTTTTTGTTCTTTTTGCAGCAAATCGGCGAGTACGCCGCGGTGGCAATGCTTTGCCTCCGGCTCGCTGCAAAGCAGGCAGGCGCGTTCGAATTCGCCATACCGCTGCGCAAAGGTTTTGCAGCTGCCGCGCTCGGCCATCAAAGCGGCATACCGGTCGCGGAAGTCCTCATCGGAGATGGTTTTTTGCCGGTAGCTTTCCATCAGTTCCTTTGTGGGGGTAAATTCCGTGGCATGGCGATACTCGCAGCCACACAGTTCCTTTAAAAAATAGGCGAGATCGCCGCCCTTGGTAAAGCCCGCAAGCTGGGAGGCATTGTTCAGGCGGATATCTACCAGCAGCCGTATATCGTGCGCTTTGATAAGGCCAAAGAATTGTTCCGCTGATTTTTGGGTGAAGCCGATGGTGTACAGGCGCATAAGAATGATCCTCCTGCCCTTATATCGTAATTACGGGTTTGGCCGACAGAACAAAAGAGGCAAAAAACACGTCAAATCGTAATGTTATTCCTATTTTGGAAATCCAAAATAAGAATAATCGATATTTGACGCGTTTTTTGGTTTATCGGGAAATTCGCTGCATAGCGCGCTCGGTATTTTCACGCGAGGCAAAGGCGGTCATGCGGAAGTATCCCTCGCCGGCGGCGCCAAAGCCCGCGCCGGGCGTGCCCACGATTTGCTTTGTGCTGAGCAGCTCGTCAAAGAATGCCCAGCTGTCGCCGCCGGGAACCTTCAGCCAGATATACGGGGCGTTTTTGCCGCCATAAACGGTATATCCCGCGCTTTCCAAATTTGTGCGTATAATATCGGCGTTTTCCATATAGAAGCGCGCGATATCGAGTATTTGTGCGCGGCCTTCCGGGGAATACACGGCCTCGGCGGCGCGCTGCGTGGGGTACGATACGCCGTTGAATCGCGTGCTGTGGCGCCTGTTCCACATGGCGTTCAGGTTTACGTCCCTGCCGCAGTCGTCTTTACAGGCAAGCGTTTTCGGCACGACGGCATAGGCGCAGCGCAGGCCGGTAAAGCCGGCGGTCTTGCTAAAGGAACGGAATTCGATGGCGCATTCCCTGGCGCCCTCTATTTCATATATGCTGTGCGGCGAGTCCGGCTCGGAAATAAACACTTCGTAGGCCGAATCGTACAGCAGCAACGTTCCGTTTTTGCGGGCGTAGTCCACAAATGTTTTCAGCTGCGCTTTTGTGATAGCCATGCCTGTAGGGTTGTTTGGGTAGCAAAGATAGATGACGTCCACCGGCTCTTTCGGCAGCGGGGGGATGAAACCGTTCTGTTCCAGGCAGGGCAAGTACACGATGTTTTCATACTTGCCGCCGGCAAAGCGCCCGGCATGGCCCGCCATGACGTTTGTATCCACATATACGGGGTAAACAGGATCCATCACGGCCACGACCGTGCCCTTGCCAAACAGTTCCTGGATGCCGCCCACATCGCACTTGGCGCCGTCGGAAACGAAGATTTCGTCCGCAGTGATGTCAATATTGCGCGCGGCATAGTCGCCCGCCGCAATGGCATCGCGCAAAAAGGCGTAGCCTTGTTCGGGGCCATACCCACGGAAGGTTTCCGCCACGGCCATTTCGTCCACGGCTTTGTGCAGCGCGGCGATAACGGCGGGCACAAGCGGCCTTGTCACATCGCCAATGCCCATGCGGATGATGTCTGCGGCGGGATTGTCCTGCTGGTATTTCGCGGCGCGCCGCGCAACTTCGCTAAACAGGTAGTTGCCCTGTAGTTCTCCGTAGTAACCGTTTGCCTGAAACATGGACTGGCCTCGCTTTCATTCTTAAAAATTCGCATTCATTATAACATACTTTTTGGAAAGTGTGGCTATTTTGGCTCGGCAGCCACTGCTGAATTTTGCCAACAAAAGGGCAAAAACGTAAAGAATCTCCGTTTTTATTGGCATTGCGGCGGGGATAAGCTATAATAAGTAATTGCCCCGGCAAAAGAGGCCGTAAAAACGGCCGCCTTGGGCAAAACCGGTAAGTATGTACGAGCAGCCCCGCGTTTGCGGCGGCTATCGAGAAGAGGAAGAAAAGCAATGATCGAAATCCGTGGCGTTGGCTACGTATACGAATCCGCCACACGGCCTGCGCTTTCCGAGCTGACGTTCACCATAGAACGCGGTGAAATGGTGGCCATTGTCGGGCATAACGGTTCGGGAAAAAGCACGCTGGCAAAGCTTTTAAACGGGCTGCTGCTCCCCAGTGAGGGCGATGTGCTCGTCGAAGGGCTGAATACCAAGGACGAAAGCAAGCTGCTGGATATCCGCCAGCGCGTGGGTATGGTGTTTCAAAATCCGGATAACCAGCTCGTGACCACCGTTGTGGAAGAGGACGTGGCCTTTGGGCCGGAAAGCCTGGGCGTGCCGCCGCAGGAAATTCGAAAGCGGGTCGATTCGTCGCTGAAGGAGGTCAATATGACGGCCTTTGCAGCCCATGCGCCCCATATGCTGTCCGGCGGGCAAAAGCAGCGCGTAGCCATCGCGGGCATGCTGGCCATGCAGCCGCAAGTACTCGTGCTGGACGAGGCCACAGCCATGCTCGACCCGGAAGGACAGCAGGAAGTGCTGGGAATCGTACGCAGGCTAAACCGGGAAATGCATATGACCGTCATCATGATAACCCAATTAATGGAAGAAGCCGCGCTGTGCGACCGCGTCGTCGTGCTGTCGCAGGGCATGCTGCTGGCGGATGGCGATCCGAAAACGGTGTTCCGCAGCGGCGAAGCCTTGCGCGCCGCCCGCCTGGACGTCCCTGCCACCGTGCGCATGCGCGACGCGCTGGCGCAAAGCGGCGTTTCGCTTTCAGGCGAACCCATCACCATCGAAGAACTTACGGACGCGATTGCCGGCGCCGCAAAAGCGCGCGGAAGCGCCGGAAAGAGAGCGTAGCATGGCAATCGTACTCGAACATGTTTCGCATACATACATGCCAAACAGCGCCATGTCACATACGGCGCTGCAGGATATCTCCCTCACCATACAGGAGGGCGAGTTTTTGTGCGTGATCGGCCACACCGGTTCGGGCAAGAGCACGCTCATTCAGCATATGAACGGGCTGATCGAAGCGGAGAGCGGCAGTGTTAAGGTGGATGAGCTCGACCTGAAGGATAAAAAGCAGCGCATGCTTTCGCGCGGGCGCGTGGGCATGGTGTTTCAATATCCCGAATATCAGCTTTTTGAAGAAACCGTGTTTAAAGATGTGGCCTTTGGGCCGCGCAATCTGCGCGTACCCGAAGCGGAAATACCCGGCCGCGTGCATGAAGCGCTGACATTGGTAGGCCTTGCGCCCGAGGTGTTTGCGGAAAAGTCGCCGTTTGACCTTTCCGGCGGTGAAAAGCGGCGGGCGGCCCTCGCGGGCATCCTCGCCATGCAGCCGAAGTACCTGCTGCTGGATGAACCTATGGCCGGGCTTGACCCGCGCGGCAGGCAATCCATAATCGAATTGCTGCAAACACTTCGCGCGCGCACCGGCTGCGCCATCGTCATGGTTTCGCATTCCATGGATGAAGTGGCACGGCATGCCGAGCGCGTCGCCGTGCTGCACAAGGGCGAGCTCGTAATGCTCGATACGCCTGCCCGCGTGTTTGAGCAGCCGGAAAAGCTGCTCGGCATGGGCCTGGGCATTCCGCAAGCGGCGCGCCTTGCCGTGGCCGTGCGGGAGCGCGGCGTGAACATCCCCGCGGGTATTTACCTGGAAGAGGCGCTGCTCACCGCCCTGCGGGAGGTGCTTCAATGATAAACATTACGCTGGGCCAATATTTTCCGGGCGCCTCGCCTATCCATAAACTCGATCCGCGCACAAAGATATTGCTCATGATCGGCTATATCGTCGTGGTATTTCTGGTGCAGAACATGTGGCTGTTTTTGCTGCCGTTCGCGTTCGCGCTGCTCGTTGTCCGCCTGTCGCAAGTGCCGTTTTCGTATGTCATGCGTTCGTTGAAGCCGCTTCGGTTCTTATTGATATTCATGTTTGTGATAAACTTGTTCCTCACGCCGGGCGAGCAGGTGATCCTGGAAGTTTGGATCATCCGCATCACGCTGGAATCATTGAGGCAGGCGCTGTTTATTACCATACGGCTGGTTCTGCTCGTGGCAGGCACGTCGCTCATGACGCTGACTACATCGCCTATTTCGCTGACAGACGGGCTGGAACGCCTGCTTAAACCGTTTTCCAAGCTCGGCTTTCCTTCACATGAGCTGGCCATGATGATGACCATCGCCCTGCGCTTCATCCCCACATTAATGGAAGAGGCGGATAAAATACGCAAGGCGCAGGTCGCCCGCGGGGCCGATTTTGAAAGCGGCAACCTCATCAATCGGGCAAAGAGCATGATTCCCATATTGGTGCCGCTGTTTGTTTCCGCTTTCCGCAGGGCGGATGAGCTTGCTACCGCCATGGAATCGCGCTGCTACCACGGCGGCGAGGGCAGGACGCGTATGCGCGTTCTTCGCTTTACGCCTGCCGACGCCATGGCTGCGGCGCTGCTGGCCGCCATAGCCGCGGCTATCGTATTGCTGCAGATGTTCGTCGTATGATCGCGAAAAAATACAAAAAAATCGTGCTTTGTATAGCTGCGGGCCTGCTTTTGCTGGCCTTGGTCTGGCAGCTGCTTTTAAACCGCGGCAGCGAAAGCGCGCGCCTCAGCGGCTGGCTAAGCCAAACCTATGGCTACCGCTTCACCGCGGCGGACCTTTACGCGGCTCAGGAATGGAACGATCAGAGCATACGCGCCCTTTTGCAGGAGGATGACCTGCCCGCCCTTATCGAGGCTTCCACGCAGGCCGGTTTGCGCTCCGATATCGACGCCGTGGGCACCATAACCCTCATACTCGCCCACGCTGGCAATGACGAGGTAGTTACGCTGTATTTGCTTGACGGCGAAGCGGAGCTGGGCTTTGTGCAAACCACAGGCCGGGAAACTGTGCGCGCGCTCGGGCAGTAAGGGGATAATTTGCGCAGAATACGGCTGATAATCGAATACGACGGCACCGCCTACGTGGGCTGGCAAACCCAGCCAAACGGCATCGCCGTGCAGCAGCTGATGGAGGCCGCTCTTTTTAAAGTGACGGCGGAACAAATTTGCCTGCATGCTTCCGGCCGTACCGACAGCGGCGTACACGCGCTTGCCCAGGTGGCGCATTTCGATACCGAAGCGCGCATGCCCGCCGATAAATTCGCGTTTGCCCTCAACGCTTTGCTGCCAAACGATATCCGCGTGCGCTATTCTGGCGAAGCCCCCGGGGGCTTTCACGCGCGTTTTGACGCAGAACGCAAGCAGTACCGGTATTCTATCTATCATGCCGAACATGCCCGCGCCTTTATGCGCCACACAGCCCTCCACCTGCACGGCGCCTTCGATGAAGCGCTGCTTTTTGCCGCCGCCGCCAAAATCATCGGCCTTCATGACTTTCGCGCCTTTATGGCCGCCGGCAGCCGCGTGGAAAATACGACCCGCGAGATATACCGCTCCCAATGGGCGCGCGAGGGCAATTTCCTATACTATGACGTGGAAGGAAATGGATTTTTGTATAATATGGTGCGCATACTCGTCGGCACCATGCTCGATATCAGCAAAGGCGTGCTGCCGCCTCAAGCCATGCAAGCCGCGCTGCAAAGCGGCAACAGGCAAGACGCCGGCGCTACCGCCCCCGCGCATGGGCTGATGCTCATGCGGGTTGTGTACCCCGGTTTTGATACGGCGGACGTAGTGGAGCTGTGAATAGGCGCTGCTGATAACCTGCTTAAGAACGGGGTGCCGCCGCATCGGGCCGCTAAAAAAGCGACAGCTGTGTTTCCTCATATCCCTGCTTGTAATCAGCAATGATATCCCGCATGCGATACAGCATGCCGAGCTTGCTGCATTCTTCCGTGAAGGAGGCATGCAGCTGCTTTGCTTTTGGGCTGCCGCAAGAATATTGCGGGCCAAACTGGCGCTGATACCGGCGGGACAGGCCGGGAAAGCGCGCATCCAGCTGCTCGTAAAAATACGCGCGCTGGCTGTCGCGCAGGGTGACGCCAAAGGCAGGGTAAACGAACCGCGCGCCGCTCCGGCTTGCCTGCCGCACGATGGCGCGGATATTCTCTTCCCCGTCGGTGATAAAGGGCAGAGTGGGCATCAACAGCACGCCGCAGGGAATGCCCGCCGCAGAAAGCGCTTGCAAAGCGGAAAAGCGCCGACTGGAGGGCGGAGCGTTTGGCTCTATGAGGCGGGCAAGCTCGTCCGCCGCGGCGGTAATCGTTATTTTCACTATAGCGGGCGCTTGCTCGCGGATGGCTTGCAGCGCGTCGATATCCCGCGTTACCAGCGTGCTTTTTGTGGCGATGGCCACGCCAAATCCATGCTGGCGCAACAAAAAAAGCGCCTGCCGCGTTAGCTGCAGTTCCGCTTCCAGAGGGTTGTACGGGTCGCTCATGGAGCCGGTGGCGACGACGCCCTTTGTTGTTTTGCTTCGCAAGTCGTTGTGGATTAGAGCAAGCGCATTTTCTTTTATTTTGACGGCAGCAAAATCCGTATTGCCATAACAATCGCTGCGGCTATCGCAATAGATGCAGCCATGGCTGCATCCGCGATAGATATTCATGTTGTAGGCCGCGCCAAACCAGGCTTCGCTTTTTGTGCGGGTGACCAAGGTTTTGGCCGGAATGCTGTGTGGCTGCTGCATGGTAAAAGTATACTGATTTGCACGGTTGTTTGCAAGCGGCCGCGGGCAGGGGCGGGTAAACGCAAAGGCCCGGCCGGGCTAGCAACCGGGTTACGCCTTTGCGGCTGTTTCCGCCTGTTCCTGTTCGGTGCTTTGCGGCTGTTTTGTTTTGGAAGCGAAAAAGGCCGCGAGCATGCGCCAGCTGTCGAATATGCTTTCGTGTTTTACGTCCTTCACCTTAAAGCGCAGCATGCGGAACACCCATTCCACCATAAAGCCAATGCCAAACACGCCCAGCACCGTGCCGACGCCGACCTTCGCGCCAAGCAGCCAGCCGACGAGCAAAGCCATGCCCTCTATGCAGCCGCGGATAGCGCCGATGGGTATTTTAGGAAGGCGCTTGCCCAGCGCCACCATCAAAGAATCGCGCGGGCCGCAGCCAAATCCGGCTCCGATATACAGGAACGAGCCGATGCAAATCGTAAATTCACCCAAAAGCAGCAAAGGTATGCCGGTGTAGTACGAACGCATGAGCGGCAAAAAAGCGACCGCCCGCATGATGTTTAAGAAAACACCGATCATGATGGTGTTGATGATGGTGCCTATGCCGATTTTTTCTTTCAGGAGCAGCACAAATACCAAAATGAACAGGCCCACAAGCGTGGAGCAGGTGCCGAACGCGATGTTTGTAATGTTGGAAATACCCTGCCCCAGCGCATCCCATGGCGCAAGGCCGATGTTTGCCTGCACCATAAAATGTACCCCCAGCGCATAAAAAAAGATGCCGCCCAGCAATCTTATCAATCTAATGCATATTTTCTTCATACACTATTTCCATATCTTATTTTATTTATAAAGCAAATAAAGCACTGCCGTTCCCTTCAGGCCCGCCGGCATCAAAGCACAGCGGCCATATCCGGCAGCATGTCGCCTTCTTCGCGCGGCACAAACAAAATATCGCAGCCGGAAGCAGCGGCAGCCTGCAAAAGGTATGCCCCGCGTTTGCCGGCAGAGGGTTCCACGCAGGCCAGCACGCGGGAAGCGGCGGCGGTAAGCGCATGCGCCAGTTTCCATGCGGCATCCGCGGAATAGCGAACCTGCAGGCATTGCACATCGTCCGCCAAAGCTAGCGCCTGAAAATAGCGCTCGCGCCAATGTTCCGGCCAATGGTCTGCCTGCGCCTCGTAAGGCAGGCAGCAGACCAATTGAATGTGCGGGAATTCTTTTTTAAGCCACAGCAGCGCCTCAGCGGCAAGGATATCTTCGCCCAGGCTCATGCCGCACAAAAACGTATCGTATCCCTGAAAAACACTGCGCCGCACCGCCAGCGCAAACGCTTCAAAAAACAGACGCTCTTCCGCAGCGGACAGAGCAGCCGATACGCGCTTCCCCATTATAACACAGGTTCGCTGTTTGGCGCTTCTTTTGTTTTGCCATTGCCGACGCATGTTTTGGTATTGCCTCACTAACATCTTATATGTTATAGTTTATGTTATATAAAATAACATAAATAGGTATGATTTGTCAAGTTTGCACAAAAACCATTTTATTGCGCCAAAAAGCGCAATCACTGGAAGGGCATGCCAGCGAGGGGTTTATGGAAAAGGGCCTCATTAAAATCTATAAAAAGGATGCCGACGGCTTAGACGACGGCTATAAAACGTTTTCCGTGCGCGTGAAAATGGCCACGGTCGTTTCCCTCGACGCGCTCGCGCGCGAAAGCAACCGCTCCCGTAATGAGCTTATCAATTTCTTTCTGGATTATGGGGTGGAAAACGCGATGGTTTTTGAGGAGAAAGAGCCGGACAAGTCGGGTTGAGTACGATGGGGCGCCGCCCCATACCCCGCCCAAGGAATACATCCCTTAGGAATCCCATTCCCATGCCCACATTGTGGGCATGACTCTTTTTAAAGCCAAGCCTGTTGTGCAGTATG
>JAVBPK010000012.1:0-15260 GCA_031549625.1 Eubacteriales bacterium
ATAACCGGCCTTTGCATAGTTCTTATGCGTTGCATCGCTTCGGGTATGCTTGCCATGGGCGGATAAAACTCGGCGCGTTTATCCCAAATATATCGCAATACATCGTCCACACGTTCCTGAACGCGGGCAAGCGTCGCTTCGTCCTCCACAAACAGGCACACGCTGCAGCCCAATTCCGGAGAATCCAGCCATGGCTGCGTAAGGAAAATAGAGCCTGAAAGCACGCCTTCTTCTTTGAGTATGGCTCTCGTTTGATTCATAGCCGGAACCATGGGGCTATCCGTCGTATTGGAATTTTCGCAGGACATAATGAGAGGGATGCGCCTGCAAAGTTTATATGGTTTTTTTCCTGTGCGTAAAAGGCATAGCATATGTTCCGCAGCACGCTTTCCCGTTTCGAAATGATCCACATGCGGATAGGTAAAATAACCCGACAGGCCATCCAGCCCCTCCATCATTCGCCTGGTGAGCAGTGCATGGAAATCAAAAGAGGCGCAAACCGGTACCGCGTCGCCCACTATTTCGCGCACACAGCTGATGATATAGCCCTCGCAATCGTCGATGCGCTCGCTTTGCATGGCTCCGTGCAATACGAGCAAAACGCCGTCCACCTGTTTTGCGTTTCGAAGGCTTTCGAACAGCCTGCCGCAAAGAAAATCGAAATCTTCCGTTTTCACCGGTCCGGAAGTAAGCGCTTGGGCAAAAAAGCCCGGAACAACCTGCACATCTTCCGCATTGTCCAAGCAATCGTAAACGCCGCCCAATTCAAGCGATGTCCCACGCATGGTTTCCATTTCTTTTCCGGTAAGCTGGCAAGTAAATGTCTCTTTTGTGGCAAACACAGGATTGAACGAATTCGCCTCCATGTGTATCCCGCCTATGAAAACTTGGTGCACTGATGAACCTCCGTTGTACATGAACGCGCGGATTTATTGCAGCACGCGCTTTTTTGCACTGATAATATGATATTGCATGGCCTGCACAGCACCCTGCGAGTCCGAAGCATGCATGCGATTGAGAATATCTTTGTGCTCGTCAAGCGATTTGTATGCATTACCCACGCGAACCGTTTTCACATAGTCTGTGTCCAAATCGTCGAGCAGCACCACTTGAAAATGATTGTATTCGTATAAATTCTGCATGATGCGGTTGAGTTGTTTGTTGTCAGTATGTTTTAATAGCTCTTTATGGAAATGATCGTCTTCGTCTAAAAGGGCCGCGTAGTCCGTCTTGTCTATGGCATCGATGCGGCTGATCAGCTCCTCAACGACGCGTTTAGGCATGCGCACCGTCGCAAGTTCCACAACATATGGTTCTAAACGATAGCGTATATCGAATCCGTTTGTAATATCGCGCAAGGTGAGCTCGCGCACAAATATGCCGCGGTTCGGAAAAATTTGGACCAGATTTTCTTCGTTTAGCGCGTGAACCGCCTCACGAAAAGGAGTGCGGCTGATGGCAAGCTCTTCAATAATAGCCTTTTCATTCAAAGGCTGCCCCGGCTTATATTCCCCGCTTACAATGCGTTCTTTGATGATTGTATATGTCTTCTCTCTAAGAACCATATGGTTACCTCATGTCAAAAATGAGTATATCGTTTGAATACCGATTGTATACATTTATTTTAGCCGCATTTTCTCTCATTGTCAAACCCAATTTGCGCTGCAAAAAAAATTTTCACACGCCAAAATGCGTATAAAAATACAGGGAATTATTGGTAATATGTCCATAACTCCCTGAGACAATCGCAACTCTTCTATATGTCATTTACAAAACCGATGGATGCTCTGAAATTATATTTCCTGCACGGTTACGTCATACTGCCCGCCGCGCAAAGAAATCGCAAACCGCTGCACAGTTGCGGGAGGCGGCGTGGGCGCGATGGCCACAAGGTTTTGCGGCATCTCTGCTAACAGCTTTGCCTGCGTTTCGAGCGCGTCCTGCGCTTGTTCTATGGAAACGGCCTGAAAAGAGAAGCTGTTGCCCGCGATTGCTTGCGCAATCAAAGGAAGGTCGCAGGATATTACGGTGGCAATTTTTGTATAGCCGCCTGTGGTTTGCCTGTCTGCCATTAAAATGATGGGCAAACCATTCCCGGGGACTTGCACGGAGCCCAGCATGATGCCGTCGGATATGATATCGCCGCCTGTTTTATGCGCGATAACGGCGCCCTCCAGCCGGTAGCCCATACGGTCGCATTGCTGGCTGACCGTGTACGTCTGGGAAAGAAATGTTTGAATGCCCTCTTCTGTAAAACAATCGTCCTGCGGCCCTAATACCACGCGCAGCGTGTTGTGCCCCGTCCATTTGGGTCGATAGGCATCGGGCAGGCTGTATTCCTGCACCAAACCACACCCACGCAAAGCGAGGCAATCCCCCGCTTGCAGCGCGCGCCCTTCAAAGCCGCCTATCTTGCCTTTGGCATAAGTGGAACAGCTGCCCATCACCACTGGCACGTCGATACCGCCCGCAAAGGCGATATATGCCCGCGCGCCCTGGCGCAACCCGCCAAACGCAAGCACGCTGCCCGCTTTCACGCGGTAAGAGCGCCAGGTTTCGATGGCCTGCCCATCTATTTGTGGCGATATATCCGCGCCTGTGACCGCTATGCACGCATCCGTGTCAAAAGCGAGCGTTGGGCCGGAAAGGGTCGTTTCGAGCACGCATTCGCCAGGCGAGTTGCCCACCAGCATATTCGCAACACGATACGAATATGCATCCATAACGCCCGAAACCGCCACGCCCACATGCTGGTAAGCAAAGCGCCCGGCATCCTGTACGCTTGTAAACAGTCCGCCGGAAAGCACACGTAATTCAGGCATGATCCTTACCCCCTTCCATGGGATACAGTCGGTAGGAATAACTTCCGTCCGTCACTTGTTTTTCTATTTCGGCATATGTTGGTTCATCGATGCGCACAAACTTGATATAATCGCCCGCGCCATGAAGGATGGGCGGCATACGGTATGGATCGTATAACAAGATAGGCGTTTTCCCAATCAGCTGCCAGCCCCCCGGGCTGTCAATAGAATAGATGCCCGTTTGTTTTGCGGCAATACCCACAGAACCGCCGGGAATCTTCGCGCGCGGCGTTTTCAGGCGCGGCGTGGCAATGCGTTCGTCCATGCCCCCCAGGTAAGAGAACCCAGGCGTAAAACCCAGCATATACACCAAGTACGGGTGCGCGGTATGAATGGCGATCACTTCTTCAGCGTTTAACGCAGTGTGTTCGCAAACAAAATCCAAATCCGGCCCAAACGAGCCGCCATAACAAGTTGGCACTTCAAATATGCGCGGCGCGGGCAGCTGCATTTCCGTAAGCTCGGTTTCCAGCTTTTGCAACACCTCTAAAAGTGCCGCGTATCGCATTTTGAGCGGGTCGTATTGAAGAAGAATAGATCGATACGTCGGTGTAAAGGCGACAATGGCGCTTATCTTGGACGTCTCAATCGCCAATGTCATGGCGCGCACCTTCGCGCTGATTTCCGGTAGAATAGCGTTGCCAAACTCTATGAGTATGCCGCAATCACCCGCCGCCAAATATTTTGCTCTTTCGTACACGGCAATCCCTTCTTTTCCTCATTGTGTTCGTTTGCTGCTCGTTGCCACTGCGCAACAGGAAAGGCGCCTTTCGCGGCAAAAGCAGAACCGGAGCGGTATGCAAACGCTACCGCTCCGAAAAATGCCGGCTTTTTCTTACTTGAAAAGCGCGCTCAGGCCACCCAGAGAAGTAAGGCCGATATAAGCGGTAAGCAGAGCAACGATGATGCCCGCCACCAACAACCATTTGGGATGATGGTAATCATCGCCCATAATCTTTTTCTGGCATGCGCCAATGAGGCAAACACCCAGCGTAATCGGTAAAATCAGGCCGTTCAATGCGCCGGCGATAACCAACAGCGCGGCTGGCCTGCCCAGCGCTGCCATGATGAGCGTGGAAACAGCGATAAAGCCAATGATAAACCAGTTCTCGTTTTTAGCAATAAACGGATGGAATGTTTTAAGGAAAGACACCGAGGTGTATGCCGCGCCGATGATCGACGTGATAGCCGCACACCAAAGCACCAGCCCAAAGAAGCGATATCCCAATTCGCCGGCGCCTTGCTTAAACGCGTCGGCAGCCGGGTTGCTTGCGTCAAGCGTTACGCCCGTAATAACGATGCCCAATATGGCAAGGAACAACAGCACGCGCACAATCGCCGCGATACTGATGCCCATTACGGAGCTCTTGGATATTTGCTTAAGCTTGTCTTTGCCCGTGATGCCCGCATCCACCAGACGGTGTGCGCCCGAAAAAGTGATATAACCGCCAACCGTACCGCCCAACAGCGTCAGTATGGCCGGGAACAGCTTCGCTACCGGTGTGGATGGCGCGACCATTTCTTTGAGAGCCATGCCGACAGGCGGCTGTACGACAAAGATAACCACCAGTATAACGAGTATCATCAAGCCGCCCAGTACTTTCGCAACGTTGTCGATGATGCTCTTCGCGTTTTTAAATAAGAAAACAATGATAGCTAAGACGCCGCTAAGGATATAGCAAAGTGTCATGTCCAACCCCAGCATCGTATTGATGCCCAGCGCGGAACCGCCAACATTGCCGATGTTGAAAGCCAGGCCGCCCAGCGCCACAAGGAAGGCTACCACATAACCAAGGCCAGGAAGGATTTTATTTGCGATATCCTGTCCGCGAAGGCCTGATCCGCAGATAACCCGCCAAACGTTCATTTGGATGATAAGCGCTAGAATCAGCGATACCAGTATGACAAACGCAAAGCTTGCGCCAAACTGGCCTGTAAACGTTGCTGTCTGCGTCAAAAAGCCCGGCCCTATCGCCGATGTTGCCATGAGAAACGCCGCCCCCAACAGCACGCCTGAACCCTTCTTTTTCTCCATATCCCTACTCCCCCTTTAATGTAATATTGAGTGAAGATTTGCTATTTCGATTTTATTTGCGCATAGGTTTTCGCATATATTTTTTACAAATACAACCGCTTCCGGATTGTCGCCATGCACGCAGATGGATTGCGGCGAAAGCGAAATCTCTTCACCGGTAATAGCCGTTACTTTATGCTCCGTCGCCATTTTGATGATGCGCTGAATGCATACATTCACGTCATGAATGACGGCGCCTGGCAATGCACGCGCCACAAGGCTGCCATCGGGATTGTATGCCCTGTCCGCAAAAACTTCGCTTGCCGCCCGCAAACCAACTTCCGCAGCCGCGCGAAGCATCTCGCTGCCCGAGAGGCCAAGGAATATGATGTCGGTATCTATTTCCGCAACGGCTTCCGCCAGCGCGCGCGCCAGCTTATAATCCTTTGCGGCCATGTTATAAAGCGCGCCATGCGGCTTGACATGCTGCAATTTTACGCCATACCCTTTGCAAAAGGCCATCAGTGCGCCCACCTGATATTTGACATATGCCTTTGCCTCCGCCGGAGACACGCTCATATTCCTGCGGCCAAAACCCATCAAATCTGGAAATCCTGGATGCGCGCCCACGGCCACGCCATGCTTTGCGCACAGTTTGACCGTAGCATCCATCACCAGCGGATCGCCGCCATGATAGCCACAGCCGATATTGGCGGAGCTGACATAAGGAATAACCTCGCTGTCAAGGCCGATTGAATATGCGCCAAAGCTTTCGCCTAAGTCGCAGTTTAAATCAATTTTACCCACGATAGCACCTCACTTTTTGTAATGTTATGCAAAAAAGAGAATGGCCGGTAAACGCCGCAATCAAAAAAAACATCGCCCTTTCATAAGGAAAATGGTTATACCGGTATACGTGTTGAATTGTATACAATCGGAAAATGCATACGAAAAGTATACACTAACGGCGTAGAAATTACAACAGGTTTTGCTTCCGTCATCCCTCTTACGGGAATGCCTTGGCATTCCGGCTATGGGTTCTTAGGGATGTGTCCCTAAGCGGAGGTTTGGAGGCGGAGCCTCCATAAAACCTAGCTTAGCATACCTGTTGAGACCGGGGAACGATGGGGCGCTGCCCCATACCCCGCCTAAGGGATACATCCCTTAGGAATCCCATTCCCATGCCCACATGTGGGCATGACTCTTTTTATAACCAAGCTTGTTGTGCGGTATGGATATATCCCCCTACGGAATGCCTTGGCATTCCGGCTATGGGTTCTTAGGGATGTGTCCCTAAGCGGAGGTTTGGAGGCGGAGCCTCCATAAAACCTAACTTATCGAATTAGCTGGAGGAGAACGCTGGGGCAGCACCCCAGCATCCCCCTGGAATTGTACACGCCTGTTACAATTCTCTCAGCACAAGATCTGTCTCGCCCTGATTCAAGCCGATTTCCACACGAAGCACCTTCGGGTGCTTTTTGTATGTGCCGCGTACCATATCGCGCAGGCGGGTGCCGCTGTGGTAACCGTGTATGACGCGGATGCGATAAACAGCGGCGGTGGTGCGGCGAAGCTGGCTGTCGATGGCGGCTTTTGCCTGAAAAGCGGTCATGCCGTGTATGTCCAACTCGATGATGCCCCCAACCATATGCCTGCCCCCGCCTTCGTTGTTTGCTTCCAGTATAGCAGGCAAAAAAGCGCGGGCCAATAGCTTTTGTCCATCAAAAGAAAACAAACACGAAAAGCCGGGCGGATCGGGCGGCATACGATTGCAGCCAGGCAGATATATGGACAAACGGTGAATTTTAGCGGAGAAAAAGACGCTAAAACTGCTGAAGCAGGTAAGCAATTCTCAAGGCGCATATAGCAAAAAGTAAATTATGGAAATATGGAGATGAAAAGGCAAAAGAAAATCTATAAATGCATAAAAATACATGAGAAAATAAACCAATAAAACGAAGAGACGGAAAAAGGAACGTGGTAAATTTAGTAAAATCAAGGGTTGTAAACAAGCTGTGACGTATATTGACGGAGATATAACCATCAAATAAAATTCAATTACAACAGCATGAATGCATGATTATAACAGAAAGATGGTAGGTGAAAGGAATGACCGGAGGCAACGCAAAAAGAACGTGGCTGGTAAGGATGATGAGCGTCCTGTTGACGTTTGTGCTTCTTATGACGGGCCCGGCAGGCATGAAAGCGCTTGCGATGGAGGAAGGTGCGCATATTGTTACGCTGCAAGCGGACAAAGGCGTGCGCGTAACAGATGCGGAAGGGAAAGCGCTTGAAACGGAAACTGAGGTGAAAAATGGCGGGGAGTTCCGCTTTTTAGCCACGGCGGAAGAGGAAGAAGCGGCGCTGAACGTTTTGGTAAACGGACAAGAGCTGCAGGCGCAAGAGGGTGTGTTTGTAGTAACGGACATCACGGAGGACAAGCTGATTGCCATTGCTGCCGTTTTGCCTGAAAAGGAAAAGATGCAAGTGGACGGGCAGCCGGCAAAGAAGCGGGATGACGCGCAGGCAAAGCCGGTGGATCAGGCCGCAGATAAGCAGGGAACAGATGAAAAAGCGGGACAGGAAGAGGAAAAAGAGGGCAGAGAGAGCGCAAAAACGGTAGAAACCTATGCCGTGCAGCTGCCGGAAAACAATGATCGCTTTAAACTTTTCAGTGAGCAGGACGCGAGGAACGTGACGTGCGGCGGAACATTCTCGTTTGTACTGATGCCGGGCGAGCGGTACATCGGAAAAATCATGCCCGTTGTGACGGCAAACGGTGTTACGCTGGCAGGCAGGGAAACCGACGATGGGCTGTGGGCCTTTGCTATAAAAGGCATTTATGAAAATATACGCGTCCGTGTAAACGATGCGGAATGGGATCAGCAGTATTGCAGAATACAGCTGCCAAAGGACAACGAATGCTTTACAGTGATGCGCGAAACGGACAAGGCCGTGTATGGCGAAGATTATACATTCGTCATCGTGCCGGCGGCGGCGTATAAAAACGAAGCGGCGCCCAAAGTATACGCAAACGAAAAAGCGGTCGGCGTGCAAAACAAAAACGGAAACTGGGTCTGCACGCTGGAAAATGTCACGCGGGATTGTATGGTCGCCGTAGATGTTTCGCACTGGCAAATGGAGGGCGCCTGGGTGGAGCTCATCCCAGCCGAGGGCGTAACGTACAAAAATATCAGGGGCGGCCAGAAGACGGCGGAGAACAAATACACCGTGCCAATGAAAGGCAGTCTGTCTTTTGAAGTGGAAACAGCAAAGGGTTATGACAGCAAGAAGCTGGTTGTAAAAGCGGGAAAAGACGTTATACTGCCCCAAAAGGGAGTATATACGGTGCGGAACATTCAAAGCGACACGCAAGTGACGGCATCGGCGCCCCGGCAGTTTGCGCATGTGGTCCGCTTCCCGGCCGGCAAAGGTTATAAAGTAACCGATATACAGGGTGGGCTCCTGCTGGAAAAATACAGCGTTGGCATCAAGGAAAACGGCAAGCTTTCTTTTAAAGTAAGCGTGGAAAAAGGCTATGACGCCGACGCGCTGCGCGTAAGCGCAAACGGCAAACTGCTGACGGCGCAAAAGGGCGTATATTCCATTGCAAATATCCACGGTGACGTGGAAGTGGAAATCTGGTTCGAAGGGAAAAGCTCGCATATCGTAAGCCTCCCGTTTGGCGAAGGGTATAGCGTGGTGGACGTGCGCGGCGGCAAAGCGCTGGGCGCGGGTGATTACGCGGTGGTGCATGGCGGTGCGCTCAGCTTCTATGTGCGCGTAGAAAAGGGCTATAACGAAGAGGAGCTCGTAGTAAGCGCGAATGGTAAAACCATACTGCCCAATAGGGGCCTGTATACCATCGAGAACACGCAAAGGGATACGGCGGTAAAAATCGGTTTCGAAAAGGCGCCGGCGTACTTCGTGGAATTCTCCGAAGGCGAGGGCTACGAGATCATGGAAGTAAAGGGCGGCGTGCGTGTTGGCGAAGGACTGTTTAATGTGCGTGCGGGCGGCAGCCTGTCCTTTGAGGTGTTTGTGCGCGCGGCGTATCAGGACAAACGCCTGACAGTGGAAGCAAACGGCAAGGCGTTAAAGCCCGTGCAGGGTGTGTACACGCTCGAAAACATCGACAGGGATACGAAGGTCCGCATCGGGTTTGACGAAAACTTGCAGAAGTTTTCCATCACGGATAAGGCTACGGGCATCCGCGTAAGCGGCTACGGCAAAGGCGTGCCGGAATTGCGCGTGGCCAAGCTGAGTGAAAAAACAAAACGGTACCAAAAGCTGCAGGGTACTATGGAAAACTGGAAAGTGCTCGGCGCTTATGAGATCAGCCTTTCGGGCGTAAAAACGGAGGGGGAAGTGGCGGTCTCGTTCCCTGTTTCCACAAAATACGACGGCAGAAGCATGCGCATTGCGCGCTTGAAGGCAAACGGCGGCATTGCGGCCTACAAGGCAAAGGCGCAAAACGGCCGCGCAACGGTAACGGTAGAAGCGCTGGGTGAATTCATGCTGGCCGGCGTACATAATCCCAATGTCGTATTGCCGCCTAAAACCGGCGAAAACAGCGATGCGGCGGGGCTGTGGCTGTGCCTGTTGGGGGCTGGCTCGCTGGCGCTGACGAAAAAAAGGAGCAACCGCACCGGCGTGTAAGGGAAAAGAAACTTCCGAGCGAGTAGGTTGACAAAAATGCCGCGGTTGGATAGAATAGCTTCATTGAGCATAGCAAGGCGATGAAATGGAGCAGCGTTCCCGGTCAATCCCAAGAGAGCCGCCGTATGGTGTAAGGCGGTGTTTGGCGGAAAGCGGTCTCGCCATGAAGCCTCCGCAGCCGAACGTTTCCGCCATGAGAGCGGGGCGCTAAGCGCGGCGTGCGCCACGCGGTAAGTGGCAAAAAGGCGGCCTATGGGCCGCGAAAAAGAGTGGTACCACGAACGCCCTTCGTCTCTTTACAACAGGAGACGAAGGCGTTTTTTTATGAATTTTCGCCCGAAAAAGGGCGGTACGCCGCATACTATTGAACGGAGGATGAACGAGCATGAGCGAATGGTACGATCACCACGCTGTGGAGCCGAAATGGCAACGGAAATGGGAAGAGGCGCATTGTTTCGAAGCGGAAGAGGAGCATGTAAAGCCCAAATTTTATGGATTGATTGAGTTCCCCTATCCATCTGGAATGGGCTTGCATGTGGGGCATCCGCGCAGCAACACGGCCATCGACATCATATGCCGCAAACGGCGCATGGAAGGATTTAACGTGCTGTATCCCATCGGTTGGGACGCGTTTGGCCTGCCTACGGAAAACTATGCCATCAAGACGGGCATTCATCCGGCGATTGTCACACGGGACAATGTAAACAAGTTCCGCTCGCAGCTCAAGCGTTTGGGTTTTTCTTTTGATTGGTCGCGCGAAGTAAACACAACCGACCCGGACTATTACAAATGGACGCAGTGGATATTCCTGAAGCTGTTTGAAAAGGGGCTGGCGTATAAAACCGAAATGCCCATCAATTTCTGCACCAGCTGCATGGTGGGTCTTGCCAACGAAGAAGTGGTGGACGGCGTGTGCGAACGCTGCGGCGGCGCGGTGGTACGTAAGGTGAAAAGCCAGTGGATGCTGAAAATAACGGCATACGCCCAACGTCTGCTGGACGATTTGGATACCGTCAACTATATCGAAAAAGTAAAAATACAGCAGCGCAATTGGATAGGCCGCAGTGAGGGCGCCGAGGTGCTGTTTCAGATTCAAGGCTATCCGGAGGGCCTGCGCATATTTACGACGCGCCCCGACACATTGTTTGGCGCGACATACATGGTGGTGGCGCCGGAGCACCCGATCGTGAACGCCATGGAAACGAGCATCACGAATATTGACGAAGTACGCGCGTATCAGGATGCCGCCGCGCGCAAATCCGATTTCGAACGCGGTGAGCTGAGCAAGGAAAAGACGGGTGTGCCGCTGAAGGGCGTAACGGCTATCAATCCCGTAAACAATGCGCCTATTCCCGTTTGGATTTCCGACTACGTGCTGATGAGTTATGGCACGGGTGCCATTATGGCCGTGCCGGGCCACGACGAGCGCGACTGGGAGTTTGCCACAAAGTTCAAATTGCCCATCGTGGAAGTGGTGAGCGGAGGCGATATCACAAAAGGAGCCTTTGCGGACAACAAAGGCGGCAAGCTGGTGAATTCCGACTTTTTGAATGGCAAGAGCGTGCCAGAGGCTATTCCGGCCATCACAAACTGGCTGCAGGAAAAGGGCCTCGGCGAAAAGCGGGTAAACTACAAACTGCGCGACTGGGTATTTTCCCGCCAGAGATACTGGGGCGAGCCCATCCCGCTGGTGCATTGCGAAAAATGCGGATGGGTGCCGCTGCCGGAAAGTGATCTGCCGCTTGTTTTACCGGAAATCAAAGAATACCTGCCTTTGCCGGATGGATCCTCGCCGCTGTCGCGCGCTACGGCATGGATACAAACCACATGCCCCGCTTGCGGCGGGCCTGCGGAGCGCGAGACGGACACCATGCCGCAATGGGCGGGCTCATCGTGGTATTTCCTGCGCTATATCGATCCGCATAACACAGGCGAAATGGCTTCCATGGAAGAGCTCAAATATTGGGCACCCGTGGATTGGTATAACGGGGGCATGGAGCATACGACGCTGCACCTGCTGTATTCCCGCTTTTGGCATAAATTCCTGTACGACATCGGCGTGGTGCCTACGCCGGAACCGTATGCCAAGCGCACAAGCCACGGTATGATACTCGGCGAAAACAACGAAAAGATGAGCAAGTCCCGCGGCAATGTCATCAATCCCGACGAGATCGTGGACGAATTTGGCGCGGATACCTTCCGCCTGTATGAAATGTTTATGGGCGCGTTCGACCAGCCTATACCGTGGAGCACCACAGGCGTACGCGGCTGCAGGCGCTTTCTGGAACGCGTGTGGCGTTTGCAGGATATGCAACAAGGGCAGGGCGAAACGGAAGATTTGCGTCCCAAACTGCACGCCTGCATAAAGAAAGTGACGGAAGACAACGAACGCATGAAGTTCAACACCGCGATAGCGGCGATGATGGCGCTTGTGAATGAATTCTACCAAAAGGGAACGGTGACTCCGCAGGAATTGCACATCCTGCTGTTGCTGCTTTCGCCGGTAGCGCCGCATATTTCCGAGGAAATGAACGAGATGCTGGGCAATCCGCCGCTGTACGCCACGGCGTGGCCAAAGTGGGATGAAAACGCACTGATAGAAGACGCCGTCGAGCTAGCCGTACAAATAAACGGTAAGGTGCGCGGGCGCGTTGTGGTCAGCACATCGGCCGCACAGGAAGAGATCGAGCAGCAGGCTCTCGAATGCGAAGAGGTATGCCCCTTCCTGCAAGGCAAAACGGTGCGCAAAATCATCGTGGCGAGAAACGTAGTGAATATAGTAGTCGGCTAAGGAAAACCAAACAACAAAGGCGGCCCCCTAAAAAGGGCCGCCTCAGTCTGTCAAAAAAGGTTCGCAAGAAAAAGCTTTTAATCCGTGGGCAAGGACGACATGTGCGTCCCCAGCCCACACCTTGGGCATTTTGCCGCCCGCGAGCCCGGAGGGCGAGAGGTAAAATGCTGCAATCCCGTCGAAAAACAAGGTTTTTCGACGGCCTGAGGTGGCTCCCTAAAAAGGGCCGCCTTTTGCAAGGTCGCAGAGTTGGTAAAGAGGCGGGGCCTCCAGAAAACTGTGCGCAAGCGCGGTCAGGCTGGCTCGAAATTGCTCTTGTCCACGCCGCAGAGGGGGCAAACCCAATCTTCGGGCAAGTTTTCGAAGGCCGTCCCTGGAGCGACGCCGTTTTCGGGATCGCCGGCTGCCGGATCGTATTCATATCCGCAAATAGAACATACGTATTTCATAATTACCTCCTTTATTTTCCGGGCAAACAGCCCGGGAATACCTGTGTAACGGAAAATCAAAAGGGACAGGTTTATGCTTTTGCCAAATAGGCGTTGATATCGGCGATCATGGAGTCGGCGTCGATGCCGTGTACGGCGCAGGCCTGCCCAAGGTCCTCGCCATGCGCCATTACGCAACCGAGGCAATGCATGCCGGAAGCCATGAGTATGTCTGCAATGTTGTTATCCACGGCCAGGATTTCCGCGATGGTCATATCTTTTGTAACTTGCATTTTGTAACGCTCCTTTAGGATTTGATTTCAAACTGGTTGCCGCAGCGGGTGCAGGTAATGCGCAATTTCCCTTTGCCGCGTGGCACGCGCAGCCGTTGCGCGCACTGGGTACAGGAAAAATATTTGTACTTGCGGCGTTCCTGGAAGGTCGGGTTGGTGTGGGCCTTCTTTGCGCGTGGTGCGCCGCTGCGCCAAGCCTGAAATTTGTGTTTCACGGGCAAATAGTACCGCAGAAACATGTCGTTTTCCCGGCGCCGGGCATCAAGCTTGCGGGAAAACATGCGAAGCGCCATAAGCCCGAAGCACAAAAGCCACAAGGCAAGGAATACCTTATGTAGAACAGAATCCCGGCCCATAAATAGATTTACCACCGCAAAAGCGATGGAGGTTATGCCCAGGGCGCGGTTTAGTTGATCATTTCCATATCGTCCGTAAAACATACTCTACCTCATCATACCACATTTCGCAACAGAGCAACAGCGGAAGCGTCAGTCCCGCAGCAAGAAAGTCACGCTTTGCGGCGGCAGCTCAAATGCCTGCACCGGTTGCGCAAAGAAAAAGCTGTCATCGGTCAGCGCATCCCGCCATAAACCGGTAAGCGGTACGCCCAGCGCGGCGTCCGGCCCTTCTAAAAGGTCTTCCAAAGCAAAAAGGACGCGCCGCGCTTCGTCCGCGCGGTTACAAAGCAGGAGGGCTGCTGCGGCAGGCACTGCTTCGTGGAAAGCGTCGTGCCCGTCGAACGTAAAGCGCAGCACCGCGAATACATCCGGGTGCAAAGCGCCCATGCGGCAATAACCGGAACGCAAAGCGGCATTGCTGCCGCGCGCGCGGGAAACGGCGCGGTAGGCTTGCAGGAGCGATTGGTCTTCGCGGCCCCAGGGATAGGTGGCGCGGTTGAAAGGGTCGGCCATGCCGGTTACCCCGGCTTCGTCGCCATAGTAAATGCAGGGCACGCCGGGGATGGCCATTTGCAGCGCAGCGGCAAGTATAAGGCGCGCCTTTGCCGTGAGCAGCATTTCTGCGGTAAGTGAAAAGCCGGCCTGCTCCGCGCGCGGGAGTGCGTCCCGGTCTGGTGCGCCGCCTAGGGCGGTGAGAGCGCGCACGCTGTCGTGGGAGGAAAGCATATTCATGGCCGCGTAGTAAAACGCCTGCGGGTAATGCTCGCGCTGGGCTTGCAAGGTATGGTTAAACGCGTAGGCGTCGGAATGGCCAAGCAAAAACGAAAGCACGGCGGTGCGGAATGGATAGTTTGTGGCGCTGTCAAGCTCATGGCCATACACATAGCGCCTGCGCTCGCCGTAGGCCTCTTTTGTGGAGGCGTCTTCCCATACTTCGCCAAGCAGCACGCCGTCCGGGTCGAGCGATTTGAGCTGCACGCGCATGCGGGCAATGAAGGAATCGGGCAATTCGTCCGCCACATCCAGCCGCCAGCTGGAGACGCCTTTTTGCGCCCAATACGCCAGCAGTGAGTCGGGGCCGCCCATCACAAAATCGGAATAGGAAGGATCGGATTCTTCCACTTCGGGCAGTTCCGGAAAGCCCCACCATGTGCGGTAACCATGCGTGTAACAGTCGTCGAAGCAGTACCAGCTGCGGTAGGGAGAGGCGGCGGATTGGTAAGCGCCCGGGCCGTGGTAACGCTCGTATTTGTTGAAATACACGCTGTCCGCGCCCGTGTGGGAAAATACGCCGTCCAGCATGATGCGGATGCCCGCGTCTCTCGCGGCACGCACAAGCTCCTCGAGCGCCGTGTTGCCGCCAAGGATGGGATCCACCCGGCGGTAGTCGGCGGTATCGTAGCGGTGGTTGGAGGCGCTTTCGAATACGGGGTTGAGATATAGGCAGGTTACGCCAAGCGATTGCAGGTAGGGCAAAGATTGCTGCAGGCCCGCAAGGTCGCCGCAGAAGAAATCGTTTGGCACATAATCTTTTTGGCCGGGTTCAGGCAGATAATAAGGCTGGTCGTCCCAGTTTTCATGCAGTCGGATGGACCGGCCCAGTGACCGGTGGTAGCGTATGCCGGGGGCGGCGTCGCCGCCGCGGCGGAAACGGTCGGGAAAAACTTGATATAAGACGCCCTCGCGGAAATGCCGCGGCACGGCATAGGCGGGGTCATACACGGTGATCTGGTAGCCGGGAGGCTCGTGCGGGTATAAAGCGCCCTCACCGCTTTCGCCGCCATAATACAAACTTTGGCCGTCGGGCAGGCGCAGC
>JAVBPK010000106.1:0-36238 GCA_031549625.1 Eubacteriales bacterium
TATACGGATTTGCCTTCAAGTGGTAAGTCGAAATCGTCAGGCCTATTTTGTGTGCACGGATAAAGCTCTTTTAGGCACTGGTGCGTCGTTCTGCATTTGAAGATAAGGTAAGGGGCCGTAGCTTCTTGGTGCTACGGCCCCCTCAGGCCGTCGAAAAACTTTGTTTTTAGACGGATTACGGCATTTTGCCTCTCGCCCTCCGGGCTCACGGGCGGCAAAATGCCCAGGGTGTGGGCAGCGGACGCACATGTCGCCCTTGCCCACGGATTGAAAGCCTATCCTTATGAACCTTTTTTTGACAGTCTGGGCCGCGCGCAAGGCGTGCGGTTTGCGTGCTGCTGGCGGTATGGACGGAACGATGGGGCGCTTCGCGCTTTACTTATGCAGCGTAAAGCGGAAGCACACGTTGCCCTCGCTGTTTTCTGCCCAGATGGTTTCACCCAGCAGCGTAATGATCTCTTGCGTGATAGCAAGGCCGAGGCCGGTTCCCTGCTCGGCATGCGCCATATCCGCTTTATAAAAGCGTTCAAACACATGCTGCAACTGTGTTTCGTCGATGCTGCCCGTGTTGCCTACAGAAACCAGCACATCATTTTCGCGGCTTTGTGCGCAAAGAAGAACCGTGCCCTCATCAGCGGCGTATTTCACTGCGTTATCCAGCAGTGCCACCAGCACCTGTTCCACCCTGTCTTCGTTTGACAGGACGAGTAATTCGCCTGGCGGCGTATCCAGCCGAAACGCAAGGCCGCTTTCTTCGGCTATGCTGCCAAAGCGTTCCGCAATTTCGCAAAGCGATTTGTTCAGGTCGAATGCGCGTTTTTGCAGCGCCACACCGCCAGATTGCAGCCGGCTCAACTCCAACAGATCGTCAATCAACCGCGAAAGGCGCATGCTTTCCCTGAGAATATACCCATAATAGCGCATTTTGTCTTCATCGCGCTTTACCAGCCCGTCGTTAAGCGCATCCGCCAAACTGCGGATGGACGCTAAGGGCGTTCGCAATTCATGGCTGACGTTTGCCACATAATCGCGCCGCGTTTGTTCCAAACGCACCTCCTCCGTTACATCCTGAATGAGCGCCACAACGCCCGCACGCTCGCCGCCCTGCGCAGCTATCTCCGTAACGGTAAGCAGCAGCTGCGCCTCGCTCACCACTGCCATATGCGCGCGCAGCGCGCCGCCGTCCGTTTCTTTATCGAATTCCGGCCAAAGCGCATACAGCCTCCCAAGCGCTCCCGCCGCCGTTTGTTCGCTGCCCAACAGACGCATGGCCGCCGGATTGCAATGGGTGACGTTGCCCGCGCCATCTACCGCCACGATCCCTTCATGCAGGCCGTCCAGCACGTTTTGCAGACGGCTTTTTTCCAGCATAAGATCGCCGATGGTGAAAGAGAGCGCAGCGGAAAGCTCGTTAAGCGATTTGCCCAATACGCCGATCTCATCTTTTCTGTTTTCTTCGGCGCGCACGGTAAAATCGCCCATTGCCATCGCCTGCGCCGCCCCTGCCATATGCAACAGTGGCCGCGTAAATGTGCGCGAACCGAAAAACGCCGGCAATATCATGACCGCGAATGCCAGCATTATGCTGATAATCAACGCGATATTTAGCCCTTGGAGCGACGCGTTTACATCGCGCAGCGGGGTTGAAAGGAATACGACGCCCGTTACCGCGGCATCCATGCCGTACACCGGCGCGGCAACAAGAATGCCAAGGTCCTTCGACACGGTGGAAAGCGCCGCCATGCTGCCGCCCATTAAATCCGGCAAAAAGCCTTTTAGCCTTTCGATATAGCGCTCGCCTTCCATACTCGACGCGCTCGTTATCCAGCTGTCGTCGCCCAAATAGATATGCACGGACGCGTCACGCATAAAGCGCCCGAGATTCATGTTTATCAGGCGCTCAAACGCTATAGGGGAAATTTCGCCCCGCTGGAATTGCGAAACAATCTCGCTGACCGCATAGGCGCGCGGCAGCATTTCTCCTTTTTGCATATTTGCAAATATATTGCGGCTGGTATATGTAAAAACGCCTGCCGTCAACAGCGCGTTAACCACCAGCGTTAATACCAGAAACAAAAGCAATTTTCTTAGCAGGCCGCTTTTCATACACCCGCCTCGAATTTATACCCTACACCATACACCGTTTTTATGCCCCATGGCACGCCTTCTTGCGGCAATTTTTGACGAATACGCTTTATTTGGGTATCCACCGCGCGCGTGTCGCCAAAATAGTCGTAGCCCCATATTAAGGAAAGAATCTGTTCACGTTCGTATACGCGGCCCGGATGCGAAGCGAGCAAGTAGAGTATTTCCACCTCTTTGGGCGTAAACGGCAAGGTTTTTCCCTCATATCGTACATCATAGCTGCTTACGTTGATTTCCAAATCCGCAAATTGCAGCATTTGGAATGGCTGGACTTTTTGTTGATTCAGCCGCCGCAGCACGGCCTTGATCCGCGCGACCACCTCCCGCGCACTGAACGGCTTTACGATGTAATCGTCCGCGCCCAGTTCCAACCCTAAAATGCGGTCTATTTCTTCACCCTTTGCCGTGAGCATGATGATGGGTACCTGATTGGTTTGGCGGATTTCCCGGCAAACTTCTATACCGGACTTCCCCGGCATCATAAGATCCAACAGTATGAGATCCGGCTTTTCGCTCTGCGCCATTTCTTGCGCCTGCAGGCCATTGTATGCGGAAGCAAAGGTAAAGCTTTCACTTTCCAAATATACGCCCAGCGTTTCGTGGATGATCTTTTGGTCGTCACAGATGAGAATATGCGGCGCCTTGCTCATAATCCGCCTCCCCCTACTAATATATATCGATTATAGTATGGGCATTTTTTGAAAACAACACACAGGCGCATGTTGACATAATTGTACATGCGCCTGTCAAAATTGCCACTTTACTGGAGCAATGGCTACCGCTAAACGCGCCACTGCCCTCAGTATAACTTTTAGAATATTATGGCAGCTGAATATCCGCGTCCGGCGCGTTTTTGACTACTGAATCGATGCCGTTTTTGCAGCCTGCCTTGGCCGAATAGCCTTCGCTTACGGCAATGATCTCGCCATTGCGCGCTTTCAGGCGGAAACGGAACTCATTCGCTTTGTCGAGATAGATTTCGAATTTGGGATTTGTTTCGGTTTTTGCACCTTCGACCGTTTGGTCTTCTATATTGGCAACAGGCGCGTTTTTCTTTACGCTTTCTATTCCGTTGAGACAGCTATCCTTGGAGCTGTAGTTTTCGCTCGTAGCAATAACCTGGCTGTTTGCCGCCAGCAGATTGAAACGATACTGGTCGTTTTTCGTAATAGAAACCACAAATTTTCCTTTTGCCATCGCCATGATCCTCCCGTCCGTATTACCGGTTGTTTTTTAAAATTATACAATTTATATTGTTAATTTGCAAATTAATTACAAAACTGCCATATGCATGGAAAACAAAGAGCATGCACATCTCTATGCATGCTCTTGATATACCGATGGTTTACTGGGCTGCCTCGACCGGATATACGCTTACTTGCTGGCGTTCTTTATCCTTGCGTTCAAAACGCATCACACCATCCACCTTGGCAAACAAGGTATCGTCTTTGCCGATTCCTACGTTGTTGCCCGGATGGAAATGGGTGCCACGCTGACGCACCAAAATGTTGCCTGCGAGCACGAACTGTCCGTCCGCCCTTTTGGGCCCAAGGCGCTTGCTTTGGCTGTCGCGGCCGTTACGTGAGCTGCCTACGCCTTTTTTATGCGCAAACAGTTGAAGATTCATTTGAAGCATTCGCTTACACCTCCCTTTCCGTTATATTGAGGTATTCGCCGTAGTTGGCTTGGATGGCTTGAAGGCCTAAAAGCATGGTATCCAGCAATAATTCCGCTTGCTCGTACTGTGCCGCCATAAGCTCTTTGCCCAGAACACAATACTGATATCCTTCTTCGCTTTCGTAACCAACCGGCAGTAGCAACCGTTCTGTAAGGCCAAGTATGGTTGTGGTTCCCAGCGCGGATATGGCGCTGCACACGATATCCTGGCCCGGGTCCGCGTATTCCGCGTGGCCCTTTATTTCGAAGCCCACCAATTTGTCATGCTGCTTCAGCATGCATACCGTGACCACTTCGTTTACCCGATGGAAAGAATTTCTACGCGGGTGTAGGGCTGACGATGCCCTTGCTTTTTGCGATAGTCTTTCTTGGGCTTGTACTTGAAAACGATGACCTTTTTGCCTTTGCCATGTTCAAGCACCTTCGCCTTGGCTTTTACGCCTTCGACCAATGGCTTGCCTACCTGCACGCCACTGTCGCCGCTTACGAGCAATACGTCGAAGCTGACTTCTTCGCCTTCCGCGATATCGAGCTTTTCTACCAGCACTTCATCACCAGCTTGCACTTTATACTGCTTGCCGCCGGTTTGAATGATTGCATACATCCTGTGATTCCTCCTCTTTACAGTCTCGCCTATGCACGGCCCATGCAATTGCATGCGTTATAACACCGTCACAGAGCGGCTCACCGAAGTATAATACCATTCAAATGGCTCGCTGTCAAACCGTTTTTGAGCAACAGCATGCCATTTTTCAGTGTTTTTATTTTATGGAGAGAGTGACGTGGGACTATGCCTGCGCCATCTCCCTTGCGGCCCCGCCCATAGCAAGCATTTGCCTTCTTTAGGCCATGCTTTTTTCCAGCCGGACTTTGATTTCATGGATAAACGTTTCGGAATTGACCGCGCGCGCTTTTCCGCTTTCCGACAGGCCGACCAAATCTTTTGTCATGATGCCGTCGTTCAACACGCAAAGGCTGGCGTCTTCCAATTTTTGCGCAAACGCGCACAATTCAGGCAGTTTATCCAATTCGCCGCGCTTGCGCAACGCCCCGCTCCAGGCGAATATCGTGGCTATCGGGTTTGTGGATGTTTCCTCGCCCTTCAGGTAGCGGTAGTAATGGCGCGTTACCGTGCCATGCGCCGCCTCGTATTCGAAATGGCCCTCCGGGCTGACCAGCACGGAAGTCATCATGGCAAGCGAACCGAACGCCGTCGATACCATATCGCTCATTACATCGCCGTCGTAATTTTTGCAGGCCCAAATAAACCCGCCCTCGCTGCGTATTACGCGGGCGACCGCGTCGTCTATAAGCGTGTAGAAATATTCGATATTGGCGGAGGCAAATGTTTCTTTGTATGTGGTTTCGAATATTTCTTCGAACAGGAGTTTAAAGGTTTGATCGTACTGCTTGCTGATCGTATCCTTTGTGGCAAACCAGAGATCCTGCTTCGTTGCAAGCGCGTATTGGAAGCAAGCGTGCGCGAACGAACGTATGGAGGTATCCTTGTTGAAACAAGCCTGCAATACACCGCTGCATTCATAATCGTACACTGTTTCGCTAAATGTTTCGCCGTTTTCCCCATGAAACACCAGCTCTGCCTTGCCCGGGCCAGGCACACGGTATTCTGTGGCTTTGTAAATGTCGCCATACGCATGGCGCGCCACCGTAATGGGTTTTTTCCAATTTTTCACCACGGGCTTGATGTCGTCTATTATAATGGGCGCGCGAAATACCGTGCCGTCTAATATGGCACGGATCGTACCATTTGGGCTTTTCCACATTTCCTGCAGATTGTATTCGCTTACGCGCTGCCGGTTTGGCGTGATCGTGGCGCATTTTACGCCAACGCCGTATTTTTTTATGGCGTTGCCCGCCTGCACCGTAATGGCGTCACGCGTTTTATCACGCTCCACCAAACCGAGGTCGTAGTATTCCGTTTTGAGATCAACAAATGGCAGCAGCAATTCGTCTTTTATCATTTTCCACAGGATTCTTGTCATCTCGTCGCCGTCCATTTCGACCAGCGGCGTTAACATCTTTACTTTTTCCATGCGTTTATTCCTTTCATGCACGAAAGCGGCCAGCGCACTGTGGCAGCTATGCGCCCGCTTTTCATCCTTTTTTCGCCTGCGCGGCATAATAGTTCATCAGGCAACCTTCAAGCATGATATCTTTTTCATCCTGCGTAAGCCCTTTGATTTGCAGCAGCAGCTCTTCCACTCCGCCATCCGCTTTCAGCACCTTTGCCGGGATATCTTCCCGCCCGCTTTGCACCGCTTCGCGAACATCAGGCACGATGAGGATATCCCCTTCCGCATAGGCAAAAACCTGCCCTTCTTTTAGCGTGAACGGCAATATGCCCCAGTTGATACAGTTGCTGCGATAACGCTTTGTGGCAAATTCATTGCAGATATTCGCAAAGCCGCCGAGCACTTTCTGGCAGGACGCCGCCTGCTCCCTAGCAGAGCCATCGCCCGGCTTGCACGCGAATATAACCGAACCCATGGCCGTATCCGCTTCCTGACCCGCCAGCCCGACGCGCTCCAGCGCCTCCTTTAAGCGCGCGGGCGCCTTTCCATCGCGGCGCTGCGCTTCTTCCGCCTGCACGCGCTTGCTGTTCGCCACATACGCGGGGCAACGGCGGGACAACGTGAATTCCGCCAACCGCTGAGGATTCGAACGGTAAGACGATGTTTCGCCGGAAGGTATCAGCTCGTCCGTAGTGGTAACCTCGTCGTGTATGACGGCGGCTAATTCCAGAAATACATGCTTGCTCAACGGATACATCTTTGGCCAGTCCGCGATATTGGGCCCAAACCGCAATTCCTCTTCCGGTTTCGCGTTTTTATAGCCGTTGTATACACGTTTTTCATATATGCCGGAATCGTAACTGTAAGGCGGCATATTTAGAGTATATTCGCATTCGGACGCAGGCGTAAGCGCGCCGTGATTGCGCGCTGTAGCCGCTATGCTGCGCGCGTCCATAAGCGCGACCATGGCCAGCTGTTTATCGTTTGGTTTGCTGCCTTCCCTATTTGGAAAGTTGCGTGTGGTATGGCGTATAGAAAAGCCGCTATTTGCCGGAACATCCCCCGCGCCAAAGCACGGCCCGCAAAACGCCGGCTTTATAACCGCGCCGGCTTCCATTAAGGAGGTCAGCACGCCGTTTCTGCTCAGCGCCACCCCAACCGGCGCCGAACCGGGATACACAGACAGTGAAAAATAGCCGTTGCCTGTGCCCGCGTTTTGCAATATAGCCGCCGCTTCACAGATATTGTCGTACAAACCGCCCGCGCAGCCCGCGATGATGCCCTGATCCGCAAAAAAGCGCCCCTGCTTGATCTTGGAACGCAGATCGGCTTTTACGCCAAATTTTTCTACCGATTCTTTTTCCAGCGCCACAGCGATGTCCTGTATGTTTGCGTTGACCTCTCTGATGGTATACGCGTTGCTCGGATGGTATGGCATGGCGATCATACATTCGATTTTGCTCAGATCAATTTTAATCATGGCGTCATAATACGCGCCGTCAGCAGGCGCCAGCGCCTCATACGCTTCCGGCCTTCCATGCACGCGGTAATAGTCCGCTACTTTTTCATCTGTTTGCCAGATAGAGCTCAGGCAAGTGCTCTCCGTCGTCATGACGTCGATTCCGTTACGGAATTCTACCGGCAGCTCCGCTATCCCCGGGCCAGCAAACTCGAGCACCTTATTCTTTACGAAGCCATTGCCAAACGTGGCCGCCACCAGCGCGATAGCCACATCATGCGGGCCTATGCCATGCTTTGGCCTGCCCTCGAGATATACCAGCACCACTTTGGGCGCCGGGATATCGTATGTGTTGCACAAGAGCTGTTTGACAATTTCCGGCCCGCCTTCGCCTATGCCCATCGTACCCAGCGCGCCATACCGCGTATGGCTATCTGAGCCGAGCACCATGCGCCCGCAGCCCGTAAGCGTTTCACGCGCGTATGTGTGGATGACGCTGAGATTGGCCGGCACAAAAATGCCGCCATATTTGATAGCCGCCGACAGGCCAAACACGTGATCGTCTTCGTTGATCGTGCCGCCCACGGCGCAAAGCGAATTGTGACAGTTTGTCATGGCATACGGAACGGGAAATTCACTTAACCCCGATCCGCGCGCGGTTTGTATGATACCTACATAGGTGATATCGTGCGAAGCAAGGCTGTCAAACCGGATATTCAGCTGTGCTTTACTTTCCTTCACGCTGTGCGCGCGCAGTATGGAATACGCCATCGTGCGCTCACGCGCTTCATCCGGCGGCAAAAAGCCCTCGCCGCCACTGATTGGTACGCCGCCGCTAAGATATACGCCTTCGTTATGCAGCTCTACCATGCCTTTCCTCCTTCGTTTGGGTCGCCCAAAATATTTTACATCTATGTGCGGCCTGCGCGTGGCAGGCTTAGCCGACATTTTTCATGGCAGGACAACGCCCTGCGCCAGATACCATCATAACAGTTCACGTAGCGGCGCGCCAGCTTTTTTAAGCCATTCTTATACCCTTTTATTGCTTGCTTTCCGCCAAATAGCGCAAGATGCCCGCAGCACTGCGCTCGTACGCAGATATAAAATGCTCCGCTTCAGAGATGCTTTCGAGATTATGCGCGTCGGAATCGTATAGGACATGATAGCGGTCTATCTCTACGCCCGTCAGCGGCAGATGTTTGTATACTTCCAGCGTGGCGAAGTCCAACTCTTCCGGCACAAAGCCCAAATTGTACAGCAGCGAGTTTGATGTGCGGTTGATATGTGCCGGAACCGGCACGCCGCCGTATTCTCTGCATTTGCGCGCAACCTCATCTATGGGCAACGTTGTGGACTGAATGAGCATGCGCCGTTCGGTATATATCGGCTCATCGTCTTCATTCATGGCGATCTGTTCGCCAAAGAAATCCGGCATATTCTCCCTTTGCGGCAAATGTGCATACACCCAATCGCCAAACGCAAGCGCTACTTCCACCGTCTCGAATAGTGTGAGTATGTGCACTTCTTCTTTTGTTTCCACTTCCAGCCCGGGCAAAAAAATCAAGCCGCGCGCATCCGCCACGGCTTTTGCCGCAGGAAGATTGCGCGCGCTGTTATGATCGCACACCGCTATGGCCTCCAGGCCTTTGAGATATGCCATATTCACAAGGTTATTTGGCGTCATTTCCATGTCCGCGCACGGAGAAAGGCAGGAATGGATATGCAAATCCGCCGCGAGCTTTATCATGGAATTATACGGCGGGTATGCCAGCTTTAGCCATTAGCCCGCATATTTCGTAAGCCGTTTTCCCCGTTTCTAAAACGATGATGCCCTCTTGCGCCGCTTTTGCCACGGACGGGGCTTCCGCCTCTATGCCTTCCGGGCATATGATGCAGGCCATATCGTGCAAGGACGCTACCGCCACCACGTTCATATGCGTCTGAACCGTAACCCACGCGCAACCGCTTTTGCCCTTTGCCATCACCCAGCTAAGCAAATCGCATGTGTAACCGCATTCCACCACACGGTCCTCTACGCCTTCGGTTATGATCTTTGCCTGGATTAGGTTGGCTAATTCGGAAACAAGCATATTCTTTCCTCCCGCAATTATATAAGTATTAGCCCCGCTTTTCCGCGCTGGCCAGATCCGCCATCTCTTGCGCCAATATGCGCAGCTTGTCCCTCAGTTTGAAAATACAGTCCATTTCCACCGCCTGTCCGCGCACGATATCCTCGGCCAACGTGTGACAGCTCGGCGAGCCGCAAGAACCGCAATCGAGGCCGGGCAGCCGCTTTACGATGTCTTCCATGCGTTCCATCATGCGCATGGCCTCGCCGATATCCTCGGAAAGCTTCATGACACTGCGCGGTTTGAACGGAATATCATAGCGGATGATGGAAGAATTGATGTATTTATCTATATGCTCGTCTTTTTCAAGATCGTATCTCGGCTGTGAATTCGCCATGCGGCGGTTTCTGTTTTTGGCCACAAACTGGTTTTCAAACAAAAGCGGGCCGCCCACGCAGCCACCGCCACATGCGGACGCTTCCACTAGCATGAGCTTTCTTAGGCGTTCGTTGTCTATCTCTTCGAGGCATTGCATGACGTTATATATGCCGTCTACTGCTAAATAGTGCTCCGTGCCCACGGCGGAGCTGAGCCCGCCCACTACCGCCGTGCCCATGCCATACGAGCCCGCCGGAAACGGTATATCTTTTTGTGTGGTTTCGTTGGCATTGATGTGTTCCATGATGGTTGCGTATAAATCACGCAGGGAATACACACCGTCTACGTCGCTGTGCTCGATGCCCAGCGGATTGCGGATGTTTGTCATCCTGGCGGAACAGGGCGCGATATAGTAGCAGCCGACAGAGGACCTGTCTACTTGCATGATTTCACAAAATTCATTTTTTGCTACGCGCGCCGCTATTTCTGTGGCGGAAACAAAGGGAGACAGGTTGTCTATGAGGTTTGGGAACAACGTCGTCACAAGCCTTGGTACCACAGGGCAATTGCAAGATATAACAGGGAAATTCGCGTCGCCCGAGCGCAAATATACGCGCAGGGCCTCAGCTAGAATCTCTGCCGCGCGCGCTTCTTCGTATATGAAGTCAAATCCCATCGCGTACAGGGCGCCATTGATATCCTCGCGGCTGGCGTTTCTGAATTGCGAATGCAACGATACGCAGGGAATAACGATGTTGTAGGGATATAGATTGAGCTCGCCCACGGGCGTTGTGACCGCAACCATAGCGTGATGCGGACAGGCGCGCAAGCACTCCCCGCAATCTATGCAACGGTCCTCTAAAATTTTTGCTTTTCCCCGCTGCACGCGGATGGCCTCAGTTGGGCAACTTTTGATGCAATTTGTGCAGCCTACGCATTTTCTTCTATCTATGCGGACAGAATGCTTTTGTAACAAAGTACCTACCTCCAATACCCTGCTTTTTCTGCCACACGCTATTTTTACAGATTATATGTGGCACGTATGAGCGTTCCTTTTCCCAGTTCGGATTCGATGTGAAATTCGTGGCTGTGCCTTTGGATATTTGGCAGGCCCATACCCGCCCCAAACCCCAAATCCCGAACGCTTTCGGGCGCTGTGGAATAGCCTTCTTTCAGCGCGAGTTTGATATCCGCTATGCCCGGGCCCACATCGCGGGAAGTGAGCACGATTTTATCCGCGCTTACCTTCAGCTCCAGATCGCCTCCCAGGGAATGGATGACCAGATTGAGCTCAATTTCATACGATGCTATCGCGATATCGCGTATGATCTCAGGCTTGATGCCTAATTTTTTCAGTATACCCTTAATTTTGCTGCTGGCTTCTCCCGCGGTGTCGAACGCGTTCTTTTGTACGGGGAACGTTTGCGCCAATGTTAATGAGGCCATGGCGTCACCTTCTCTTGCAGCCCGGCAACCCAGCCGCGTATAGCAATCCGCAAGACAGGTACAGCGTATGCTCCGTGCTGAGCACGACGATGCCTTGATTGATGGCCTCTTCTAAGATTTCGGAAGTCACCTCTTTGCCGCGTACAAACACCACACAACGCAATTCAAGCATTTCTGCCGTGCGAATCACATGCGCATTTACCAGTCCTGTCAGCAGCAAGGTGTTTTCGTCCATAAAAGCGAGCACGTCGCTCATCATGTCCGCACCAAACGCGGATGCTACTTCTTCTTGAACGCGTTCCTCGCTGCATAGCACCTTCGCGTCTAATATGCGCGCTACCTCTGCAATTTTCATTTGTTTTCTCCCGACGGTAAGTTTGCATGCAGCGCGCCATTACAGTCCGGCCACCTGATCCGCCAGTTTCGCATACGCATGCACAATACATATATGAGTATATTTCATTTTTGAAGAAAAATCCAGACTACTTTGTGCTGTATACGCTTGCAGCTCTTTTAGCGCCGTTTCACACTCCGCGTAACACGCGCTCGCCGCTTCCAGTACAGGGTTTTCTACCGCAGCAAGCTTCGCGAAGCGTGTTTGCGCCGCTTGCAGCTGCTCCAGCAGCTTTGCCGCACTCTGCCTGCCCTGTTCCTCCGTCATCTGTTGCTGGTCGAATTGCAGCGTCGCCGCCGCCATATCGTTCAGCAGAACAGACAGCGCCTCAAACCCGGCCGCGACTTCATCCAGCTGCTCCTGCGTCGCCGTTACCCGCAGCGTGTTGTTTGGCGCGCTAAACACATAGGACGCGCTGTCCATACCCTCTGCCTTCAGCTGCTCGCGTACTTGCTTGAGGCTCTCCTGGCCCGCATACGCCGCCGCCAACACGCGATATTTCCCGGCATCCTCCAATACGTATCCGCCCGCGCCGCGCTGGCGCAGGTTCTCCGCCTCTGTTTGCGCGTTTTCCCTTGTGCTGAACACGCCCATTTGCAGCGCAAAGCATTCCATCGCCGGGATCTGCACGTCACCTGTCACCGCCTGCGCGGCAGAAACGCCTCCCTGCTGCACGGGCGCTTTTGTTTCTATGCCTGCCGGCGCTGCCGGCGCGCTGCCCTGCACCAGGCTGTCAAACGCGGCAAACGCGGGCGCTATGACCTTTTCCGCCACCCATGCGCCAACCGCCGACGCGCTTACCACATACACGATCGCCGCAATAACCGCCAGCGCGAGTATGGCCTTTGCCGTTCCGCCCGTACTTGCGGGCTGCGACCTCCGTCTGCTTTTCCTCCGCCGATACTCCATAAAAGTACCCCCTTGTCCTGTATGGTACAAGGTATGTATGGAGTGCGAAAATTATCCCAATTTCCACGCGCCAACGGCATATATGCATAGGCGCGTATTTTTTCTTTCATTATCAGGACGGGCGTTCTTTGCCCTTTTTACGCTCGGATTGCTTTTTGCCCTGTTCCGGCAGCACCTCGTATTGGGCGTCCAGCGCGTCTTTTGCCTTGCCGGACTTATTCCCCTGCGGCTTTAGCAGCGGCGGCAGATGCTCCGTATCCGGCGCATCCCATTCTTCTTGCGCCGGCCCCAGCGCTATAGCGTTGCGCACGTATTTTCTGAGTGTAAACCGGAAGCAGGTGCCTTCCCCCACTTTGCTTTCCACCGTGATCTTTTCGCCCAGCTTGGCAATGATATGCTGCGCGATGGAAAGGCCCAGCCCCGTACCGCCCTCCTTGCGTGATTTGTCAACCGTATAGAAGCGTTCGAATATATGGGGTATGTCCGCCTCCGGTATTCCCGCTCCCGTATCGATTACGCTGATGATCACGCTCTCGCGGCTTTGCGCGCGTATTGTCACGCTGCCTCCGGATGGCGTATACCGCAGGGCGTTGTCGATCAATATGACCAGCACTTGCTCCACGCGGTCCGGGTCTGTCAGCACGCGCGGCAGCTCAGGCGCGTCGAGTACGATTTCCACACACTTCTCCGCCGCTTTGTTGCTGTAGCTTTTTACGATATCCTCCAGTGTTTCGCGGATATCTATTTCGATGAGTTCCATATATTCCGTGCCGGATTGCAGCCGCGAAAGCTGCAGCATGTCTGTGATAAGGCGGGAAAGGCGCGCCACTTCGCGCAGCATGATACGGTAATAGCGCTGTTTGTCTTCTTCCAGCGCCACCATATCGTCCGCCAGCGGCTCCAGCAAGCCGCGAATAGCGGTAAGCGGCGTGCGCAGCTCATGGCTGATGTTTGCTACATATTCACGGCGCATGCGTTCGAGCGTTTCCATTTGGGTCATGTCCTTAAATAACCCCACGACGCCCGCTTTTTCGCCGCCTTCCGTTACCACAGGGGATATGGTGATCCACAGCATCCGCTCCCCGGGCAAAGGATACCGCATGCTATACGGTTCGCCGGACTGGTATACCTTTTCAAATTCGTCCCAGATACCTTCGTCCGGAATGAGGCTCTCACGCGTATCCACGCGCACCGCGCCAAACATTTGCATAACCGCCATATTGTAGTGCGTGAGACAGCCGACGCCATCTACCGCCACTACGCCCTCGGAAAAGCTGGCTAGTATTTGTTTGAGCTGGCCCTTTTCCGTGCGCAGCTGATAAATGGTTTGCGAAAGCGTTTCGCACAGGTCATTTAACGCCCGTGCCAGCAGGCCGATCTCTCCCTTTTCGTTTTCATCCGCGCGGATTTCGAAATTGCCGCGCCGCATTTCCACCGCCACATCCGCCATCTTTTGCAGAGGGTCCGCTATGCGCTTGAAGCTCATGGACGCCAGAATGAGCGACACCGGCAGCACGATAAGCGCCGCCATAAACAGCGAATTATTCAGGCGGTCTGTTGTGCGCCGTATCTCTGAAAACAGTTTGACCAGCCAGATCGAGCCTTGTATATCGCCGTTTTCATCGCGCACGGGCATACATATGGAAATGGCCTGCTCCCCATCATCCGGCATTTGCAAGCGGTCGCTCATCGTCGTTTTGCCTTCGAGCGCGGCGGCTATCTCCTTGCTGACCGTTTCGGTTTTGTTTGCCGAAGCCCCTTGACCATTCGACGACTGATACAGCATATTGCCTTGCTTATCCGTGATGAGGCAATGCACGCCCGCGCTGCCTTTGAGCAGCTTGTCCGCCAGGCTGGCGAACGCCTCCTGTTCGATGCCCCTGCGTTTAAATTCCAGCGACATCTGTCCCAGCGCTTCCGCTTCTGTTTGCAATTCCGAAAGCTTGATGCTCGTATACGCGTCCAAGCTCAAGTACATATAACCTCCCGTCATAAGAAGGGAGGCTAATATCACCGTTAGAAACATGACCACTGTAATACGCCAAAGGAATATGCTGCGCATGCTCGTTCACCACCACCGCTCAACCTCGCCGCCCGCAAGGGCGCAGGCTTATGGCGGGCCCGTTTAATCTACTTCGAATTTGTAGCCTACACCGTAAATGGTTTTTATGCTCCAGCCCAGGCCGACATTGTCCAGTTTTGCGCGGATACGCTTGATATGGGTATCTACCGTGCGAGTCTCACCCGCAAAGTCGTACCCCCACACGCGGTTTAACAGCTGCTCCCGCGTAAACACCTGGCCGGGATTCGACGCCAGCATGTGGAGAATTTCGATTTCTTTCGGTGTGCAAATGACCGGTTCGCCGCGCAATGTGACCGTATAGCTTTTCAGATCGACGGCCAGCTCATTGAAATGCAGCGCGCTATTGTCGCCCTCTTGCTGTTCCTGCGTGCGGCGCAGCACAGCCTTTATTCTCGCTACCACTTCACGCGGGCTGAACGGCTTTACGATATAGTCATCCGCGCCCAATTCCAGCCCGATGATGCGATCCACTTCTTCGCCCTTTGCCGTGAGCATGATGATGGGCACCTGCGATGCTTTGCGAATCTCTTTGCATACTTCTATGCCTGTTTTGCCTGGCATCATGATATCTAACACGCAGAGCGCCACATCGTCCGTTACCGCCGCCACCGCCGCTTCGCCATCGAATACGTCCACGGGCTCATAGCCCTCGGAACGCAAGTATAAACCCAACGATTCATGTACCACCTGCTCATCGTCTGCGATTAAAATTTTGATACTCATGGTTGCTCCCCCGTGTATCTTTCTTGCGTTATTTTCCAGCCCTATACGCGGACTGCACCGCCGCCTGGTGGCGCGGACATTCTTTGCTGTTTTCATGTACTTTTGATTTGTACAGGTGGATGCAGAAATGCCCCGGGAAATTGTTGCTGCTGGTTGGGCTGACCAAGTGCGGCATGCAATTCATGCTCGCCGCGACCACATGGCTGCCAATCTTCACCCAAATGGCCCGCCTGTCCCATGTCCATTCCCCAACAATCTTTTTAAAAATGGCCGTATCGTTTGCGGTTAGCGGCTCACTGTCCGCATGGTACCAGCCACCAAAGCGCCGTACATTAAAGGACAGGCCCGTTTTTACATCTATGACCGTGAATTTTGCGCCTTTGTATATGAGATCCTGCCCGCCTTTAAACCAATCCAGCAGCTCCACGCTGCCCTTTACTTGCGTGGCAAGCGCGTTTGCTTTGGATATTTTGTTGGCCGGATCGTATAATACCGCCAGCGTTTGTGCGCCCGCCGTACCATCCGCAGACAGGCCCGCCGCTTTTTGGAATGCGCTTACGGCTTCTCGCGTTTTTGCGCCGTAAGTGCCCGTCGCGTCCGCCTTTGGCAGAAAGCCGCGCTCGCTGAGCTTTGTTTGCATGCGCTTCACTTCCTGGCCTTCCATGCCTACTTTCAGGAGATTGCTCGCTGTGTTTGTCGCCTTTGTCATGAGCAGGTATTCTCTATGCACGAACCCGGACTGATCGCCCGCTATCACAAAATACCACTCGCCCACCATTTGTTTGACTTTTACGCCCTGGCTGGCGCTGAGTTCGGCAGTGACATACGAGGCGTACCCTGGGCCGCCGCGCAGTTTGACGCCGTCTTGCAGCACATATGCCGCGCGGCTGCCGGTCGCGTTTACGAACATATAATCCTGCCGCACATAACCGACGATATTGCCATACAATACGCGGTACCAGCCATCTTGCTCATCGAGCACTTCTAATTCGGTATTTACCGCCAATTCGGCGAGTATGTCTGATTCTGTGTTTGGCGCGCTACGCAGGCGCACCCCCTGGCTGCTTACCTGTCCAAACTCACGCGAAGGCGATGCCGACACGCCCGATGATACGCTTACGCATAGCGCAAACAAAAGCGCCAGGGCGATCCATCGTTTTATCATGTGCATTCCGCTTCCTTTCACGTTGATTTGATTATAACACGCCATCGTTCCCCTTTGCGCGAAGCGCGTATCATGTCACTGATTGTTCACAACGGGTATGCAATGCATATAGTTTACCCAAATTCTTTGTATCCTGCTCACATACCGGCAAGAGCGCACGATTATAGATGACACTTGCCGGATGGTACATCGGAAAAAGCACCCACTTCAGGCCTTCCAGCCGCATATCACTTTTTTGGCCATGCGCAAGCCCTATCGTGACAGCCTTTTCGCCGCAAATATCCTGCACGGAACGCAACGGCACATTGCCCAGCGTGGCAATGCACGAAGGCCGCAACAGCGATAGTTCTTCTTTTAAAAGCGCCTGCGCGGCTAGGATTTCGTCTTTTTGAGGGGTGCGATTGCGAACGGAGCGTTCCCTTTTTGTTATGGGGCGGTATTTGACTGCATTTGTGATATATACGTCCTTACGCGGGATGCCCGACATAGCGAGCAGCTCTGTCAGCTGACGCCCCGCCTTGCCCACAAACGGCCTGCCCGCGCTTACCTCTTCACCGCCGGGCGCTTCGCCAATCAGCACCAGCCATGGATGAAGCGGGCCCTCGCCAAATACCGGCCTGTCCAGTTCTCCCTCGTACGTGCAGCTCAGCAGGCGCGCACGTTCTCTCTCATACGCAGCCCGTAAAGCAAGCTTGATTTCGTCTTCGCTTTTCATTTTATTAAGGCCCTGTGCGGGCACCGCTCCCGTTTACCAATGATTGCACAAAGTTCCAGTCGGCCTGCGCCTGCTGCATCGTATTTTGAATATTTCTTTCACTCCTGCTTGATTCCACAGCACTCAAAGCGGCGATATGCTTGTTGAGTATTTGTTTATCGGAGGTGGTCAGATCCGTTGTCGCCAGATATTCCTGCATATCCACACGCATCTGCCTGGCCTGATTTTGGAAACCCTTTAGCCGTTCTTCCAATTCGTCTTCCGACTGCTGGACGGAACCCGTCCCTGGCGTAAGCGGATCGGTATCCCAGGCGCCGCTGTTCCACCCGCCGGAATTATACCCGTTGTGCAGCGTGCATTGCTGGCCGTAGTATTCGCCCATGCCCTCTACATATGCTTCCAGCGGCAGCGTCGTGCGAATGTAGTTTGTGAGGCCGCCCTGTAATTCTTCGTCGGTAAACTGATCGTAATAGGAACCCGGTTGTATCAGCACCATGGAGGCGCTCCCGAGGCTCGTTGTGGGGCAGTTCGGCGAAGCGATCATGCCGCTTTCACTGCAAACGGAAACCGCGGCATGCATATTGCAGGGCTCCGTGGGCGCGTTTGACTCCAGGAACCAGTCCGTAATGGGCTTGTGGCCCATGGAATCCACGTCACACGCTTCCGTCGCCAGCATGCCGGAAACGGAACAGACCCGTTTTTTTACCAATCCCAGCGCGGATGGAGGCGTATCGATAATGGGTTTGTCCGGCAGGCCCTTGTGTATCTGGGACATGAACGCCTGCCATAACGGCGCGGCATACGCGCCGCCTGCCGAGCGATTTTTAAGCGGGCTTACCGACGGATCGTCATGCCCGATCCACACCGCCGACGCGTAGTAGGGCGTCATGCCCGCAAAATATACGCTTTTGTAATCGTCGTTCGTGCCGGTTTTACCCGCCACCGTTATGCCGTCGATCTTTGCGTTTGTGCCTGTTCCCCGGTTTACGGCATCCGTCAGTACATCGACAAGCATGTACGCCGTGCTTGGTTTATACACCTGCATGCGCCTTCTTACCACATCCGCATCCAGCACGACATTGCCTTGCGCGTCCAGCACTTTTGTAAACGAAAGCGGTTCGAGGTACTCGCCCTGCGCCGCTATCGCGCCAAACGCCGCCGTCATTTGGATGGTTGTGAGGCCGGATGTTCCCAGCGCGAGGCCTGGGCCGTCCGCGTTGATTTTACTCGGATTCGCGCCCAGATTTGTCAGGTATTTTGCCCCTACCTCCGGCGAAACACGTTCCATGAGCGTGCGCGCGGCCATTACATTTAATGATGAAACGATGCCCTGCCGAATGGAAAGCGGGCCTATGTATTTATCTTCGCCGATGTATGGGTAGCCCGGATCCTTTGTCCACCCGGTGATCGGGGCCTTGAAATTGCCTATGATGGTGCCCGGAGACGCGCCCGCATCAAACGCGGGCCCATACACGGCAAGCGGTTTGATGGAGGAACCCACTTCCATATAGCTTTGATACGCTCTGTTCCAGCCCTTGCGAATAGTTGGCGTATCGCGCCCGCCTACGATGACCCGCAGCTCGCCCGTGTGGTAATCCATAACCACCGCCGACGCCTGCGGCTGGATTGTTGATAATACTTCTCCATTTGCAAGCGTTTCACGCTTTACGTCTTGATTTGGATATTTGAGCGGCGGATATTGATCCCATGTGGAAAGTGTATCCTGCACCAGGTGCTGCATTTCCCTGTCTACGGTCGTGTAAATATGATAGCCGCTGGTGCGAAGCTCGTTTTCCACCGCGTTGCGATCCGCCTCTGTCAGCCCGCGCTGCGCCAGTATATGCGTAACCACGTCGCGGATGGCATACTCGATGAAGTATGGCATATCGTACATCTGGCGCTGTTCGGATACTTCGTTGATGTATACATCCTCGTGCAGCGCCCGTTCGTATTCCTCGCCCGTGATAAACCCGGCTTTATACATGCGCGACAGCACGTTGTCCGTGCGTTTTACCGTGCGCTCCCAGCTGCCCGCCTCGCGCTTGTATTTGTTTAGCCTTGGATTGTAGTAATAGGGGTTTTGAGTCAGCCCCGCCAAAAGCGCGCATTCACGAACTGTAAGATCTTTGAGTTCTTTGCCAAAATAATCCTTTGCGGCGGTTTTCACGCCGTAGTTTGATTCTCCCAGATGGATATCGTTTAAGTAGGCTTCTAAAATCAAATCCTTATCTATTTCTTTTTCGAGTTCCAATGCCAGGCTTGCTTCTTGAATCTTGCGTTTATATGTACGCTCGCTCGGGTCTAAGATTTTATTTTTAATCAACTGCTGCGTGATCGTACTGCCTCCGGAGGAATCTGAATTGCCCAGTACTTCCAGCGCCGCCGAAAACAGGCGCTTGAAATCCACGCCATTGTGTTTGTAAAAGCGAACGTCTTCCACCGCTATAAAAGCGTTTGCCAGGCGATCGGGAATGTCTTTGAAATCAACCCAGTCCCTGTATTCCACATCGGCAAGCGTGGTAATCAGAACCCCGTCTTTATCGTAAATAAAGGAGGATCTATCTGATTTTGTGAGCATGCTCCTGTCCAGCTTTGGCGTGGTATCGACGTATGCTTTGGCAAGGCCTATGCCCGCGCCCAACGCCCCAAAGCCGAGCAACAGCGCGCCCAACAGCATAAAGCGGATTGTCGTGAATAATACGCTGAGTATGAACGGGCGCCTGCGCTCTTTTTCTGTAAACAGCGGCTGGGATTCTTCGGGCGGCTCTTTTGTTTCTTCGTTTGGCGCCTGCACGGCGTCAAATAGTCTTGTTTCGCCGGTTTGGGCATTATCCCGCACGGGCCTTCTCGCGCGCGGAAGCCTGCCGGATGTGGGAAACAGCTCCAGCTCTTCCGCGTTTTTATTTCTATTGTTTGCGGGCCTCTTGCGTTTATTTTCAGGCTCTCCGCCAAATGTTTCGTTTTTGTTGCTCATGCTTTCTCCCGTGGTACCCATATGCGTTCGTTGGCGTCATTATACCACAAACACTTTTGCAAGCAAAGCTTGCATCGGGTGTGGGCTGCGAACGCACAAGTCGCCCTTGCCCACGGATTGAAAACTTTCCCTTGCGAACTTTTTTGCCCGTGCAGCAGCGCCGGCTCATTTGCCAAACAGCTGCACCCAATAGAACATGCCGTTTACATTGAGGCAGGCCGCGCCCGTTTTTGTATGCCTGCTGTCCATAGCGTTTATTCTGTGCGCTTCGGAACTGATAAATCCTTTTGCCGCCGACGCCGCAATAGGCAACGCGGTGCCCCGCGCGATGTTTTCGCCAAATATGGCCTCCGGCGCCACACTGTTGCACGCGCTGCCGTCCGGCCTTGTATGGCCATAGGAAACAGTCAGCTCCTGCACCCGTACCCACGCCGCTGCCATCAATGTTTCGCTTATTTCCAGTTCCTGCTCGTTTTCTTTTACCCTATACGCATTCATTTCGTCGATCAGTTCCAGCGCCGCTTGCTCGTAATTGCCCATGCGCACGGCCTGATCGGGCGTATATGCGCTTTCTTGCATGTAATCCGCCTCCACATATGCCATGCGGTTGTTATATTCAATGCAAATCCATTCGCCATTTACGCCCAGCTTTGGCACGATAGAACCGTTGTACAACCGGCCCAGTTCGCTGCTCGTTACCGCCGGGCCGCTGCGTACCGCGATATACGCCGTGGCTTCCACATACACACCTTCCGGGCCAAGCACCGTGTCCGCCGGATTGGCGCTCTTTGCCTCATTGCCCGCCAGCGGGCCCTGATCGCCCTCTTCGGGCTGAATGACTTCGCCGGCAAAAGCCTCAAACTGTACTTTATCTACATACGCGGCCCGCCCGTGGAAATCAATTTTCAGCCAGTCGCCCTTTTCAAACAGCTTGGGAAACGTTTCCCCCACCGTCGCCTTGCCAACGAGGCCCGCATATTTTGACGGGCCGCTGTATACGCTTGCCGCCGCCACCGCGCGCACCTGCTCGTCTATGGCCGGTTCTTTTTCTAATTCGTCCAGATATTTCGTAAGCACAAAGCCTTCTTTGCCTTTATAGCGAACGATCGTCCATTCCCCGTCCGCGATCGTGCTGCGCAGGATATCGCCCTTTTTCATCCAGCCCAGCTTGCTGTTTTCGCGTCCGGGGCCGCTGCGGATGTACACATTGGCTTTTGCCTGCACCACAATAGACACGGCATTGATTTCAACCGTGACGGGCCCGCTTTGCCGTCCCTCGGCGCAAACCGGCATGCATACGGCCAGCGCCAACACCGCTACTACTATACGAAAAAGGGATTTCATTCTTATGCTGCTACTCCAGTTGTGAATTTTGCCGGCGTGGTTTTAGCCCATCAGCTGCTTGTGGATGGCGGCCGCCGCCTTTTTTCCCGCGCCCATGGCGAGTATGACTGTGGCTGCGCCTGTCACCGCGTCGCCGCCCGCATACACGCTCGCTTTGCTTGTGGCGCCCGTTTCTTCATCCGCAACGATGCCGCCCCATTTTTGGGTTTCCAGCCCCGGGGTTGTGTTTTTGATGAGCGGGTTTGGCGAATTGCCGATCGCCACCACAACGGTGTCTACGTCGATCACAAATTCACTGCCCTTTTTGACAACCGGCCTGCGTCTGCCAGAGGCATCCGGCTCACCAAGCTCCATTTCCACACATTCCATTTGCCTGACATAGCCGTCTTCGCCGCCCATGATTTTTGTCGGGTTGCACAATAGCCTGAATATGATGCCCTCTTCCTTTGCGTGGTGCACTTCTTCCAAGCGGGCGGGCATTTCCGTTTCGCTGCGGCGGTACACGATGTATACGTTTTCCGCACCCAGCCGTTTTGCGCAGCGCGCGGCATCCATGGCGACGTTGCCGCCTCCGATGACCGCGACATTTTTGCCCACGCGCACAGGCGTATCCGTTGCGGGGAACGTGTATGCTTTCATTAAATTAATACGAGTCAAAAACTCGTTGGCTGAATAAACGCCGTTGAGGTTTTCGCCTGGAATCTTTTGAAAATTTGGCAGCCCGGCGCCTGTGCCGATGAACACGGCGTCGAATCCTTCATCCTCTAACAGCTCGTCCAAACTAACCGCGCGCCCGACCACAAAATTCGTTTTGATTTTCACTCCCAAATCTTCTACGGTTTTGATCTCTTCGCGCACAAGCGCCTTTGGCAGACGAAATTCGGGTATGCCATATACCAGTACTCCGCCGGGCTTATGCAGCGCCTCAAAAATCGTGACATCATACCCAAGCTTGGCCAAATCGCCCGCACAAGTGAGCCCCGCCGGGCCGCTGCCTATTACCGCAACGCGTTTGCCATTTGGAGCCGGTTTTTCGGCTGCCCCGCCGTTGCCGCCCGCTTGCCGCGCCTTCTCCATGGCATAATCCGCCGCAAAGCGTTCCAAACGCCCTATGCCGACCGGGTCGCCCTTTTTGCCACGCACGCAAAGCTCTTCGCACTGCGTTTCCTGCGGGCAAACGCGGCCGCAGATGGCGGGCAGGCTATTAGTGCCGCGAATGATATCGTACGCCTGCGCAAAATCCCCCTGCGCCATACAAGCCAAAAATTCCGGTATGCGCACATTCACCGGGCAACCGGCCACGCAAGGGCGATTTTTGCAACCCAAGCAACGCGCCGCTTCTTCTTTTGCCATTTCGGCATCATACCCCTGCGACACTTCTTCGAAATTTTTATTGCGTATATCCGGCGCTTGTTCCCGCGCCGGCAGTTTTTTCAAGCTCATGTTTGGCATCGTTATTTTGCTCCCCCCGTTAATTTGCAGGTATGCTGTTCAACGCTGGACTGCTCCTCTGTTTTATACATACGGCTTCTTTGTATAGCCTCGTCAAAGTCTATTTGATGGCCGTCAAAATCCGGCCCGTCTACGCAGGCAAATTTTGTTTCACCGTTTACCGTGACGCGGCAGCCGCCGCACATGCCCGTGCCGTCGATCATGATGGGGTTCATGGACACAATCGTTTTGATGCCGTACTCTTTTGTGATATTACAGACTGCGCGCATCATCACCAAGGGGCCGATCGCCACTACGAGATCGTAGTTTGCACCCGCCTTGATTTGCTCTTCCAGCGCGGTCGTAACAAAGCCCTTATGCCCGTTTGAGCCGTCGTCTGTCATGACGCGGAGGTTGGAACACGCATCGCCCAACTCGTCTACCAGAATGAACAAGCCCGTATTGCGGAAGCCGACGATGATATCTACATCTGCACCTATCGCATGCAGCGCCTTTGCCTGCGGATACGCTATGGCTATGCCCAAGCCGCCGCCGATGACGCAGACCTTTTTTCCTTTGTATTCGTCAAATTCGCTGGGACGGCCCAGCGGACCCACGAAATCCAACAGGAAATCGCCTTCATTTAGCGCATCCAGCCGCTTGGTCGTGGCACCCACTTTTTGAAAGATTATGGTCACCGTTCCCTTTTCGCGGTCATAACCCGCGATCGTCAGCGGAATGCGTTCGCCGTCTTCATCGATACGCAGTATGATGAATTGTCCGGGCTGCGCCTTTTTTGCTACCAGGGGCGCGTCGATTTCCATCCATGTGACCGTGTCATGCAAAGGCCTCTTTCGCACAATTTTATACATGCTGTTCCTCCTTCGGGTTTTGCCTCGTTTTGGCAAATAGCGCAATACTTTAGCTACCAAGCCGCTCAAAACGCAGTCCCCTGACGCATTTTGCCCGCTCGCATAATTTCGTTGATTCTACCTTATTCAAAATGCAGTGTCAATCACCGCCCATGCTAAATGAACCTGTGCGGCAGATGTCATTCACACGCCTGACCCGCGTTTTTTCGTCATACAGGCGCTCAATAAAAAATATAGACTAATCTGCAGCGTTGGTGGTATCTTAATAAGCAACCACTGTTGAAAATATTTGTGCTTTCTCACAATATCCGGCATGCCTGTCATGTTGGGTGCATAAGAACCGATATTACAATAAAGCGACCATTTGACCGGGGGTATGCGTATGCAATTAACACTTGATTCTATAAAGATTACCGCTGAAAGCGGCGAAACGCTCAAACAGCTTATTGAGCGCGCCGGCCTGGACAGTACGGACGTGGCGACGAAGCCTCTTGCGGCCAGAATTGGCGGCGAAGTCTTTCATTTGAATTACGACCCTATCCGCGCGCAGGACGGAGAACCCCGCAGCGCCGTACTAAACGCGAACGGCGAGATTCACCTGCTGCGCTATAACACCTCTCAGGGACGGCGCGTATATGAGCGCACGCTGCTATTCGTGCTTTGCCTGGCCGTTCGCCGCCACTTTCCCGGCGCCCGCGTATTGGTGCAATTCGCGCTGGGGCAGGGGCTGTATATTCAGGTGAACAAAAGCACCCCGCTTACCGACGCCGACACCGCCTTGCTGCACGACGAATGCGTGCGCATTATCAAAGAAGACCTGCCCCTTTCCCGCGCACGCCTGGATATTGCCGAGGCTATCGAATTCTTTAGCAAAGATGGCCAGCCGGACAAAGTGCGCCTGCTGCAATGGCGCAAATTCAGCTATTTTGATGTGTATCAGCAAGGCGAATACATGGACTATTTCTATGGAGAAATGGCCCCCAGCACCGGCTATGTTCATGTATTTGACCTGGAAGTGCTTTATCCCGGCATGGTGTTGCTACTGCCCGATCTGGCCGACCCAAACCGTGCCGCCAAGTATGTGCACAGCCCCAAGCTTTCCGCCGTTTTTCAGCAAAGCAACGATTGGGGACGACTGTTGCACTGCGCAAATGTGGCGGATTTAAACGACATGGTCATTCATAACCAAATCCGCGAGCTTGTGCGCGTTAGTGAAGCGCTGCATGAAAAAAGCTACGCCCAGCTTGCCGACCGCATCGTACAGCGCGGAGCCCGCGCCGTGATGGTCGCCGGGCCGTCTTCCTCGGGGAAAACATCCTCGGCCAACAGACTCTATACCCATTTACGCGTACATGGTAAGAATCCCGTTTTGATCTCTTTGGACGATTACTATATCGATCGCGATAAAATCCCCACCGACGAGAACGGCGAGCGGGATTTCGAGCATATTGAAACTTTGGATATCCCGCGCTTTCAAAAAGATCTCGAACTGCTTATCGCGGGGGAAGAAGTGGAAATACCGGAATTTGACTTTAAGCGCGGCTGCCGCGCCGAGCACGGCAAATCACTGCGCGTAGGACCGGATGAGCCGTTGATTATAGAGGGTATCCACGGCTTGAATCCCCGCCTGCTTAGCCCCTCTATCCCGATGGACAGCATATTTAAGGTGTATGTAAGCGCGCTTACCACGCTGAACCTGGACGACCACAACCGCATATCCACTACCGAAATGCGCATGCTGCGCCGCATCGTGCGCGACCATGAAACGCGCGGCGCCAGTGTGGAAACCACCATCGGCATGTGGCCCAGCGTGCGCCGTGGCGAAGAGCAGTGGATTTTCCCCTTTCAGGAGCAGGCCGACGCTTTCTTCAACACCATACTCGTGTACGAGCCGGCCGTGCTGAAAAAGCATATCTTTCCGCTGCTGCTAGCCGTAAAAGAAACGAGCCCCTGCTATTCGGAGGCCCGTTCATTGATCAAGTTCTTAAACTATTTTGCGGACGCGGATATCGAGGATGAAATCCCGCCTACTTCCATATTACGGGAATTCATTGGCGGCAGTTCCTTCTTTAGGAAGTAACGCTTTTGCTCCGTCTTTCAAATAGAGGCTGTGTCGCTATGTGATACAGCCTTTGCTATTTTAAAGCCCTGCCCGCGCCTCTTTTCGCGGAATCACTGCGCGGGCTGGCTTTTAAATTCTTCCTGGCTGATGTATTCCACATCTTTTTCTAATATGTAGCGCTGCAGATTCTTGTCGTATACGACATGCAAATAATCGCCTATCTTGCGCAGTACTTTAAGCTTTTCGCCCTTTTTCAGTTTTACCTCTGACACGTCTTTGCCATCGGGCGCTTTATACATCTTGGCTTCTTTTGCCGACACTTTTGCCCAATGCATGTTATCTTTTCGCGGCGGGTTTCCCAGCACGATCAGGTTTTCCGCCACATAGGCGGTCGTTCCATCCAAATCTACGCTATACCAGCCATCCTGCAGTGACACGATATCCAGCACGGTGTTTGCGCCCATGATGTCTACGATTTCCGCAGATTTTGACGGCTGCGCACGCAAATTTACCCCTTCGCCATTGCAATAGCCTTTTGTTGGGAACGCGGGCGGCGCAGGCGTCGGCGGCGGCGGCGGTGTAGGGGTTGGAGGCAAAGTCGCCGTTGGCGCAATCGTGGGCGTACTTGACTCCGGCGGCAAGCTAGCCGTTGTATTCATGGCTTCCTTTTTATTGCAGGCAGTCAGGCACAACGCCAAAGCCAGTATTATGATTATGCAACCATATGGCCATCGCATCCGTTTCATCCCTTTTTCCTCCTGTTATTCTGCATATTGAGAACGCTATTCCCGCGGCTTGGTTTCATTTGGCCTTTGTATTTGATTGTTGCTATCCGTCCACATATTATACCATTTTCTTCCGCCGATCGCGTAAGTAAATTTTCATTTTTTCATGTCGTCTTTTGATTATTTATGTTTGTACAACCACGACCGGTACGCTATATTGTTTAAAGCGGCGGCGAGCCAACGGAATGCCCGGCTTGGTATACCTGTTTGAAGGGGACGATGGGGCGCTGCCCCATGCCCCGCCTAAGGGACCAGTCCCTTAGGAATCCCATTCCCATGCCCACATGTGGGCATGACTTTAAGACTAAAGAACCCCGCGCCCTCAACCCTTTGGAAACCCAACCATGAGGAGGACTCTTTCATGAACGACTTCAGCGTGTTCGATATTATTGGCCCGCGCATGACCGGCCCTAGCAGTTCGCATACTGCCGGCGCATGCAAACTGGCCAATATCGCGAGGCGCATCGCGGATAACGATGTGCAATCCGCCTCCATCACGCTTTACGGTTCCTTTGCGCAAACCGGCGCCGGACACGGCACGGACAAAGCGCTCATCGCGGGCATAATGGGTATGCTGCCGGACGATACCGATATCGTCAATGCGCCGGAAATCGCAAAGGCGAAGCACCTGCCCATCACGATCGAACTGAGCGACGAAGAGGCGCCACACCCGAATACCGCGCGCATTTGCCTCACAAATTCGGCCGGGGCGGTTACTGAAGTTCTCGGCGCTTCTATCGGCGGCGGTAATATCCGCATTATGGAAATCAACCGCCTGGAAGTGGAGCTTTCGGGCGATTACCCCACGCTGATTATGCAGTACCGCGACGTTCCAGGCGTGGTCTCTATTGTAACGCATGTGCTTGCGCAGCACCACATCAACATCGCTTTTATGCGTGTGTTCCGCCATGGAAAAGGCGCCGATGCGTACATGACAATCGAAACCGACCAAGTGGTAGAGCCCCGTGTGCGCGACCTGATCGTGGGGCTTTCGGACGAAATCACAACGGCGTTTGCCGTATAGCGGCATTTTCGAAAGGAGTCTGTTTGATGTATCAGTTTCATACGGGAACGCAGCTCTTGCAATTATGCGCGGCAAGCGGCCAGCCTATATCGGAAATTATGCTGCTGCGCGAAATAGAAAACAGCGAACTGCCGCGCGAACAGCTGCAGGCGGAGATGCGTAAAAACCTTGTCGTTATGCAGGAAGCCGTTGCAAAAGGTTTGCAGGGCGGCATCCGCTCTTTAAGCGGGCTTTCCGGCGGAGACGCCGCGCGCCTGCAAGAATACGCGCAAACCGGCCAACCCCTGCTTGGCGGCCGCACAACGCGCGTTGTTTCTGCGGCGATGGCTGTGGTGGAAGTGAACGCCTCTATGGGGCGTATCGTCGCCGCGCCCACGGCCGGCGCTTCCGGTATATTGCCCGGCGTATTGCTAAACTTGAATGAGGAACGCAATTGGGATGAACAAGCACTCATTCGCGCCCTTTTCACCGCCGGCGCCATAGGCAGCCTGATCGCCGCGCACGCCACCATTGCGGGCGCGGACGGCGGTTGCCAAGCGGAAACCGGCGCCGCCGCCTCTATGACCGCGGCAGCGCTCGTGGAGCTTTGCGGCGGTTCTCCCGCCCAGGCGCTTGATGCCGCCGCCATCGCGCTGAAGAACATACTCGGCCTTGTTTGCGACCCTGTCGCCGGGCTTGTGGAATGCCCCTGCATCAAACGCAACGCGCTTGGCGCCGTAAATGCCATGCTCGCGGCTGACCTGGCTCTAGCCGGTGTTTCCAGCATAATTCCCTTTGACGAGGTCGTCGCCGCCATGCGCGCCGTTGGCAATGCTATGCGGCCCGAACTGCGCGAAACCGCCATGGGCGGACTCGCCGCCACACCCACCGGCAAAGCGATAGCCAAGCGCTTGCACGAAAGCCAGGCATAAACGCCGGGCCCCCTTACCTACGCGATTGACAGCGCGATTTCCATCATGGTTTGAAAGGTGGTTTGCCTTTCCATGGCCGTGCAGGAATCGCCCGTAAGCGGTAAATCGGAAATGGTCGCCAGGCAGAGCGCTTCTTTGCCCGCGCGCGCGGCATTGCAATACAGCGCCGCCGCTTCCATTTCTACGGCCAACACACCCATCTTGCGCCAAGCCTTCAGCGAATCCGCGTCATCATCATAAAACGTGTCGGACGAGAGAATATTGCCCACCATCATGCGGGCGCCGCGCTTCTCGCCCTCAGCCACGGCATCGCGCAGCAGAGGATAGCTGGCTGTCGGCGCATACGCGCCCGGCAAACCATATTGCAGCATGTAATTGGAATTTGTGCTGGCGCTCATGGCCACAACAATATCCCGCAGACGCAAATCCGGATGGATGCCACCGGCGCTGCCTATGCGGATGATGCGCCGCACATCCGCAAAATGGAACAATTCGTAAGAATAGATTCCCATGGAAGGCATTCCCATGCCGCTGGCCATAACCGAAACGCGCTTGCCGCGATATTCGCCGGTGTAACCGTATATGCCTCGCACCTCATTGAAGAGTTTGGCGTTTTCAAGCAAATTTTCGGCTATATATTTCGCCCGCAAGGGATCGCCCGGCATGAGCACCGACGGCGCAATGTCGTTTTTGTCGCACACGATGTGGGGCGTGGCAAGTCTTGTTTCCATATATGCATTCCCTTTCCATCTGCTCTATTGCGCGCTTTTGCCGCCTTTCGCCCATTATATCATATTGTTTTCCGGTATTCCGCAACAAAAGAGCAAATATTCGCTTTTCACGCATAGTAATAAGGGTGAAAGGAGGGATACCATGGCCATCCTCGCATATAACAGAGAACGGGCTGTCGCCTATGCACACCGCTGGGCTTACCGGCGCAACCCCAGCTATTACGATTTTGAAGAGATTGGAGGGGACTGCACCAATTTTGCCTCCCAGTGCGTATACGCGGGAGCCGGCGTGATGAACTATACGCCCGTGTTCGGCTGGTTTTATAGAAGTACAAACGACAGAACCGCAAGTTGGACCGGCGTGGAGTACTTCTATAATTTTATGACGGATAACGTGGAAGGAGACGGCGCCGGCCCCTTTGCCGCAGTCGTTCCCTTGCACAAACTATTGCCCGGCGACCTTGTGCAGCTGAAATTCCAGAAGGACGTATTTCAGCATATGCCTGTGGTTGTGGAAGTCGGCAAAATTCCAAGTCCCGATAATATCCTCGTGGCCGCACATACATTCGATACGGATAATCGCCCGCTGAGCACATACGCGTACACCGCCCTTCGCCCTTTGCATATACTCGGCGTACGCACATGAAACGGCCGGTTCGCGAAGACCGCTACGCCATAAAGAGAAAAACGCATCTTTAAGAGTGAGCAGCCACTCATAGTTATGCGTTTTTTTGTTTTTCTCCCTTTCATTCACTTATCCGCTTTGGTTTGCCCAGATTGCGCTTATTCATTGCATCTTTCCTTACATCATGTTATGATTGTATACATGTTTTAGTTATAGCGTCGCTCAATGAGCGAATTTTCTTGGCATAATAATGTATAATTATTCAATCGGAGGAGCTTTCATGCAAACCATCAGCACAACGCTACTGGCCATAAAAAACGGCACGCATACGATGGAATCACTTTACAACACATGGATTGCACACGGTGATTCCCCTAGCGCGCAATACGATTATAATGGCGAAATCCGCTACATTACTTTCACGGAATACGACAGACGCATCCGGCATGCAGCGGCAGCGCTGCAAAAAGTGCTGGGCGTGCCTGAACACCAACAATTCATCGGGCTGAAGCTGGATAATTCCAAAGATTATGCCACCATATTCTGGGGAATCATCATGGCCGGCTACCAACCCGTACTCATCGACTTCCGCTCGGACGCAAAACAAACGGAACACATCGTCAAGCAGACCGCGGCCATCGCGGTCATCACCGACGAAGTACTCAGCCTGCCTGCGGGCGTGCACCTGTTGGCGCCCAAACCCTTTTTGCAGGACTGCGACAGCGAAGTGCGCGGCGGCTTTGGCAACCGTATCGCCATGTGCACGTCCGGCACCACGGCCAGCAGCAAAATATACGTGTACGACGGGCAATCCCTTTCCGACGCGCTGATCGGCCTGCTTTCCTTCATTCGCACATCCCCCACTATGGCGACCGACAAGCCGCACCGCGTACTGGCTTTTCTCCCTTTCCACCATATTTTTGGTTTCATGACCATGTTGCTGGGATACAGCACCATCGGCAAAACGCTGGTTTTCCCGCATGACCGTTCCAGCAAATCCATACAGGACGCCTGCCGCTTGCATCACGTTACGCATCTGTTTAACGTACCGCTTTTCTGGAACGCGCTTTCGCAAAAGGTTGTGCGCGCCGCCAGGCAAAAGGGCGGCGAACGCCGGCTGAACAAGCTTATCGACGGCTCGCTGAAGCGGCAGATCGTTGCGCCTCGCATTGCGCTTAAATACTACGCCAATCTCACGTATGCCATACGCAAGAATTTGCTTGGCACACACCTGACCTGCTGCATCAGCGGCGGCGGCCGCATACTTCCGGAAACGCTCCGCCTGCTGAACGGCCTTGGCTATCCGCTCGTAAACGGCTTTGGCATGACGGAAGTCGGCGTTACCTCCGTGCAGTCGTTTAACGTCATAGACGACCAGCTATCCGGCTGCGTTGGCCGCCCCGTCCCCGGCGTGCGATATAAAATCAAGCCACAGGAAGGCGGCAAGGCCACCGTTGGCGAGCTTCTCATAAAATCCAGCGGCATGCATATCGGCCGTATGGTGGATGGCGCACTCCTGCCGCCGGAACTTGATGACGAAGGCTACTTTGCCACGGGCGATATCGCGCGGTTTGAGGGCGGCAAGCTTTGGATAGAAGGGCGCATCAAAGACGTTATTATCAACGAAAGCGGCGAAAATGTATACCCTGATGAGCTGGAAGACGCCTTTACAGACGTAGAAGAGGTACAGCAGCTTTGCGCGTTTGGCATGCCTACCGAAGGCCCATACGAGGACATCACGCTGGTGGTTTACGCCGAAAACATCATCAACGACCGCGATTTGCTGACAAGTGCCATCGCCGCGCTTGCGCACACCAACTCACAGCTGCCGGTTTACAAGCGCATCCGCCGCTGCTATTTCGCGCTCGCTCCCCTGCCATTGACCGGCACAATGAAAGTAAAGCGTACCCGCGTGAAGGAAGACCTCGCCGCCGGCCGTTTTGATACGATCGAAGTGGATTTGGCCAAACGACGCGTTTGCGGCGGCATGCCTGTGGAATCGCCCATGGTGGAGAAGAGCGACGAATACCTCGCACTGTTACGGAAGATCAAAGAATTCTTTGCGGACGAACTTTGCCTCAATGTGGACGAGATTACCGACCGGGCGCATTTCATCTATGACCTTGGCGGCGACAGTCTTGCTTCGCTTGGCGTGTTTACCAAGATCGAAGAGCACTTCGGCATGCTTGTGACGGACGTTGAATACGCCAATTGCACATGCGCGGAGGACGCCGCCATACTCTTGCTGCAAAAGCTGAAGAACGGCGGCGTCGCCAAACGAAGCCGCATAACGGCATTTGAAGAATCACCGGAATACGTTGCTATGATGGCGCGGCTTTCCGCCGCCGAAAAAGGTTCGAATCCTTATTTTATCGCACATGATTCGCCTTTGCGCGATACTTCCATTATGAATGGCCGCGAAGTTATCAATTACGGGTCTTATAACTATGTTTGCCTTTCCGGCCACCCGCGCACCATACGCGCCGCGCAGGAGGCCGCCGAGAAATACGGCACTTCCGCAAGCGGCAGCCGCCTGCTGGCCGGTGAAAAGACATTGCACCGCGAACTGGAAGCGGCCATCGCCGCGTGGAAGCACACGGAAGACGCGTTGGTTCTCGTTGGCGGCCATAGTACAAACGTCACGTTTGTCGGCAACTTCTGCAACGAAAAGGATATTATCCTGTACGACGCGCTTTCCCATAATTCCATCATGCAGGGCTGCCAGCTCAGCAAGGCCCACACGAAAGGCTTTCCTCACAACGACTTCGCCGCGCTGGAAAGCATATTACGCGTCAACCGCGACAAGTATGAAAAAGTGCTGATCGTGGTGGAAGGCGTATACTCCATGGACGGCGATATAGCGCCCATTCCGGAATTTGTGCGCATCAAAAAAGAGTATGGCTGCTTCCTGATGGTGGACGAGGCGCATTCTTCCTGCGTGATCGGCGAAAACGGCGGCGGCGTGGACGAATATTTCGGCCTTGCCCCCGATGATATCGACATCAAGATGGGCACGCTGAGCAAGGGCCTGGGCACCTGCGGCGGCTACCTCGCGGCAAAACGCTCGCTGATTACGTTTTTACGCTATGATATTCCCGGCTTTGTTTTCTCCGTGGGCCTTTCGCCCGTGCTGACCGCCGCCACGCTTGAAGGCATCCGCATCTTGCAAGAGGACAACAGCCTCGTTCGTTCTTTGCAGCAGAACATTGCCGATTTTATAGACGTGGCCGACAAATACGGATTTGATACCTGCCTCGCCGGCAAAACCGCCGTGGCGCCCATCCTCATTGGTTCCGATCAGGACGCGTTTACACTTTCCGCTTTATTGACGAAAAATGGCGTGTTTGTGCCCCCTGCCGTTTACCCCGCCGTACCCCGCGGGCAAGCCCGGCTGCGTTTTTGCCTGACAAGCGCGCACAAGCGCGAACAGGCCGAACACGCCTTGGGACTGCTGGATCGGCTTATCGCCGAACATGGCATGAACGTGCCGCGCCGCGCTGCTGCTGTATGCGATTTGCCTGTGGCAAAATGAGTAATGATTTCCGGAGATAAGGACGATGGGGCGCGGGCTCACGGGCGGCAAAATGCCCAAGGTGTGGGCTGCGGACGCACATGTCGTCCTTGGCACGGATTGAAAGCTTTTTCTTAAGAACCTTTTTTGACAGTCTGTCCAGGCCCGCATGCGGGCCTGGCGTATTTTTATGGATGGTGCCTTTTTTCTGTTATGATTTGGAGCGCATATTGTGCCCGTGCTGGTAGATTTGCCTGTTGTCCAGTGCCCATACTCTTTCAGAAAAACCGCCTACCGGCACACTGCCCAGCGCATCGTACATCTCGAAAATACGGGAATCCAGCAAGTCCAACTGCGCCAGCACTTCCGCCTCCGGAAACATGGGCGGCCTCGGGCTGCCATATTCCGGCACCCCATGATGCGACAGTATCATGTGCTGGATGAGTATGCACAGTTCCTGCGGGATGTCCAACAGTTCCGCCGCCGCACCTATTGCAGCCACTCCCTGCGCGATGTGCCCCACAAGCTGGCCCGCCATCGTATACCCGCTTGCCAAGCCCAGCGAGCCGATTTCAAGCTCGAACAGCTTCGCTACGTCGTGCAGCATAATACCCGCGTATACAAGCTCGCTGTCCAGCGCCGGATACAGCGGACAAAACACCTTCGCAACGCGCAGCATGGAGTATGTATGATACAACAGCCCGCCACGCATGGCATGATGCAGCTTAAGCGCCGCGGGCGCGCGCAGCAAAGCGTCTTTGTTGTTTTTCATCATGTATTGCGTAATCCGCCGCAAGTCGTCATCTTCGAAGCCTTCGGCGGTATCGAACAATTCCTGATACATCCATTCGGCATCGAACGGCGCGCACGGCACCAAGTCGCCCATATCCACATCGTCGTCGTCTTTTACGGCGCGTATTTTATCTATTTTGAATTGTTCAACATCTTTCCAGATGTTGATGCTCCCCCGCACTTTTACAACCTGATCCGCTTCGAACACGCCATGCTGCATGGTGTTGTAGTCCCACAGCTTTGCGTCGATCTCTCCGCCACAATCCGCCAGCACCACGTCCAGATAGGCGCTCCCCTTGCTGTTTGTTTTGATTTGTACGCTTTTCACTATGCAAAAGCCTTCGATTTGCGACGCCCCAACGTCCTGCCCCAGCATGCGCATTCTGCCCATCCGTTATCACCTATTACCCTTTCTGGAACCCGCTTGGCCTGCGTTATCCGGCCGCGCGCAAAGCGGCGCGCCGCCGACAACCAGCGATTGTACTCTAGTATAACAGACATGTTTACAAAAAAAAATCTAAAAAGTTTTTTGTAAAAATGCGCGCGCCGCCCAAACGCAGAAAAAACTGCAAAAACCCGCAATTCGGCATTGACACAGGGCTTGTAGTTATGATAGATTGATACAGGTGTCCCATTCGGGGGCTTTGTTTTTGTGACGAGAATTCATTTTGGCATCAGCCATTTGTATCGACGGGAGGAAAAGATCATGCGCGTTAAAATCACATTGGCTTGCACGGAATGCAAGCAGAGGAACTACGACACTTTCAAAAACAAGAAGAACGATCCGGACAGGCTTGAGTTCAACAAGTATTGCCGCTTCTGCCGCAAGCACACTGTCCACCGGGAATCGAAGTAAAGCGTTTTATACGTTTTGCCTATTAGGGCGCGAGAAGCGGCCTAGCCATGTATACAACCAATAAGGCAGGGAATTACAATGGATAAAAAACAGGAAACAAAACCCGCACAGCCCAAGAAGGAAAGCCGCTTTCATCCTATCCGCTACTTCAAGGAAGTCATCGCGGAACTGAAAAAGCTGACTTGGCCCACCCGCAAGGAACTGATCTCCTACACGGCAGCCGTATTCGCCTTTTTGATCGGTATGGCCATCGTTATCGCTTTGCTCGACGTCGTGTTCTTACAGGGCGTTGGTTTGCTTGCGAAACTTAATCTCTAATCCATGCGTCATACGAGAAAGGAGGCCGGAGTAACATGAGTGAAGAAGAAGCAAAATGGTATGTGGTGCATACCTAGTCCGGCTACGAAAACAAAGTAAAAGAGGACTTGGAAAAGTCCGTTGAAAACATGGGCTTACAGGAACAAATCCTGGAAGTCAAATATCCCACGGAAGAAACCATTGAAATAGGCAAAAGCGGCAAAAAGAAAGTCGCGCAGCGCAAAGTATACCCAGGGTATGTCATGGTTAAAATGTTCATGAACGACAAGACCTGGTATGTTGTGCGCAACACGCGCGGCGTTACCGGCTTTGTTGGGCCGGGCAGCAAGCCTATCCCCCTGACGGACGAAGAAGTCACCGCCATGGGCGTGGAGCGTATCCCCATCATACTCAACATCGAAGTGGGGGAACATGTGCGTGTGGTTTCCGGGCCGCTGGAAAAATTCGTTGGGCGCGTGGAAGCGCTCGATTCGGAACGGCAAAAGATCAAGCTCACCGTCTCCATGTTTGGACGCGACACACCCGTGGAGCTCGATTTCGTTCAAGTGCAAAAGCTTTGACCGGCATCGATTTAAAGCGGCCGCGTCTTAGCCAGCTTTTAGTAGGCAATCCGCCGCGTTATAGCGGCTTTGCATTTGTGGAAGGGGCGGCACCCCGTTAACCACAAACTACAACACTTTATGTAGGAGGAAACTGCAATGGCAAAAAAGATTGAAGGATATGTTAAACTTCAAATCCCTGCCGGTAAAGCCACACCGGCACCACCAGTTGGCCCCGCGCTTGGCCAGCATGGCGTAAACATCATG
>JAVBPK010000013.1:0-7424 GCA_031549625.1 Eubacteriales bacterium
TCGGCAACGCGCGTATGCTGTATATGATTCCGTTCTTTTCGCGGCCAAATATCTTTGGCCCCAAGCCGATGGCAAATTCATCTATTTTGAAATCTAAAAGGCGGCCTGCGCCATAATGGCCCAGTTCATGCACCGTTACAAGCAAACTGAGCAATACCAGCGAGGCAAAAATCGACAATAGCTGAACAACTACTTCCATTTGGTTCCGCTTCCTTTCCTGGGGCTACCTGTATTCCGCGGCCAGGCTTTTCGCCGCCTGCGCGCTCTCCATAACATCTGCGTAAGAATGCAGCGGCGTGGCACCCACGCGTTTCATAGCATGCTCCACCGTTCGCAGAATATCCGCAAACCGGATTTCACCGTTTAAGAAACGCTCCACGGCGACGTCGTTTGCCGCGCAAAACGCCACAGGCAGCGTGCCGCCGCCCGCCAGCGCCTCTTTTGCCAGGCAGATCGCCGGAAAAGCGTCGCCATCAAAAAACGTTAGACTACCTAGCTTTGCGAGCGACAACCGTTCTATCTGCCTGTCCTCGCGCGCCGGGTATGTCAGGGCGTATTGGATAGCCAAACGCATATCCGGGGCGGAAAGCTGGGCGATATTGGTTCCATCTTTATATTCTACCATAGAATGTACGATAGATTGTGGATGAATCAGTACAAAAATGTTACGATGCGGGATGTCGAACAAGTAGCTTGCCTCGATGACCTCAAGGCCCTTATTCATTAATGTCGCGGAATCGATCGTTATCTTCTTTCCCATCTTCCAGACGGGATGGCAGAGCGCTTGTTCCCGCGTGACGTTTTCTAATTCCGCCTGCGGCAACTGCCAAAACGGGCCGCCGGATGCCGTTATATGCAAAGCGGCTACTTCGCTTTTCCCGCCATTTTGCAGGCATTGGAACAACGCGGAATGTTCGCTGTCTACGGGTATGATTTGCCCGCCGTGCGTTTTTAACGCTTCCTGTACCAATGGATGCCCGCAGACGATGCTCTCTTTGTTTGCCAGTGCAACCGTTTTGCCCGCCTGTAACGCCGCCAGCAGCGCAGGCAGGCCTTCCATGCCGGATATGCCGATCAACACGATATCCGCCTCCGGCAACGCCGCCAACGCCGCGTTTGCATCCTTACCCTCTTCTATACGAGAGGCTTTTGGCGCGCTGTCCCGCAATGTCTTTGCGGCATCGCTTTGCGCTATGCCAACATACTTGGCTTGAAATTGGGTTGCTTGCTGCGCCAGTAGGCTGACATTCCCGCCGGCGGAAAGCGCCAGCAATTCGAATTTATCGGGATGCGCTTCCAATACCTTCAGCGCCTGCGTACCTATTGATCCGGTACTGCCTAAAACGACAACTTTTTTTATCATGCTTTTCCTTTTAGTTGGCTTACCTATTCTTATTTTATAAAGTAAAAGAACAAATAGACCACCGGCGCGCAAAACAGCACGCTGTCCAATCTGTCTAATATACCGCCGTGACCCGGGAATATGCTGCCAAAATCTTTAATGCCCGCCCATCGCTTGATGGTAGACGCAAACAGATCACCCGCCTGGCCCAACAACCCGCAAAACAGTCCCAGCAACAATACCGGCAGCATGGGAAATATGCCGCCCCACATGGGCTGAATAAAATAGATGATCGCCGACGCCGCCATGCTGCCCGCCACGGACGCAACGCCGCCTTCGATTGTCTTTTTCGGGCTGATATGGGGACAAAGTTTATGGCTGCCAAAAAACGTGCCTATGAAATAGGCAAACGTATCGCCCACAAGCGGACACGCCACCGCCAGCACCAATGCCGTTATGCCCGGTATTGCGCCAAAACGCAAGCCCAGCTGCTGCAGCACCGCGAAGAACGGCAATGGATATACAAACAATATCATGCCCGTCATCGTCTCTTCCATGTTCCGCTTTTTGTTGCATACACGCTCTATAAGCAACGCAAATACGCAAGCGACCCACAAAAAATCTGCGGATAGATCCGGCAAAAAGTATTGCCACGCGGGAAACAGTGCCGCGCATACATACGCGGGTACAACCCAGGGCCGCAACTTACGGGCGTGGAAAGCTCTTTGCAGTTCGTATACCGCCACCACCGCCGCAAACGTAAGGAACATGGCTTGCGCACCACTGCCGAAATACAGCACGGTGATGAACAACACCACCAGCACAATGCCGATTACTATTCGTAATGCCATGCTTTAAAGGCCCCCATAACGTCTTGTTCTTTTTAGAAATATTTGTAAGGCTGCCGTATACCGCTCCAGCGAAAAATCGGGCCAACCTTCTTTCACAAACAGCAACTCCGCATACGCCGCCTGATACAGCATGAAATTTGACAGCCTTTGTTCGCCGCTCGTGCGGATTACAAGATCCACCGCCGGAAGGCCACGCGTGTCTAAATGATCCGCCAACGCCGTTTCTGTGATGTCTTCTATGCGCAATGCGCCCGTTTGCACTTTTTGGGCGATGGCCTGCGTTGCGCGTACCCACTCGTTTTGCGCGCCATAGTTCAGGGCGATGTTTAGCTTCAGGCCGGTGTTGTTTGCTGTGCGCCGTTCGGCCTCTTGTACCGCTTCCCGTACTGCCAGCGGGAAGGGAGCCTGAACACCCAACGCCCGAACGCAAACATGATTGGCATGCAGTTCATCTATTTCTTTTTTAAAATATTCCACCAGCAGCCCGCACAGCACTCCTATTTCTTCTTGCGGGCGTTTCCAATTTTCTGTTGAAAACGCGTACATTGACAAAGCGGCAATGCCTAAATCCGAAGTATGGCGGATGATGTCGTTCAACCGTTCCATGCCTGCCCTGTGTCCCATAGCGCGCGGCAATTTGCGCGCTTGCGCCCACCGGCCATTGCCATCCATAATGATGGCTACATGCGCCGGTAAATCGCCCGTAAGCCCTAGGTTCGCTATCTGTTCTTTTGTATATTTTCCCATGGATGCCTCTTTTTGCGCAAACATATAAAATGGGACGACGTTTGAATCCGCTCTGTAAGCGGAAGCTGTCGCCCCCCTTCACCGTGCGCGCCGCGCCTGATTATGGACCCGAAGAACGGTTTCCCTTTTACCAAGCGGCCGCTCACGCTTTCGGTGTGATACCCTGTATCTCTGTTTGGAAAGCCGAATACGTTAAGCAAACATGTTCTTCGCCGTTGCGTTTTGTTACTTGTTCGCGCACTATCCGGCACGCCCCGCCCTCCAGGCCCTTTTTGCTTTTGCATTCCTTTGTGGTAACAATAGCGCCCGTGGCTTGCCAAAGGGCGACAGCCTCTTCCAGTGGCAACCCCAGCGTGTTCAAACCGCTAATATTTCCTTTTCTTTATCGGCGAGCACTTTATCTATTTCTTTTACCATGTCATCGGTAAGTTTTTGAATTTGTTCTTCCAAGAGAGCCATATCGTCTTCTGTGATTTCGCCGCCCTTTTGCTGCTTTTTGATTTGTTCGTTTGCATCCCGACGAATCGCACGTACGGCAACTTTGGTTTCTTCGCCCTTTTTGCGTACCACCTTTACGAGCTCTTTACGACGCTCCTCGGTAAGTTCCGGGAAAACGAGACGAATCATTTTTCCATCGTTTGAGGGATTGATGCCTAAATCTGATTTTTGTATAGCCTTTTCTACATCGCTGATCGCTTTTTGATCCCATACGGAGATCGTGAGAAGCCTTGGTTCCGGCGAAGCGATGTTTCCCAATTGGTTGATGGGCGTGGGCGTTCCGTAGTAGTCCACCAAAATGCGATCCAACACCTGCGCATTTGCACGACCGGCGCGCAGGCTGTTAAACTCCTGCGCCATGACCGATATGCTTTTCTTCATGCGATCTTTGGAATTATCTACCACATTTTCCATGCGGAGCTCCTCCTTTGCAGACAATATTTATATTTTACCGGAAAATACTATTATTAACAAGCATTTGTGTTCACCGCCCGCGGCACCCCGCGGCTACGCAGGCGCCGCCTTTGCTATTTGGATATCCATGTGCCCATTTCTTCGCCGGTAATTGCCCGAAAAACGGCGTTTTCTTCCTTTAAACCAAACGCGCGCAAGGGAATACTTTGTTCGGCGCACATCGTGATGGCCGTCATATCCGTGGCCTGCAGGCCTTGTTCGATGACTTGCCTATACGTAAGTTTCGCATATCGTACCGCGTTCTTATCTTTATTGGGATCGGCGGAATAGATGGCATCTACATTTTTTGCCAGCAACAGCACGTCCGCTTTTATTTCCGCCGCGCGCAACGCCGCCGCCGTGTCTGTGCTGAAATACGGATGGCCCGTGCCGCAGGCAAACAGGACGATATGCCCCGTCTGCAACAATTCTTCCGCGCGGCGCTTGGTGAATGTTTCGCACACGCGCGGCATTTCCAGGGCGGACAGCACGGCGCATTTAACGGGGTTTTCTTTATCCTGGCGCTGCAAGGTGTCTTGTAATGCCAGCGCGTTTATGCAGGTGGCCAGCATGCCCATTTGATCCGCAAGGCTGCGCTCCATTTCGCCGGAACTTCTGCCGCGCCAAATATTGCCGCCCCCGACCACTAGCCCGATTTCCACACCCAGCCTGGCTGCACGCGCCAACTGCGCCGCTGTGCGCTCAATAACGGCGAAATCAAGACTTTCTGTTTCTGACCGCAGCGCCTCGCCGCTTAACTTTAGCAAAACTCGTTTATACATGGATGTTCTCCCAAAATTGAAATGTGCAAGTGGCTCCCGGCAATTTGCCGTTGCCACCAGATGCGCGCTATATGCCGCGATGATCGATACAGGACAATGGGCACCATACTGCTTTTCCCTGCTGATTTGTCCTGCTTCATTTGCCGTACATACAACAAACAGTACTTTTTTATTATAACAAAGCCGCTTCCATTCATCAACCAAACGATTTTTTCCTGAATATTGAAGCCAAATGGAGAAAGGCGGCTATCTCATTGGTTTCCGCAGCTTCCGCTATTTTCGTATCAGCATCCTTGCTTCCGCTTATACTAAAAAGGAGCTAACCTTTTTGATTAGCTCCTTTTTACTTTTGTCTACGGCTCTACCCAAACTATTGACATAGAACCTTTTTTATTGCAGGATGGAGGCCCTTGCGTGTTCACCGGCGATCCGGCCCGTGTGCAGCGCGCTGCCCACGCCCCATGATCCCGTATATACGTAAAGCATATTGCCGCCCAGGCACATTTCACCCACCGCGTACAGGTTGGGAACGATTTCGCCTTTGCTGTTCAATACTTCGCAGTTCTCGGTCACCTTGGGCGATACCAGGGAGCCGATCGCGATGGGACGCAGTACGACCGCATGGAACGGAGCTTGCTTTACCGGCACCATCTTATCATGGGGGGTTTCGAACTCCGCATCCTTGCCCTCGTCATACGCGAGGTTGTATGCGTTCACCGTTTCAACGAGCGCGTCGGCCGGAACGCCGATTAGCGCCGCCAGCTCCTCAAGCGTGTTGGCAGTCCATACGCCATTCACATCGAGCGTTTTGCCAACCAGATCCACATTGGGGTGGTTGGAGTCGATGATCGAATAGCCGATGTTTTCCGGCTGCTTGCAAAGTTCAATCGCCAGATAGTTGGAGCTTATTCCGGCATCTTTGATAAAGCGCTTCCCCTCTTTGTTGACATAGATGGCGGGCGCGGCAAACTGGAACGGGGACAGGTCACTGTCGATGCCCCAGAAAGCGCCGCTGCCGGGATACGAGATCATGTTTTCGCCAACCATGACAGCGTCTACCTGTTCAGCCATTTTTAGGCCGTCTCCGGTGTCGCCGATGCCGGCATACGGAACGACGCCGATCTGTTCGGGGCTGTATTTTTCGATCATATCCTTGCCAAAGGCCATGCCACCCGTCGCGAGAATAATCTTCTTCGCATAAACGCTATACGTGCTGGTGAGGCCCGTCACCTTTGCGCCGACTACCGCGCCGTCCTTAATACTCCATTCCTCGGCTTTGGTATTCAATCGCAGATCTATGTTGTTTTCGAGTACTTTTTTTCCGAGGAACTCAGTGTAGTAATATCCACCCGGCCCTCTTAAACGGGGCATTTCGATGTTGGGGGAGAAGTATCCGCGAACACCGTTATCACCGGTCAAACCGATTTCGATATCCATGCCCATGGCCACATACTTCTGCGCCGAATCCGCAGAAACCGTCGCGAAGTTGGCCAGCAAGGGTTCGTTGATCCAGTTGCCTTCGCTGCGGGATTTGGCAACGTTGATCGTCGCTTCGATCGCTGCTGCGCTGCCATCGGTTGTATACGCGGAGCCAGAGGCAAAGGCAGTTGAGCCGCCGTAATATCCCAGCTTTTCAACAATCATAATCTTTACGTCGTCTTTGGGCGTGGTAAGGTTTTCGTACGAAGCACTAAGCGCCGCCGACAGGCCCGCGCCGCCGCCGCCTATTACGAGTATATCCACCGTTTCATCAGCACCGGGGGCTATGGGCGCTTTTTGCGGAACCTCGCTAAAGTTATTGATATCCGCGCCGGCTTCTTCCAAGGCCTTTTTCACTGCGGCGCGAACCGCATGGCTCGTCACCGTAGCACCGGCAAGGGCATCCACTTCTACGGTTTGATGCTCAATCATTTTCCCCGACAAGTCCTTCACACACGCTGCCGTAAGGGAAGGCGGCTCTTCTTTGTTTTGTGTCAAATCAATCGCAACAATGCTTGTTTCATCGACGGTGACATTTAAAGTAAATTCACCAAAGTATCCGTTTGTCGTAACCTCATAAGTGCCGGGCGCCATCGCTGCTTTTGCAGCAGGGGTGGGCGCAGCAGGGGTGGGCGCAGCAGTAGCGGTAACAGTTGCCGTGGGCGTCGGATCTGCCACAACCGCCGGGGGTTGCGCACAGGCCGCCAAAGACAGCATGAGTGCAAGAACCAGCGCCAATGAAATAGATTTCCTCATAAGAATGTGCCTCCTAATTTATCTGTCGCATTTTTTCGTTCAAAAAATAACGCATACGTCATGACTATATCCTATTAATCGTTTATTGTCCAGCTTAAGCGTTTATTGGTTCTGCTACAATGGGTTTTCCGGAATTTTGGGGTTGGCTCGGAAGGAGAAAAGACGTAGCTATCTCATCTCTGGCCTCCCCGCTGTGCTCAACGCAAGCAAAGCATCCGCGTGGGCCCCTTGCAGCTTGGAATGCATGGATAAAAAGGATGTGCTGCATATTATGCGTGTTTGTAAAAACCGCCGCGAACCAAGCAAGGCCCGCGGCGGCGTGGCCGAGGCGAAGCGCTAACCTTCCGCCCGACCATGGAATATAATGGAAGTAATCGGATCTGAAATCGCGTCGAAGGGATACAAAGGGCGGGTTAGATTTTGATAGGGATAGCTAACAAGATCCGGCCCGCACGGCCCGGGCGTATTTAATATCATGGCCTTGGATATATCCGTGACGCCGGTATAGGTGAGGCG
>JAVBPK010000130.1:0-22028 GCA_031549625.1 Eubacteriales bacterium
GTGTTGCGGACGATGTATTCGCCCCAGCTTTCAACGGGCGCGAGCCTGTTTATGCCGCCAAATTCGACGGGGACGTCAAAGCGCTTTAGATTGAGGTAGAGATGCTTCACTGAAGGGCCTCCCTTGCATATAACTTTTTGAACAAAATATAATTGCCTAAATTGTCGCCGATAAGCGGCCTGGCCCAATCGATGAATGCGTGTGTGACGTCGTTGCCGCGCGCGTTGATCCATTCCGAGGGAACTTTACGTTCGACAAGCATGACATCTTCCACCGGGATTTCCGCTAAACGGATCGAATAGGGGGCGGAGCTGATGCGCTCGATGCCGATCATGATGCCGCTCTTACCGGCGAGCGCTGCCTGTACGGCGGCCTGACCGACCAAAATGGCTTCGTTTCTGTCCGTTTCAGACTGCCAGTGAATGGAGCTTCGCTCGCAAATGCCCGTCTTTTTGTAGCGGGCCTTTATGCCAAGCTCCTTGATGACCATGTTTGCCAGATGCATGCCAGCGTAGCTGGGATAAACGGAGCGGCCGGAAGAATACACCGGAGGCACAAGCAATTCGCCGTCTTTGCCGGTTAGCCCTTCGCTGCAAACGACTACGACGCCGCCGTGGAGCTTATAGAGCTTTTCTACATCTTCCAGGAAATAGTCCATGTTGAAAGCGCGCTCCGGCAAATAAATCAGGTGGGGCGCGTCGCCTTTTTGCGTTCTTGCCAATGCGGCCGCGGCTGTGATCCAGCCGGTGTTGCGGCCCATGGTTTCCAAAACACTTACATGGATGGGCAAAGATTCGATGTCGCAGCTGACCTCTGAAACGGTTCCGGCGACAAAGCGGGCAGCGCTGGCATAACCGGGCGCGTGGTCAATGATAGCGATGTCATTGTCTATGGTTTTGGGAATGCCGATGACATTGATTCCCATACCGGCGCAGGCCTTATGCAGCTTGCCGCAGGTGTCCATGGTGCCGTTGCCGCCGTTGAGAAAAGCGTATTTTATATCGTTGCGGTGCAAAATTTGCGCAATCTGCTCGTAATGTTCGTTTTGCAAGGGGAAACGCGAAGTTCCGATGGAAGAAGCGGGAGTTGTGAGCAGTTTTTGTGTTTCGCTCGGCGGGAACGCGAGCAGGTCGAGAAAACGCTCGTTTAATATTCCTTCCACGCCACCGATAGCCGCCAGTACTTTTTGTACCTTTCCGCTTGCGCGGGCGGATTCGATAACGCCGTATAATGTAGCGTTTATGACCGCGGTTGGCGCTCCGCCGTGAACGATAAGGAGATTCGACATAAACAACCCAACTTCTTTATTAATCTATGATTAGCAGGAGACGGAGGTTGGTTGGCGTAGTGTGTCATGAAAAGGATTCCTGCGCCGGAACATATATTTAGTCTATCATTTCAAATTTCAGTGTCAACGGAGAAATATGCAAACGATTGATATAGATAAACAGGCGGTTTTTACCGAAAGTTGCCCGTGCCGTTGCTTTCTTTGAAAGGAGGGCGCGTTGACTTCATTTGCCGCCGATGCTAGAATCGTGTTGCAAAGGCCGATAGCGCCTGTACAGTACGGCTGCGCTGCAATCTCTCTATCACAAATACGACCATTTCTGAGGTGTTTATGAACGCAATTATGAACGCAAAGATCATTCTGGAAAATGTTATTTTAGAAAACTACGCAGTTGTGTTTGATACGGTGATACGCTCTATTCTGCCGCAAGCGCAACTAGACAGAGAACAGCATACGATTCTCGACGCAAACGGATTATACCTTAGCCCGGGGTTCATAGACACGCATAAGCACGGCGCTTACAATTATGACACCATGGATGCGCAAGACGAAATCGCCATTAAAATGCTGGAACGTTTGCCGGAAACGGGTGTGACTTCGCTGTATCCCACCACCATGTCCATGAGCTTTTCGGACGTGCGCAAAGCGATGGAAAGCGTACGCAGGCTGATGAAAGCAAACTACAAGGGCACAAAGGTGCTGGGCTGCCATATGGAGGGCCCATTCCTTTCGCCGGACTGGGGCGGCGCGCAGCCAAGGGAATTTATCGTTCCGGCGGATTATTCGCTGGTGAAAGGGCTGGAGGATACGATCAAGCTGGTTACCGTCGCGCCGGAAGAAGCGGGAAATATGCCGTTTATATCGCGCTGTGTGCGGGAGGGCATCAAGGTTTCCATCGGCCACACGCTGGCGCATTATGAGCAGGCAATGGCCGCGTTTGAACTGGGCGCGACGTGCGTAACCCATACCTTTAACGCCATGCATCAATTGCAGCACAGAGAGCCGGGCGTGGTTGCGGCGGCCAGTGAAACGCCGGGCGTATATTGCGAGCTTATCGCGGACAACTTGCATATTCACCCAGCCACACAGCGCGTATTGCTTAAACTCAAAGGTATAGACAGGGTTATACTGGTGTCGGATTCCATGCGGTTTGCGGGTATGGGTTACGGAGAATCGGAACTTGCCGGCCAACACGTAACCATAGACGAAACGGGCGCGCATTTGGATAACGGCTTTTTTGCGGGAAGCGTGCTGCTGCTGAACGAAGCGGTCATAAAATTTAAAAAGAACAACGGGCTGGATATGTGCGACGCCCTGAAGCCTGTTACAAAGAATCCGGCGGAATTCCTGGGAATTTCCGGAAAGAAAGGCGGCATTGCCTGCGGACGGGACGCCGATTTCGTATTGATCGATGACGAGATCAATGTGTACCGCACAATCGTCGCGGGCGAAACGGTTTTTGAAGCAGGAAATCGTTTGCATACATAAGCGTTGACACTCAATATGCAAATGTTATATTGAAAGTAAGTATTCCCAAGAATAGTCCTTTATGGAGGGTAAAGATGCCCGCAGGGAAATATTCGCTGACATTCGATTTTGGCTCCGGAAGCGTAAAAGCCGCTCTTGTGGACGGTTCGCACGCTATCGTATCCTCCTGCAACAAAGCATACCCCATCTTTTATCCCAAGACCGGCTGGGCCGTTCAAGAACCGGAAAATATATGGACCGCCATGCAACAGGCAACTAACGAGACGATGTCCGCCGTAAGCGCAATGCCCGACGAAATTAAGGGCATTGCGGTCTCACATACGGGTTCGTCTATTATTTTTGTGGATGAGCGGGGGCGGCACTTGTCCGACTGCGTCATGTGGATGGACGGGCGGGGCGCCGAGCAGGCGGCTTATTTGAACGCCCTGCTGGGCAAAGAAATTTTCACAGGAAAAAACGTCATAGCAAAGCTGCGCTGGTTTGTACAAAACGAACCAAAGCTAGTCGACGAAGCGCACAAGCTGCTCGATATGGGCGGCTACTTGCTCAACCGTTTGACGGGCAATATGGTATACGAATTTACCAGCGCGCGCACAACCCGCCTGTTTGACGTATATCGCAAAGAATGGGACGAGCGCATGATCGAGGCGTGTGGATTACCCAAACGATTGATCCCGCAACGCGTCGTACTGTCAAACGAACATGTGGGGGGATTGACGCAGGAAGCGGCGAACGCGCTGGGCATCGCGCCCGGCACGCCCGTGTTTGGAGGCTGTTGCGACCACGCGACGGCTGTATTGGGGGCCGGCTGCGTTCGGCCTGGCGATGCGCATATTTATATCGGCACATCCGCCTGGCTATGCGTAACTGCAAAGGAATATACAGACGTTGCGACGATACGGCCATCGCCGGTGGCGGGGCAGTGGTATCATTTCCTTGAAAACGATTCGGGCGGCTCCTGCATCGATTATCTCATTCAAAGATACTATCAAAAAGAATTGCTCGACGGCGACGATGTATATGAGATCGTCAACCGCGAGAGCAGGCAGGCGGGCACGCAAAAGGAAGTACTGTTTTTGCCCTATTTGACGGGGGCGTCGGCGCCAATCAGCGATGTCAATGCGCGCGCGGCATTGCTAAACATCGAAGCGGGCACCACCAGGGGGCAAATTGCGAAGGCTGTGCTGGAGGGCATAGGCTTTAATTTGCGCTGGCTGAAAGAATTCTATGAGCGGCAAGAAGGCTGGAACATCAACTTCCTTCGCGGGCTAGGCGGCGGCATGCTGCTGGAGGAAGGCATACAAAGCATTGCGGATATTCTGGGCGAGACGATCACAACGGTGAACGACCCGCGGTTTGCGGGCAATATCGGTTTGGCGGTTTGCGTGGAAACCGGGCTGCACGAGCGCGGCCAAGGGTATATGAGCCTGAAAGAAACGGTGCAGTGCGGCAGAACATTCTGCCCGCGCGCGGAATTGCGTGAAAGATATGAGCGCCTGTATGCCATATTCAAAGATGCCTTCTATTCGCTGCAAAGTATTTACGGCGAGCTTAACGCAGGCGGCAAAAAAGTTTAGTTTCATGTTTGCAAGCAAAAGAAAGAGGTGGATTATGATGAAGCAAGAATACTTAAACGGGTACGACGCGGCTGCCATACACGAAAGGGCGGCGGCGGTTATTGAAAACGGCAAACGGCTTAGCCCGGAGGCGATTAAGCGCTATGAAGCCTACTACAATGAAAAATGCGCGACATCAAAGACTACGATAGACGCCGCCAGAGCGTTCATACCCGGCGGGGTGCAGCACAACCTGGCGTTGAATCATCCGTTCCCGTTGAACATCGTAAAGGCGGAGGGCGCGTATTTGTACGATATCGACGGCAACCGGTATATCGATATGCTGAATGGCGGCGGCGTTACGATACTGGGCAACAACTACCCGCCCATCAAAGAAGCGGCGATTAATGTGATAAACGAGACCGGGTATTTGACAGGCCTATATCATGAATATGAGAAAAAACTGGCCGAAAAAATACTGAGCTATTATCCTTCCTGCGACAGATTCCGGATGCTTGGCAGCGGAACGGAAGCGGTCATGGTAGCAATCCGCCTTGCCAGAGCATTTACCGGCAAAAAGCAGATCGTGAAGCTCAAGGGCTGCTACAACGGCTGGAGCGACCATATCGTACACGATGTACGCACCATCGATACAAAGAACGCGTTCGCCATCGGCGTACCGGATGAAACGCTTTGCAATACTTCCGCGGTATTAATCAATGACATCGACGCGCTGGAGCAGCGCTTTATAGAAAACGAGGCAAAGGGTGGCACAGCCGGGTTTATCATGGAACCGATCGGGCAGGATTCGGGCGGTGTGCCGGTGAACATGGGTTATCACACGAAAGTTCGCGAGCTGTGCGATAAATATGGCGTGCTGCTCATTATGGACGAAGTTGTTACCGCCTTCCGGCTTGCTATGGGCGGAGCGCAGGAGGTATTCTCCGTCAAAGCGGATATCACGGTGTTTGGCAAGATTATTGCCGGTGGATTTGCTTCGGCGGGCGGCATTGGCGCGCGCGAAGAGATCATGAACTATGTTACAGCCGGTGTTTCGCAGACGGCGGGTAAAACCGTTATGCTCGGCGGCACGCTCAGCGCGAACCCCGTAAGCTGTGCCGCCGGATACACCGCGATTTGCGAACTGGAGCGCACAAACTGCCACGCGAAGCTTGAAGCAGCCGCCGAGAAACTGGCGCGCGCGCTGACGGATTTGGCAAATAAATACGATATACCGGCGGTTATTACGCATCATGCTTCCATCATGCAGATAGACTTGACAGGGCTGAAGCACATTGCTACGTTTGAAAAATACTCCAAAGAGGAAGTGAAAGAAAAGCGCCACGAGGCGGAACGGCGCATGAAAGAATTCGCTATGGCGCTGGTGGCCGAGGGCGTGATAGTCGCCGCCGGCAATAAATCGTTCCTGAACTTACAGACGGTCGATGTTCTGGACGACGTAATCGCAAGCTACGAGCGCGTGTTTAAGAACTGCATATAACCTCCGCTATTTTTTCCAGGGCGTCTTGGGCGGTTTCGCGCAGCTGGCCCGTTCCACGATGTAAAACGGCAAGCTGACCTTCATGTGCAGCGTGTGGCCGCCGTTTATGCGGTCGAGGAGGACTTTTGTGGCCATATGCCCCATTTCTTCTACGGGGACATGGACGGAAGTAAGGCGGACGGGCATGAAATGCGCCATATCGATATCGTCTATCCCCATGACAGAGATATCCTTGGGCACTTTTATGCCTGCCTCGCTCAAAGCGCTCATGGCGCCGATGGCTGTAAGGTCGTTTGCGCACAAAATAGCGGTGATGCCGGAAGCTTTTTGCAGCAATTCCTTTGCGCCGTTGTAGCCGTTTTTCGTGGAGAGCACCACATCGGCAACAAAGGCTTCGTTAAAGGCAATGCCATGTTGTTCCAGCGCGGTTTTGTAGCCGACAAAGCGGTCCTCGTTGCTGGTTTCACCGATGTAGGCGATGTGTTTGTGTCCGAGATTTATAAGATACTCTACAGCGGTGGCGCTAATGGCTTTTCCATCGCAAATGGTTTGGTCGTATTGCGCGTCTAGCAGATTTAGCCCTGTATAGCTGACGTAATGGAAGTAGCGCTTTAAGTAGTGCAGCAGGTCTTTATCGCAGCGGCCCAATACGACCACACCTTTTAGGCTTTTTGATTTCATGCTTTGCATATGGTGCGGGTTTTTCATGTCGATTTCGGTAAGGGAATACTGCACATGATAGCCTTCCTTGAAGGCGGCTGCTTCCACGCTCCTCGCAAGCTGTGAAAAGAAGGGATCGTTGATGGATTCGGGCGTGCGCGCAAACAGGCAGGCGATTGTAGATGGCGCGTCGACCGCGTCGGTTGGCGTGTTGCGCTTGAGGTTTATGGCGTTTTCGTTTGGGACGTATCCTGTGCGGCTGACTATCTCCCAAATCCGGTTTTGGATTTCCGGTTTCGCTACGTGGGGCCCTTTTTTGTTTATGACGCGGGATACGGTTGAAACGGAAACTCCCGCTTCGCGGGCGATATCTTTCAAAGTCATACGCATATCTCCTTATTACACCGTGCAAACGATTGCATTAGCTATATTATAATACCGACCTGAGCGGGAAGCAACTTCCCAGCGACTATTTTATAAGGATGGATGTAGCAGTATGAGACAAACGCTTTTAGAAAGCCCTAAAGTGATAAAGTGCATCGAAACGCCGCTGCCGCAGGTGCAGCCGGGATGGATACTTGCAAAAACCATGCGCACGGGAATCTGTGGCACGGACGTGCACAGCTATTTTGGAGAAACGATATTTGGCAAGGTGTTTCCGTTTCATATCGGCCATGAGATTTGCGCCATCGTTCAAAGCGCAGGAGAGGGCTGCGTAAATCTAAAAGAAGGCGATGTCATAGTCGTCAATCCCTTCTTTACATGCGGAGCCTGTGAAGCCTGCTACCGCGGGCAAGAAAATGATTGCAGGAACAAAACGACAATCGGGCTGAAAGGATTCGGCGGTTTTTCGGAATATGTGTATGTGCCCGCGGCAAGCGCGTACCGGGTAAACAGCGACGACTACGCGGCTATGAGCCTGGTGGAGCCGCTCGCGACCGTGATTTACGGCTTTGATAAGCTGCGCGTGGATCCGACAAAAACGGTATTAATCAATGGCGCGGGGACGATAGGCTTGCTGTTTTTGCATTTGTTTAAGTCCGCCGACGTAGCGCAGGTGACGCTGACAGATTTGAACCGCGCAAAGCTTGATAACGCGCTTGACATGGGCGCGGATGAGGCTTTTTGCATAACGGACGAAGCGGAGGCCGCGCGCTTTGCGGCCAGAAAGGCACAGGGTTTCGACATCGTCGTGGATTGCACGGGCGCGATACAGTCGATGCAGTCTTGCGTGGACGCGATTGCTTTCGGCGGGCAAATATTGCTGTTTGGGCTTTGCAGCCCGGATAAATCCATGGTGATTGAACCGTTTGCCTTATATAAAAAGGACGCGGCCATATTCACCTCGTTTGCGCTGACAAAGCAATCTTTTTGCAAGGCAGTGGCATTGCTTGAGAATAAAAAAATAGATGTCGGCGGGCTGATCGACGCGGTGGTGCCGCTTGCGGAACTGGAAAACAGCATCAACCTAATCGCGCAGGGCAAGGCAAACGGGAAGATTATTATCGATACGACGCGTTAACGCCGCCTTCTTCTGTGCCGCGCAGGGGGGTATGGATTGCATGAGGGTTAATCCTCGCGGGGTGGCCCTCTTTTTCTGCGCAACCTTACCGATCGTTGACGGTATATGTTTTAACGCCAGGGCCGGCATGTCCTCTTACTCTGCCGGTGTGCAGCAGGTGGTCTATATGCGCCGCGGCCTCGCCAACAGCAAAGAATTTTTGCGTGGCTGGAAAGTCGCTCCAGTCTTTGGCGCGAATAGACCATGTCATTTTGGAGGCGGCATTGTAGCAATCGATGCCCGGATTTTGGCGGATGATTTCATAGAGCTCATCCAGCCGCGCCTGATGATGGGCTATTAGCTGATCCGCGCGCTCGTATACGCTCATGCCGTTTTCACGGTGCGCCGCAAACGTGCGCGAAATATCGTATGTTTTAATTTTTATAAGGCTTTCGAGATACATGCCCAACGCGTCGTCGATATCCTGCCAGGGCGTGATGTTTGGCGTGATGTCGAACAGAATATGATCACCGGCGAACAGCAGCTTTTCGTTGGGTTCGTACAGGCACATATGCCCCGGCGTATGCCCCGGCGTATGCAGGCATCGCAGCGTGACGGAGCCGATGCGCATGTCGTCGCCGTCTACGACTTCTGTGAAGGGAACGACAGTTTCCGCCGTACTTTTGAAAGCGTGATTGGCGGAAATGGACTGCGCAAAAACATCCTCCGGAAAACCATAATTAAGAAATCTACGCTTGATTCGCGCCATATACTCCGTATGGTTCGTTAATGAAAAACGCAAAATGGCGCCATCCGTCGCGCTGATATATATTTTGGAGGATGGGCTGGCGATATGGTAGATCAGGCCGGAGTGATCCGCGTGCAAGTGCGTAATGAAAAGATCGGTGTTTTGCATATCGATGGCAAGCTCCGCTATTCCGCTTCGCATGGCGGCCAGGCATTCCGGCATATTGAAGCCGGTATCGATAATCAGGTTGCGCTTCGGCGTTTTGATCACGTAGCTGTTTAAATCTTTCAGGGGGTTGCCCGGCAAAGGAATCTTTATCGAATAGATCGTATCCGTCAATTGTTGTACCATATGATTGTCTTTTTTTATTTTCCTTCTACATATTTGGCAGAACACCCATTTCTTTTGGCGTTCCAACCGGCTTTGACCAGGGTTTGAGTCGGGCTCGGATTGCTCCTAGTATAACACACCTGCGGGCAATGACAACTTTATGCGGAAAAGCGCGGCGGTCTCTTGTTGTTCCTGTGAATAAATTTCAAGTAAATTAGAAATTTAATCAATATACATAGCGCGAAAACAATGCTACTATTCTATTATTGAGGCAGCGCATCTTTTAAAAAATTATTTTTCATTAAATATCTTTCGTGCAAACCGAAATGAGGTGTTTATATGGCTGAAATCATTTTAAACCAAAGTAGGTGCAAAGGCTGTGGGCTGTGCATCAGGGTATGTCCCAAGCAGCTTTTATTCTTGCATGCGGCAAACACGAACGAGAAGGGGTACCATCCGGTAGAAATATCGGATAGAGGCGCGTGTACGGGCTGTTGCTCCTGCGCGTTTACCTGCCCCGATTTGTGTATCGTAATAGAATAGGAGGCAGCGCATGAGCAAGATGTTAATGAAGGGGAATGAGGCTATCGCGGAGGCCGCTATCCGCTGCGGATGCAAGGCGTTCTTCGGATACCCCATCACGCCGCAAAGTGAAATTCCAGAGTATATGTCCGGGCATCTGCCGGAGGCGGGCGGTGTGTTTTTGCAGGCGGAGAGCGAACTGGCGGGAATCAACATGGTCGGGGGAGCGGCTGGAGCAGGCGTTCGCGCCATGACGAGCACATCCAGCCCCGGATATGCGCTTATGCAGGAGGCAATGTCAAATTTCAGCGCGCTGGGCGTTCCGCTGGTGGTTGTCAATATGATGCGCAGCGGCCCGGGCAGCGGCGGTATTTTGGCGTATCAGGGCGACTACAACCAGGCCACGCGCGGGGGAGGAAACGGCGATTACCGCATCATTGTTCTTGCGCCAGCCAGCGTGCAGGAGGCCAGCGATCTTATGCAGGAGGCGTTTGATTTGGCCGAGGCATACCGCCTGCCGGCTTTGCTGTTGGGCGACGCAATGATCGGGCAAATGATGGAAACGGTGGACATCCAATATGTCACGCCGAAAGAATACGATAAATCCTGGGCGACCACCGGCTGGGACAGGAAAAGCCGCCCGCGCGCGGTGCTGTTTTCGCTCAATGCCACAGCAGAGCAAAATGAGGATTTGATACTCAAGATGGAGGAACGATTCAGCGAGGTTAAAAAACACGCGTATGTAGAACGGTACAACATGGATGATGCGCAGATTGCCATAGTCGCCTATGGTACCGCCGCGCGGTTATGTTATGCCGCGATCGACACGCTTGCGGAACAGGGCTTCAGGGCCGGTTTGCTTCGCCCAACCATGCTTGCGCCTTTCCCGGATGATATCATCAGAGAAGCTGCCATGCGGGAGGGCGTAAGGGCCGTGGTGGTTGTGGAAATGTCGCGCGGGATGCTGGTGGACGATGTGCGCCTGGCGCTAAACGGCGTCAGGCCCGTATACCTGTTCAACAGGGTGGGGTCGGTCGTACCTATGCCGCATGAGATTGCCGCGTTTGTTTCCGGCGTGTTGACAAAGGAGGGCGTATAGTATGTCGACCTTTCAAATAACATCTATGCATACCGGCGTGCCGACGCACTACTGCCCCGGTTGCTCACATGGCATCATCGAGCGGCTGGTTATGGAAGCCATCGAGGAACTGGGCGCCGCTGAACGCGCCATCGCCATACCGGGCGTTGGCTGCGCGGGATTGGCGGCGGCGTATTATAACTGCGATGTGCATGGACCCAGCCACGGGCGAGCTCTGGCTGTAGCCACAGGCATCAAACGCGTATTGCCGGACCGCGTCGTTTTTACGTATCAGGGGGATGGAGACCTTGCTTCCATCGGCATGATGGAAACCATCCACGCGGCTAACCGCGGAGAGATATTGACGACCATTGTGGCAAACAACGCGATTTATGGTATGACGGGTGGGCAGGCCTCGCCAACGACGCTTATCGGCCAGACGTCCACAACCACGCAAAAAGGTAAAAACGCGCAAGAGCACGGGCATCCGATCCACGTATGCGAGTTGCTTTCGAACGTGGCCGGCGCGCATTATGTGGAGCGGGTCTCGGTTGACAGCGTCAAAAATATTCGCAATGCCAAGCGCGCGATTATAAAGGCGTTCCAAAACCAAATCGACGGAAAAGGTTTTAATCTCGTCGAAGTGCTCGCCACTTGCCCAACGAACTGGGGTATGACGCCTGTGGCCGCTATGGACTGGATGGGTGAGCATATGATTAAAGAATTTCCGCTGGGCGTTTATGTGGACAAAGATCAAACATCGGGGGGACGCGTATGAATATGCAGATGATCATTGCCGGCTTTGGCGGGCAGGGCGTTTTGTCGATAGGTAAACTCATGGCGGAAGCGGCCATGCAAGAGGGCAACGAGGTTTGCTTCCTGCCCTCTTATGGCGCGGAAATGCGTGGCGGCACCTCAAACGTGACCGTCATGATTTCGGATAAAAAGATTCGCTGCCCGTTCGCTATTCCGGGCAAAGTGGATTTGGTGGCGGCGCTGAATAAGCCGTCGCTGGAGAAATTTCAATCCTATTTGAAGCCTGGCGGCACTTTGGTCGTGAACAGCGATATGGTGGCCGGCGTGGCGGAATACCGCAGTGACGTATGCGTGCGCCCCGTTGCCGCCGACACGATTGCGGAGCGGCTCGGAAACGCCCGAGCAAGCAACATGGTCATAACCGGCGCTATGCAGCAGGCCCTAGAGATGCCGCAAAAGGACTCACTGCTTGCGGCGGTGCGGCATATGTTTGGGGAAGGAAAGCAGCATTTGCTGGCCTTAAATGAAGCGGCTTTACTTGCGGGCATGAAATAAACGGGGGCGCATTGAAAAATAGCGTTCTTTTGATAAAGGCCGCTAACTGCTTGTTATAAATGGCGAAAAGCCTGATTGCAGGTGAGCTGAAAGGCCACCGGCAGGAAAGGGAAAAACATGAAAGTGCTTCTTATTAATCCCGGCGCAACGTCAACAAAAATAGCCATTTACGTAGACGAAACAGAAACCTTTAAAACAACGCTGATCCATACGTCGGCGGAGTTGGAACCGTTTGAAACGGTGATCGACCAGATGGCATTTCGAAAACAGCTGGTGCTCGACACGCTTGCAAAAGAGGGGATAGCGCTTTCCAGCTTTGACGCGGTTTGCGGGCGCGGCGGGCTGCTTCGGCCCGTTTGTTCCGGCACATACCGCATAAATGAGCAGGTGGTGGAGGATTTGCGCAACGCGCGCTATGGGGAGCATGCTTCCAACTTAGGCTGCTGCCTGGCGTGGGAATTGAGTAAAGCGGCTGATATCCCGGCATTTTTTGTGGATCCGCCCAGTACGGACGAGCGCACAGAATACGCGAAAATTTCAGGATATAAGGATATGCCGCGCATCGGTATTTTTCATGCGCTCAATCAAAAGGGGATGGCCCGAATAGCGGCGGAAAAGATAGGTAAAGCATACGAAAACTGCAACCTGGTAGTCATCCACATGGGTGGCGGCACATCCGTGGCGGCGCACCAGAGGGGCCGCGTGGTGGATGTTACCAACTGTCAGGAGGAGGGCAGCTTCAGTATAGACCGGAGCGGCGGCCTGCCGGTTTCAAAAGTGATCAGCTTATGCTATAGCGGCATTTCCCAGCAGCAGGTAAAACGCAATATCCTGCGCGAGGGCGGACTGTATTCGTACCTTGGTACGCGGGATTTTATGGAAATAGAAAACCGCGTTCACGCGGGCGACGAGCAAGCAGCGCTGCTTGTAGGCGCGATGGCGTACCAAACGGCAAAGGATATCGGCACAATGGCGGCCGTGATGCATTTTGATGTGGATGCCATTGTGTTTACGGGCGGTCTGGCAAACAGCGCCTGGTTTTGCGGCGAAATCGCAAAATATGTGGAAAAGCTGGCGCCCGTGCTCCTATTGCCTGGCGAAAATGAAATGCGCCGCATGGCATTGGGCGTTCTGCGCGCGTACCATGGCGAGCAGGCTTTGGAATATTGAGCGCTCGTTTGGGCTTTAGCGGCGCAATACGCGCGTATTACCTGTTTATAATTTCAATCTGCAAACTTTGCATAACGTCCAGCGCCGCTTCGTTCAGGCGCCTGTCGTTGCTTGCTACGCAAGCAGCGTCCACGATGACGGGTGTCTCAGGCAAGGCGGTTTTAGCGAGAACGGCATTTGAAAGCACGCAGATGTTTGAAACAACCCCAACAAGCTCGACGCTCGCGTATTGTTTGTCTTTCAGGTAATCAAACAACTTCGCGGAGCCAAACGCGGGTTTACAAAAACGTATGTGGCGTTCGTTTATCAATGCGGCTATTTTGCCGTGCAGCAGCCAGCCATCGGTATCCGCTATACAATGCGGCACCGGCAGATTTTTGCCTTCCTGCGTTTCCAAATAGTTTTTTTCATGGGTATCAAATGTAAAGGCTATTTCATCGCCATTTTTTTCGTATTTTTCGATTTTGGCGGCTATGGCCGGCTCAATGCGCGCGGCGTCCTCAAAACCGAGCGAGCCATCCACAAAATCCTTTTGGTAGTCGACTACGATCAATAAATGTTTCATGCAATACCTCTTTTTTATTGGCAGCGCCGGGATATCGCTAAATTGGGCACAGGGGGAAAGATGCGATTAAAAACAGTCCCGCCGTGCGCCTTGTGCGGATGGCATGGCGGTCTGTTTTGCGGTTGCTATTTTGTAAATTTGTAATACGCGGCCTTGATGAAGCCGCCGAACACATCGTGGCTGTATACGAAGCCTTTATTCGTGTAAAAGTCGTAGGCGTTGTTGTTGCCGTTTGAAATATACACGAACGCCAGATCGGAATCGGCAAAGCTGCCCAGCCATTCCATGGTGCTGGCAAACAATTTTCCGCCCACGCCCTGCCCCTTGTAGCCGTCGCGCAGATACAGGTTGCTCAAGCAGCCTATTTTTTGCGGCGTTTTTACCCAGTCGGGATAAAAGCCCAGAAAACCTTCGCCTTTTGGCGCCCAGTCGGGGAAATAGCCCAGATGCTCATCCGTTACTTCGTCAATGGTGGAAAATACATACCCGATGGGCTGTTCACCATCGTACGCCACTACGATGTGGCTGCGCAAAGCGGCTTCGCAGCTCCTTTTCATACGGGTATCAAAGTTCATGCCGGCAAACGCTTCGGGATGGAGAATGGCTTTGGATTTTTGAAAAGCCATCAATTCATTGCATAAGTCGCGGCATATTTCTATGTTTTCGGTTGGCAATACTTTTAATACGATTTCAGGCATGGGCGCTCCTTTATAGTTTGCATATCAAAGAATTCTTTCTTGCGCAGCATCTGTCGCATGAGAACCGTTCGTATGAACGCGATGGGGGCTTGCGTTTTTATTGGCGGGAACCGGTTTTCGTCCTTTTTAGGGCTATTCCGTGACAAACGTATTATCTCACATATTCTGAAGAATTTCATGCACAATTTGCATGGGACAGAAAGCGTAAAATTTACAAAATGCGCTGTGAATAAATGCTTGACAAGCGATCAAACGGAAGTTTATCATTATAGCGGCATGTATGATTATGGATATTAAAAGTAATACCTTTTTAACTATCTGAATTTTCTCTTTTCATATAATCACTGTGGCTTTATGGAGAGTACGCTATGGGAATTGGCAAGTCTATTTGCAGGCAGGACGCTCTTGAGAAGGTTACCGGAACTGCAAAATTTACCGAAGATTTGATTCCGCAGGGCGCATTGGTGGCAAAAGTGCTGCATAGCACCATTGCCAATGGTGTCGTGCGTAAAATCGATATTACAAAGGCCGCGGAACTGCCCGGTGTGGAAAAGGTGCTTACCTGCTTTGATGTGCCGCAGCGGCGCTATGCTACTGTCGCGCATCCGTTATCACTCGATCCGGCGCATGCGGAGGTCGAAGATCATTTGATGCTGACAGCCCGTGTGCGGCATTATGGCGATGATATCGCGGTCGTGGTTGCGCAGAACGAACTGGCGGCAAAAAGGGCGCTTAAGCTTATTGATGTTGAGTACGAAAGCTATGAGCCGGCGCTCAGCGTTGACCAGGCGCTTGACATGGGCGGCGTGCCTATTCACGAGGAATGCAAAGGTAATGTTCTTAAAAATCTCAGCTATTGCGTAAAAGACGGCAAGGTTGAGACGTGGGACGAAGCCGAAACCGCGGCCATGCGGCAGGATGCTTTTTTTAAAAATCCTAAATCAGGCGATGTGTTGCAAGGCGAATATAAATCGCAAATGGTGCAGCACGCGCACATCGAAAATATTACCAGCTTTGCGTATATGGAGGGCCGCCGCGTGGTGGTGGTCACAACCACGCAAGCGCCGCATGTCCTGCGCAGAATCATTTCAGAGGCGACCGGCATTTCGCTGGGCGATATACGGGTGATCAAGCCATATATCGGCGGGGCTTTCGGAAACAAGCAAGAAGTGCTATACGAGCCGCTATTGGCGTATTTGACGCGTATGCTCGGAGGGAGATGCATAAGCATCGTGCTTTCACGCGAAGAAACGTTTGTAAACAGCCGCGTGCGCCATGCGTTTGACATGCGTATGCTTTCCGATATCGTGGAAGGCGAATACTTTGCGCAAAGCCTGGAAATAAAATCGAATAAAGGGGCATATGGCTCACACGGCCACGCCGTCCCCGCGCATGCCATAACGAACTTTTCCCATATTTATCATGCCGATGTATTATTTGGCGAGGCAAAATCCATATTCACAAACTTGCCCAGCGGCGCGGCAATGAGGGGCTATGGCATACCGCAAATCACGTTTGCGATAGAATCCCAAATGGATGTCCTGGCCAACAAGTTAGGCCTCGACCCCATTGCGCTGCGCAAAAAATACATGATGAAAAACGGCTACGCGGATGTGTTTGACCCTGTTATTTGCCAAAGCAACGAATTGCCGCGATGCATCGATAAAGGCATGGAGCTCATGGAATGGACAAAAAAACGGAAAGAGTACTCCGAGCATAACAAAGGCGATATCCGCAGGGGCGTTGGCATGGGCATATTCTGCTACAAGAGCTGCGTTTTTCCGCATATACTCGAAAACGCCGGATGCAGAATTGTGCTGAACCAAAATGGCAGCGTGCAGGTGCAGGTCGGCGCGACGGAGATCGGCCAGGGCTCGGACACGGTATTTTCGCAAATGGTATCCCAAGAGCTCACCATTCCCGAAGAGCGGATTCACGTCATTTCTACGCAGGACACGGACGTAACCCCCTATGACCCGGGTTCTTACGCCTCCCGCCAGTCTTATGTCACCGGAAGGGCGGTAAAAGAAGCCGCGCAGGTTTTAAAGGCAAAAATACTTGCGCACGCGGCTAAGATGAGCGCCATTTCTGAAGACCGGCTGGATTTGCAGGCAGGCAACATTGTGCATAACGGAACGGTCGTGTATACGATCGGCGAAGTGGCTTCGCACTCGCTGTATAACACGGACGCAAGCATGCATTTGACGGCGGAAACCACGCAGACATGCAAGAACAACGCGTTCTCCGTGGGCGCTTGTTTTGCGGACGTGGAGATTGACATACCGGTGGGGAAGCTTACAGTCAAAAAATTGATCAGCGTACACGACAGCGGAACGATCATGAACCCGAAAATGGCGACGGCGCAGATTCATGGCGGCGTTGCCATGGCATTTGGTCAGGCTTTGGGAGAAGTGATGCTGTTCGATCAAAAGACCGGTAAGCCGCTGAACAATAATTTCCTTGACTATAAGATTCCTACGGCAATGGACGTTCCGCCGATTGAAGCGGTTTTGATCGACGGTATGGAGCCAACAGGCCCGTTTGGCAATAAGGGACTGGGCGAACCGCCGATTATTCCGCCGGCGGCTGCTATTCGCAATGCATTGTACCACGCCACAGGGCTTGCGATCAACGAGATGCCATTTTCGCCACAGAAGCTGGTTGAAGCATTCATGAAGGCCGGATTTATCGGCGGAATCAATTAGGAGGTACGCCGATGTACGATGTGAGCAGTATTTATAAAGCTGAAAGCGTTGCCGATGCGGTGCGTTACCTTGCGGCAAATGACGACGCGATTATCATAAACGGCGGTACGGACGTGCTGATTAAGCTGCGCGAAGGCGAACATGAGCAGGCAAAGCTTTTGAGCATTCACGCGTTGCCGGAGCTCGTGGGTATTCATATCGACGCGAAGAACGTTATTACCATTCGGTCGGCCACCACTTTTGCGCAAGTAGTGGGCAGCGAAATCATCAAAAAACATATTCCGGCGCTGGGACAAGCCTGCGACCAAGTGGGCAGCCCGCAAATTCGGGAAATGGGTACGGTCGGTGGAAATATTTGCAACGGCGCCGTCAGCGCGGACAGCGCGCCGATTTTGCTTTGTTTGAACGCCACATTGGTGCTGGAGAGCGCCGCCGGCACGCGGGAGGTTAAGCTGACCGATTTTTACACGGGGCCTGGCAAGACGGTACGCAGGCATGAAGAATTATTGACGGCGGTCAAAATTGATCCGGCCGATTTCGACGGATTTGGCGCGCATTATTTTAAATTTGGGCAAAGAAAAGCGCTGGAGATCGCGACAATCGGCTGCGCGGTTCATTTAAAGCTTGGGGAAGACAAAAGAACCATTGTGGATTACCGCATTGCTTTTGGTGTCGCGGCACCCACGCCGATACGTTGCGCCAAAACGGAGGGCGCGGTTCTGAATAAAAAATTGGAGGAAGACGTGCTTGCCCTTATTGCCGAGAGTGTTTTGGGCGAGGTCAAGCCGCGGGATAGCTGGCGAGCTTCCAAAGTATTCAGGCTGCAGCTTATCCGTGAGCTGAGCAAGCGCGCGACGGTGGAAGCTTTCATAAACGCGGGAGGCAAATATGCTTAGGATCATCTCTATGACTGTGAACGGCAAGCCGGAAGAAGTGGCCGTGGATGAAAGGGAGTCGCTTGCGGATACCTTGCGTAATCGCCTGGGACTTACCAGCGTTAAGAAGGGATGCGAAGTAGGCGAATGCGGCGCTTGCACGGTGCTCATAAACGGTAAAGCCGTCAATTCCTGCATTTATCTTACCGTTTGGGCGGAGGGGCAAACACTCTTGACCGTTGAGGGAGTGCGGCAGGGAGATCAGCTGCATCCCATCCAACAGGCATTTATAGACGAAGCGGCCATCCAATGCGGCTTTTGCACGCCCGGTCTCGTGCTGACAGCACTGGAAATTATTAACACAGGCAAAACGTATACGCGGGACGAGCTGCGAAAATTGATTTCGGGGCACCTCTGCCGCTGTACGGGTTACGAAAATATTCTGAACGCCATCGAAAAAGTAATGCAGAGAGCGTAGATAAGATGGATACCAAAACATTTGGGGCGAAGCTGCTTTATGAAATCAAGGAAGGCATATTCAAAGACAAGGACAGATTACCGCCGGAAGCGGCGCTGGCTGCCCAGTTTGGCGCCAGCCGCACAATGATCCGCGACGTGCTTGCTTCGTTGGAAAGGGAAGGCTTTATCAGCCGCAGACAAGGCATTGGAACCATCCTCAATAAACATGTATTGGGCGTAAAAACCCGCATGGATTTGGAACTTGAATTCTTAGACATGGTTCGGGAGGCCGGCGCGGAGCCATCCTCGTTTATTGAAGATATCTCCATCGTGTTTTGTGACGAAACGATAGCAAAGAAGCTGGACACAAAAGCGCAAACGCCGGTTTTGCGAGTGGCCAGAATCGTGTCCGGTGACGGCGTGCCGGCCATTTTCTGCTTTGACTATGTATCGTTTCAAATTATCAAAGAGTACTCGTATAGCCGTGAAGATTTGGAAAAGCCAATTTTCTATTTCCTGGAACATTTTTGCAACACAAGCGTGTATATGGACCTTTCCGTTGTGGAAGCGGTTCTTGCGGACGAATACCTCGCGAAGCGGTTGAAGGTCGATGCAGGAACGCCGCTTTTAAAGGTCGATGAACGTGGCTTTGACATAAATGGCAATTGCGTGTTGTATTCCGACGAATACTACGCCGGAACCTTATTGCAGCATACCATACTCAGAAAAAAAATATAGGCAGGTACAATGGCTTGAAATACGACGCGCTCACATTAAAAGCAGAGCTTGAGGCGGCAAGCGGCATTCGCCCGGCGGACATTCTTTTCGAAAACGTGCAGCTTGTGGATGTTTATACCGATGAAATCCGCAAGGCGAATATTGCTGTATTTGGCGGCAAAATAATCGGTGTCGGCGAAATGCCGCATATCAAGGCAAACGAGCGTATCGATTGCGAGGGCATGTATGCGATGCCGGGCTTTATGGATACGCATGTGCATATCGAAACGACGTTGCTTACTCCCGGCGAGCTTGCAAAGGCGATCGTGGCATGGGGCACGACGACTATGTTTGTGGACGCGATGGAGATTGCGAATGTTGCGGGCATGGAAGGATTGAAAGCGCTGGTAAGCGATTCGGAGGATTTGCCTTTTCGAATATTTCTTGAAATCCCGTCCCGGGTGCCGACCGCGCCGGGCTTGGAAACCGCGGGCGCGCAGCTGGACGCCGCTGAAGTCGAGCAACTTTTGCGGCTTAAAAACGCGGTCAGCCTGGGTGAACTTGATCCTTCCAAAATTCTTGGAATCCGGGAAGAATATTTGCAAAAGGTAGTGTCGGCTTTGGAGCTCGGCAAAATATGCAACGGACATGCCATCGGGCTGACGCCCCCCGAATTAAACATTTATGCGACCGCGCATCTTGCGGACGACCATGAATCGGTAACCGTGCAGGAGTTGATCGACAGGCTGCGCGTGGGTATGAAGGCGCTGATACGCGAAGGCAGCAGCGAGCGCAATACAAAAGAGCTCATAACGGGCGTTTTGGAGCATAAGCTGCCGACAGAAAATCTTATGTTTTGCACGGATGACAAGCATATCAACGACATTTTTGCCGAAGGGCATATCAGTTACAGCATTCAGACCGCCATTGATCTTGGAATGGATCCGGTAACGGCGATAAAAATAGCCACGATAAACGCGGCAAAGCATTTCAGGCTGGAGCATATGATAGGCTCCCTAACGCCGGGCAGGCAGGCGGATATCGTATTTGTAAGAGATATCAGACGCATCGTGCCCGAATGGGTTTATAAAGACGGCAAGCCTGTGGCGAAGGGCGGCGCTGTTTTGCCTTGCGCTCCTAAAGCGTTTCCGGAAGAATTGTTTCATACGGTCAGGCTGGGAGATGGTTTTTGCAAGGGTTCGTTTGCTATCCGTTGCGCTGAGGGGAAAGCTGCGAAATGCCGCGTTATTTCCATGGTCAAGGATCAAATCATCAACAACCTGGCCGAAGAATGGATGCCGGTATCGGCGGGCGAAATTCACGCGAACACCGAAAGGGATATATTAAAACTGGCGGTTGTGGAGCGGCATGGCAAGAACGGCAGGGTTTCCGCCGCGCTAGTCACCGGCTTTGGGCTAAAGCGGGGCGCCATCGCTTCAAGCGTATCGCACGACCACCATAACATTGTGGTGGCAGGCTGCAACGACGAAGATATGTATCTCGCTGTTAAGGAACTCGAGAGGCTGCAAGGCGGATTTGCCGCCGCTGCTGACGGCAAAGTGCTCGATTCTATTGCGTTGCCGCTTGCGGGCCTTATGAGCACAATGACTGCTGAGGAAGTGATGACGACTATGGAGCGGGTAAACGCCGCTGCCAGAAGCCTTGGCTGCGAGATGAACGCGCCGTTTATGTCGCTTTCCTTTATTTCTTTGCCGACTGTTCCGGAACTGGGTTTGACGGATTATGGCTTGATTGACGTTTTAAAACATTGCATTATCGATCTGGTGGTCGAAACTTCTAACTGATGTAACCGCGCATGCGGAAACATAAAACAAAACTATCAGGAGGAAAACATGAGGAAAACAATCAAAATGGTCGCGTTCTTGCTGGTTTGCCTGCTCGTGATCACGGGCTGCGCACCCGCCGCAAAACCGGCCGAACAGGCGGGGGCCGAAAAGCTGAAAGTCGCGCTTATTCTACCCGGCAAGGCGGATGACGTTTCGTTCAACCAGTCGATGTATGATGGCATGATGAAAGTGGCTGAAGAATACAAAGACAAGATAGAAGTTAAGGTTGTTGAAGAAGTTTACGAAGTGGCTGACATTGAGCCCGCTCTGATGGATTTTGCAAGCGAAGGTTATGATCTTATATTTGGCCATGGTTTCCAGTTTATGGAACCGATCATCAAAGTTGCCGAAAAGTTTCCCGATACGTACTTTGCGCTTGGCTGCGGTTATAAGACGCTCGACAACACTTGCGTGTACGACGTGCATCTGCAAAACGGCGGCTACCTGATGGGAGTCCTTGCCGCTTCCATGACCAAGACGGGCAAAGTCGGCCTCGTTGGCGGCGGAGATGTTGCGGAAGTCTATCGCGGCCACGAAGGCTTTAAGTATGGCGCGAAAAAGATCAACCCCAACATTGAAATTCAGGAAGTTTACACGGGCGACTGGACAGATTCCGCGGGCGCGAAAGAAGCCGCTATTTCCATGTATGATTCCGGCGTAGATATCATCTGGCACTCCGGCGACGGCATTGGCCTCGGCACCGTCGAAGCGGCAAAAGAGAAAAACCAGCTGGTGCTTGGCAATATCGCCGACCAGAGCAAACTGGCGCCCGATAACGTGCTTTCCGGCTTTATATATGACTGGGATGCAGTAATCAAAGGCATTATCGACGATATTCTGAATGATAACTTTGCGAACAGGCAAGAGAAGTTCTACTGGATCGAAACTGGCGGAGCAGGCGGCTTACGCTACGCCGATTTCGGCAAGCTGGCCGACAGAGTTCCCCAGGAGGTAAAAGACCTGATGGAACAAGAATTTAATGACATTAAAGCCGGCAAGACACAGATGC
>JAVBPK010000028.1:0-20897 GCA_031549625.1 Eubacteriales bacterium
AGGTCGACGTCGCGCACAGCGCCTTGCAGGCGTGTGCGGAAGCGCCTGCCGCCAAGGGAGAGGAAACCGTCGTTTTCGCTTGCGTTGAAGTCCGTCTCGGTGTGGAACAAAGTAGGCTTTTTCAGGTAGGGCGCATCATCATACGGGCAGAATATGGCGCAGTTGCCGCATTCGTTGCACATACGGTCGACATGGATGATCTGGCGCATATTGCTGCCGGGCACGTGCAAGGCAAGGTTGGCGCGGTTGGGGCAAACCTGTGCGCATAGTTCGCAGGAAATATGGCAATTCAGGCAGCGCAGCGCTTCGTGTGAGGCGTTGTCGTATTCAAGAAGCGCTCCGCGTTTGCCGCGGCACTCGGCGGCGGGGGGGCATGCCTCCTGCGGGGGCTCAAAGGCGCGTTGCTTGCCAAGGATGGCGTCCGTGGCGCGCCGCGCGTCCGCGATAGCCTCTACAACGGTGGCGGGCCCGCGTTGGGCGTCGCCGATTACATACACGCCGGGCAGCTGCGTTTCAAGCGTATCGGCATTGCGGCAGGGCCTGCCGCGTTCAACGGCGAGGTCGTTTGCCTGAAAGAAGGCCGCGTCAGGCTGTTCGCCAACGGCGGCGATCAGCATATCGCAAGGCAAGGCAATGGTCTCCTGTGTTTCGACGGGAGAGCGGCGGCCGCTGGAATCGGGTTCGCCGAGAGCCATGCGTCTGCAAGTGAGGGTGCCGCTTGCAAGGGATATCGGATTGATGAGCTCCGCAAAGAGCACACCGTCGCGTTCGGCGAGCAGCAGCTCCTCTTCGTCCGCCGGCATATATTTTTTTGTGCGCCGGTATACGATACGCACGCTTAAAACGCCTGGCAGGCGTTTGGCGGCACGGGCCGCATCCATGGCGGTGTTGCCGCCGCCGACGATACAAATGTGTTGGCCGGCGTTTTGCAGCGATCCATCTTTGCATGCGCCTAGAAAATCCAGCACATTGGTTGCAGTGCCCTCTTCCAGCGGGAGCCGGCCAGGGGCCCATGCGCCGGTTGCTATAATTACATAGTCGTAGCCTTGTGCCTGCAGTTCCTGTATGCTGGGCGCCTCGGCGCCAAGTTTAAAGCGCGCGCCCATCTTCTCAACCAGCTGCGTATCGCGGTCGATGGCATGCGAGGATATGCGGAATTCCGGAATTACATGGCGCACAATGCCGCCAAGCGTATCCCGCTTTTCATAAAGCGTCACGGGCATGCCGGCGCGGGCAAGGAAAAAGGCGGCCGAGAGTCCGGCGGGCCCGCCGCCGATAATGGCTGCGCGTTTGGAAGAAGTCATAGCAGGCGCCTTGAGTTCGCCGATCAAACCTTCATACCCGCCGCGCACGGCCTCCAGCTTAGCGTTGCGAATACGTATGGGTTCTTCATAAAAGCCGCGCGTACATTTTTCCATGCAGCGATGCGAACAAATGCGGCCCGTGATAAAGGGCAGCGGGTTCTTCTCTGTAATCACGCGCAAGGCGGCCAAATGCTGCCCCTGCCCTACGAGCGAGATATATTCCGGAATATCTTGCGATATGGGGCAGCCATACTTGCAAGGCGCGGTAAAGCAGCTGGTAAAGGGCAAAGGTTCGCCAATCTTTTTCGCAGGGATTGGCTTAACAGGCTTGCGATGGTGGGGATCCTGCTGCGCGAGCCGCGCCAGGTTTTCAACGCGGGCCACGCTTACGCCGGAAAAGGGCGCGTATGCCTCACCCGCAAAAAGCTGGGCGATCTGCTGCATCCGCTCATAGCCGCCGGGCTTGAGCACGGTGGTGGCAACGGTGATGGGCCATATGCCCGCCTTAAACAGGTTTTGCATGTTAAACGCGTCAGCGCCGCCGGAGAATGAAAGCCGCAAGCGGCCGTCAAAGGACTGCGTAAAGCGGTGCGCCATCTCAATGGTAAGCGGGTATAGCGAACGCCCGCTCATATACATTTCCGCGCTGGGCAATTCATGCTGCGCCACGTCCACAGGGAACGTATTGCTTAATTTCAGCCCGAATTCCAAATGCGCGCCCTGCGCAAGCTTTTGCAGTCGCTTGAACATGGGAACGGCGTCCGTGTATTGCAGATCCTCACGGAAATGGTGATCGTCAAACACGATGTAATCATACCCCATGGCGTCAAGTGTGCGGCGGGCGGTTTCGTAACCGAGTATGGTGGGGTTGCATTTTACAAATGTATGCAGCTTTTTCGTTTCGATCAAGTAGGCGGCAATGCGCTCGATCTCCTGTGGGGGACAGCCATGCAGCGTGGAGAGCGTGATCGATGTGCACACATGCGGGTTGATTTGCGAGATATAGGCCGCGTCAATCTTTTCAAACGCGCTGATGTGGTTAAGGACCCAGTCGCGGCAGGATAGGAATATCGGCAATTGCGATGCGTCCTTTAAGCCCTCAATAAATCGATCGATTTTCTGGGAGGTGATGCCCGCGTAGTCGTAGCCCACGCTCATGTTGAAAACAAAGCCGTTTTCGCCGCCTAGCCCAAATTCGCGCGCAAGCAGTTTGCAGGCAAACCAGGCTTTTACGTATTCATCAAGCGCCTGTTCCACGGTAAGCTCGGTGGACCATTCGCAGTTGTAACCTTCGTCGCTGGCGAGTATGCAAGGCTTGGGCACGCATTTGCTTAGCTCTTCACCGTCCATGATCTGCACGGTTTTAAGTTCAAAAAACCGGGATCCGGCAAAATACGCCGCAATGATATTTTGCGCCAGCTGCGTGTGCGGTCCGGCGGCGGGGCCAAACGGCGTTTCGATTTTTTCGCCAAACAGCGGCAAAAGCTTGCCTTGTGTGGCGTGGTAAGCGCGTTCTACCCCAAACACGCTGCCTTCGCGCGCATATTCCGCAAGTATCCAGCGCATGAGCTCCGGAAACGGAATGGGTGTCATTTTATCGGACATGATGCTTCCTCCTTCGGTGTGCCTGTCTCAGTATGTCTGGCGAGTCTATACGTTCAGATTTTTCCAGAGCTTCTTCGCAGCTTCCAGTGTTTTAGCGTTTATCTCCGCCTTGTCGCAACAAAGCAATTGGCGGTCCTGCATTAAAACGCGGCCATTGATGACGGTATGGATGCATTGCTTGCCGCTCATGCCAAACAGAATATGCCCGTCGGCATTGGCGGCGGAAAAGGGCGTGTAAGGCCGGTAATCAAATACGGCCACATCCGCGGCGGCGCCGGCGGCAAGCGTGCCAAGGCGCGTTTGGAACGCGCGTGCGCCGATGTTGCGGTTGCCGTCAAACAGCATGCCCGTGGTTTCCATCCAGCCCACATTTGGCAGGCCGGTATTGTGGCGTTGCATAGCGAGCGCCACTTTGAGGCTTTCCAGCATATCGTGGGTATACGCGTCGGTACCGAGCCCAACGAGTATGGCGCGCTTGCATAGTTGCAATACGGGGGAGCAGCCGACAGCGTTTCCCATGTTGCTTTCCGGGTTGTTCACCACCATGGTGCCGGTTGCCTTCAGCAGATCCATTTCGGATGGGCTGAGATGGATGCAATGCCCCGCAATGGTATGTTCGCCGAGAATGCCCATATCATGCAGCCGGTGTACGGTTCGTTTGCCATAGTTTTGCAGGCTGTCGTAAACGTCGTTCATACCTTCCGCGACATGGATGTGGAAACCGATGCCGTTTGGATTACTGTCAGCGCATTTTTCAAGAGTAGCGTCCGAAAGCGTGAAAGCGGCGTGCAAACCAAACATGGCCTTGAGCATATCGCTGTTTGCCTGTTGCGTAAAGCGTATAAAGTCGATATTCTCCTGAATAGCCGCGTCGCGCTTTTCCTTGCCGTCCCGGTCGGAAACCTCGTAGCAAAGGCAGGTGCGGAAGCCGAGCTCCTTTGCCACGTCGGCTATGGCAAACAGGCTGCCTTCGATATGCGCGTAGCTGGCATGGTGGTCATACAGCGTGGTAACGCCGTTTTCAATGCTTTCTATATAGGTTTGGTACGCGCTATAGCGGGTACCGTCAAGTTCCAGCTTGCGGTCGATATTCCACCACATTCCGTCAAGCACTTCATAAAAGTTGGTCGGGCTATAGCCGGGGATGGAGAGTCCGCGCGCCAGCGCGCTATAAATATGGCTGTGCGCATTGATTAGGCCGGGCATAATCACGCCGCCGCGGGCATCCAGAAAATGGGCGTCAGGGTAAGAGGAAAGCAGCGCGGTGGTTTCGCCCACTTCGCGGATAATGGCTCCGTCGCATAAAAGGGCGCCGTTTTCAATATACGTGTTGTTGGCGTCCCGCGTAAGCAGGCGCCCATTGCCAATTAAAAGCATAGTATCCTCCTGTCGTGTAAAAAAAGCAGACATTTGTTGTAGAAAAAAAGTGCTTCCCATTTTAATGGTAAACACTCACCGCAAACCCTATGAAGGGAGCCCGAGTGATAGTCACAGCCCGTGCGCAAAGCACTTCCTTGCAGCTACCAATCAGTATGGAATTGTGGAAATTTGATTTCAATGATAGTATAGCATATTGAGAAATAAGCGTGCAAGGTTTAACAAAGAAATGGCAAAAACTTTTTTGAAGGTGAAAAAATATGTTTGCATCGGAATGGCGCTTGGGTTCGGCTACGGCGGAAGACGCGCTGCGGCTGCGGCGGGAAGTATTTGTGAAAGAGCTTGGCCTGGAAGAGAATCTCGCATTTGACAAATGGGACGAATACGCCGCGCACCTGATTATACGGGAAGAAAACGAGCCTATGGCCGCCGCGCGTTTATATGCGGTGGAGGAAGGCGTGCGGATGGACATGGTCTGCGTGCGCAGGGAATACCGCAAAAAGCGTTATGGGGATCTATGCATACGCCTGCTCATGGACAAAGCCGTGCAAATGTGCGCGCCGCAATTATATACAAACGTGCCGGTGTCGCATATAGGCTATTTTGTTGCGTTTGGCTTTCAAGCGTGTGCAGGCGAAAAGGGAGGTATGCAGCCCATGGCGGTAAAACCGGCGCAAATTATCTGGCACAGCGCCTGCAAGCAATAGGCCGCCAAGGGGCGTCAATGAGGCGGCTGCAGGGCGCAATCCAGGCAAATTCGTATCGCATCGCGGTCCTGGCAGCTTTCGAAACAAATATCGCGTATAGCTTGTTCCACGCGTTGGATGGTGTCTTCAAACAATATGGAAATATCGCCGTTCTGGCAAATAAGAGTGGAAAGCATAGAGAGAATGGCCTCTTTTTGCTCGTCTATCGGCAAAGGTGTATCTGTATAAAGTTCATCATGTTGAAACCGGTTGCAATATAAGCAAACAAAGCGGGTGAAGCTGCCGATGGCGTCGGCGCCTTCCAGCAAAAACAGCATGCGGAAAAAGATGTTCCAGTCAAAATTGATATTCATCTGTTGGGAAAGATACAAGCCGACAGCGCACTGGAACGGGTCATCGGAATAGAACGCTTCGCCCAGTTCCAGCGTCTGGTCAAACGACACATCGTCCAGCGCAACCATGCGGATCTGCGCGAGCAGCGTATGCAGGGGAGTGCCTGTTTGTTCGATCCGCAAGAGCAAGTACTGCGCAAGGATATCGCAAGAACTGTTTAAACGAGTGGAATAGCCCAATTGCCGCTGCATGTGCAGCAAAAAAACATCCGAAAGCGCTCGGGCCAGCAGTGGCTGCATGCTGCCGGTAGGCAGGGCAAGTACGGAAGGGTTGCGCGTTTGCAATTCGTCATACAATAGCTGCAAGTGGTTATCGAGCTGTTTCAGGCTGTCATAATTGGAATATAGCAGCTTTTTGATGAAGCCGTCCATCATGATATAGTTGTTGTTCTTATAAATAAGCTGATGCTCTACTTCCGCCCAAAACACATGCACGAGCGCTTTGATTTGCAGCTCAAAGGGCGCGGAAACACCATTTTTATGGTATTTGCCGTCTATGCGGTATATGGCAAGCCCGTTTTTTTGTACTTGCGGCTGCTGGGTGGAAAGTGAAAAACGGATGGTGGGGTAGGCAGGGATGCTGAAGGTGCCGTCGCCATGTGGCTTTGTGCAGGCGCGGCAAAGTTGCTGATACAGCACGTCCTCTTCCCGTAAAAAACGGCATTCCGCGCGCAAGCCGATAAGATCGGAGAGGTTGTTCAGCAAGTCGTAGTTGTTGTCGTATTGTAAATATAAGCGTTTGCGAATAATTTTCTCGCGCAGGCTGGGCGCGCTTTTTACACGCACATGCACGCCAAGCAAGGCGTCGCAGCCAAGGGTTTCCTGTATGGCGGTCTGCAGCTCATACGCGCAGGATTGATAATAGTCGCTTCGGCGTTCCAGCAAAGAGATTGTGTCGTCTATCACATTAAAGAGTTGCAAACGCATAGTGGAGGCTCCGATCTTAATGAATAATAGATAAGGCCCCAAAGAATGGCCGATTATAAAATACGAATACAATTTATGGTAGTTCTATGATAGTTGTTTTTGCTTGCAGGTGCAAGCAGCAGTACGTAAATTGTATGTGAAGATATAAAGGCGGAGGTGTTAACAGTGCGGTTGCCGAAAGAATTCAGCGAACGAATGCGCCGGCAGTTGAAAGGCGCGTATCCGGCATACGAAGAAGCTATGCGGCGGCAGCCGGCGCGGGGCATACGCGTAAACACGTTAAAAATTGACAGGGAGTGGTTTCTAGAGCGCGCGCCCTGGCGGTTGGAGCCGGTGGAATACGCGCAGGACAGCTTCGAATTGATGGAAGAAGTGACGGGCATTGGCGCGCACGCGTGGCATAGGGCGGGGCTGTTTTATGTGCAGGAGCCGTCCGCCATGCGTCCTGCGGCGGTTTTAGGCGCAAAGCCGGGCATGCGCGTGTTGGACTTGTGTGCGGCACCGGGCGGCAAGGCGGGGCAGGTCGCGGCGTGTTTGGGCGGTCAGGGGATTTTGGTGGCAAACGAAGTGGTGCCGGGCCGCGCAGCGGTTTTAAAGGGCAACCTGGAACGGCTGGGCGTGCGCAACGCGCTGGTCACTTGCCAAAATCCGGAAGAGCTTGTAAAACACCTGCGCGGGTATTTCGACGCTGTGCTTGTGGACGCGCCATGCAGCGGCGAGGGTATGTTCCGCAAGGAGCCGCGCGCTGTTGCAGATTGGTCTTTGGCGCATGTGCGCGCGTGCGCGGCAAGGCAGTCACATATTTTGGGCTGCGCCGCGCAAGCGGTCAAAGAGGGAGGCAGGCTTGTCTATTCCACCTGCACATTTGCCGAAGAAGAAAACGAGCAGGTTGTGCGCGCTTTTTTGCGAGAAAATCCGGTGTTTTCGCTGGAAGGGGAGGAACGGCTATACCCGCACACGGGGCGGGGGGAAGGCCAGTTTGTGGCCGCCATGCGCAAGGAGGGCGGGGAGGTATATACGCACGCGTCGGCGCAGGAAGTGCGGCTGCCGCGCGAGGCGGCGGCGGCATGGGAGCATTTTCAGGCGGAATGCTTACATGCGCGGCCAAACGGGCAGCCCATGCTGTTGCCGGATGGCAGACTCCTGCTGTTGCCGGAAAGCTTGCCGGAAGGATACCGCCGTTTGCGCCTGTTAAACGCCGGCGTGTTGGCGGGGGAATACAAAAACGGGCGCGTCAAGCCGGCGCACGCGTTATGCATGGCGTATCCAAAGGAATGCTTTAAACGAGCGCTTGAGCTCACGGATGAGCAGCTTACCGCGTTTATGCAAGGCCACACGCTGGAAGCGGGCGGCACGGGAAACGGCTATGTCGTGTTGCTGGCTGGCGGCTTTCCGGTGGGCTGGGGCAAAGCGGTAGACGGAGTAATAAAAAACCACCTGCCCAAGGGGCTGCGGGAGCAGTCGCACATAGAAAAACGCCGGGAAGAATGAGCGGGCAAATGTCAAAAGCGGGGACATATAGCACACTGGCGCGAAAGGGTAAAATAGGCACTGTTTGCAATTTAGCGGCTGTTCAGGTACACTGAAAAGGATGGAAAATCTGGAAGGAACGAATGCGCGCAGGGTAAACCTTCGGCCGCGGCTGCTGGCGGCGGCGGAATTAATCGGTAACGCGCATACAGTGGCAGATATAGGCTGCGATCATGGGCGTCTGGGCGTTGCGCTGTTACAGCGTGGCATCGCGCGGCATGTGGTGGCGGCGGATATCAGCGCCGCCTCCTTGGAAAAGGCGCGTTGGCTGTGCGAACGTACAGGCCAGACCGCGCACATGGAATTGCGCGTGGGTGACGGTTTGGCGCCGGTGGCAGAAGGTGAAGTGGATGTCGTCGTCATCTGTGGCATGGGCGGCCGCCAAATCGCGGATATATTGCAGCAGGCCGCGCCTTTGTTAAAAGGCGCGGAAAGGGCGGTATTCCAGCCTATGCGGGGCGCCGCGGAACTGCGGCAATACCTGCACCAAAACGGATATCGTATCACGCGGGAACGCATCATTTTGGATGCAAGGCGCGACTATCAGCTGCTTGCCGTGGAAGCAGGGCAGGCGGCCGTGCCACCGGAAGGTTGGCCGGAAGGTTTTTTCGAGCTTGGCTTTCTGGCAATGTGCGAAACAAGGTTTCAAACGCTCGCAAAGGCCATGCTAAAACAATACGAAAAAAGCATGGCGGAAGCGGCGGGTACGCCGGGAGAAGACCTCCTGAAATGGCAAGTGAGCTGTTTGCGGCGCGTTTTGGCTCTGCATGCGGTGCGCCTGTAAAGCAGAAAGGAAAACTATCATGCAGTTGCAAGCGTTTATAGATGTGGCGGAACGGTTTGCGCCCAGCGCGCTGGCGGAAAAGTGGGATAACATCGGCTTGCTGATCGAACCCGAAAGCAAAGAGATCACGCGGGTGCTGGTGGCGCTGGATTGCACGGTGAAGGTGGCGCAGGAAGCGGCGCGGCGTGGCGCGCAGTTGGTGCTGACACACCATCCGCTGTTTTTTGAGCCGGTGCGCAGGTTGTACCATAGCGAGCCGGAAACGGCCGCGGCATATGCGTTGGTTCGGCATGGGATAGGATTGTTTGTATCACATACAAATCTGGATAGCGCGCTAAACGGCGTAAATGATGTGCTGGCGGCGGCGGTGGGCCTCACAAAAGTGCGAAGCCTGCTTTCGCCCGGGCAGCCGCTGTCGCAGGAAACGCTGGGCGTTGGCAGAATAGGCATACTGGAAAAACCTGTGTCTATGGCGGCGTTTGCGCAGCATGCCGCGTCGGTGTTGGGTGCGTCCGTGCGCATAGTGGGTAATACGGGCCGTACGGTGCAACGCGTGGCGGTCATAGGCGGCAATGGCGGCAGCTGCTTAAAAGAAGTGAAGGATGCGCGGGCAGATGTGCTGTTGACGGGCGAAATCAAACACGATCAGGCGTTGGCTGCGAACGTATACGGCCTGGGCGTTATTCAGGCCGGTCACTACGAAACGGAAAGCGTTGTTTTGGCGCCTTGGATTGATGGTTTACAGCGTGCGTTTAAAGATATACAATATAGTGTGGACTTTATGCGGGCAAAAGAAGATTTTTCGCCGATGGTCACTCCATGATGAAGCGCGCATAGGGTAAGGAGGTAAAGCGATGGGAAAAATGGACGCGCTTTGGGCGTATCAAACCGCAGAGCTGGCAAAAGAGTCATTGGAACGTGAAATGCTCAACACGCCGGCACGTATGAAATTTAACAAGCTGCATGGCTTTTTGACGGAACAGCAAAACGCCATATCCCGCATGCAAAAAGAAATGGAACAAAAACAGGCCGCCATTGAAAAGCTGCAGGATCAAATAAAAAAGCTGGCCAGAAACGTGGAGCTGGAACAGTCCGAATTCGAAGAAATGATGAAGGACGAAGAATGCACAGCCGCGGAAATGACCGAATGCCGTGAAAACTATGAAAAGCTGCTTAGAGAAATCAACGGCTTGCATAGGGAGCTAAACACGCTGGTAGCGTGGATGGAAAGCATGCTGAACGAATACAAAAACACGCACAAAAACGCGAGTTCGGCAAAAAAAGAATACGACAGCCTGCGCCTTGTGTGCGAGAAGGAAGTAAAGGACAGCGAAGAAGTGCGCAAAAAAGCGGAAGCAAAGGTGCAGGAGCAGGCCGCGAAAGTCGATCCGCAGCTGATGGAGCGGTATAAGCGTGTAAAGCGCAATCACGCGGTGCCGCTGGCAAAAGTAGACAACAAACAATGCGGCGGGTGCAACATGGCGTTGCCCATGGTGGTCATCAAGCGCGTGCAAGGTTCCGACGGTATAGTAGAATGCGACAATTGTGGCCGTATTCTCTACGCGGGCGAAGCCGAATAAAGAATCCGCGATAAGAATTCACGTGGCCCAAGGGCCGCACTTGCGAGTAAGGCAGATGACTGCGTCCGCACGCGCGGATGAGGAAAGTCCGAGCACCATAGGGCAGGGTGCCGGGTAATACCCGGTGGAGGCGACTCCAAGGAAAGTGCAACAGAAAGAAACCGCCCGCTTCGCGGGTAAGGATGGAAAGGCGAGGTAAGAGCTCACCAGCGGCTTGGCGACTTGTCCGCTCTGTAAACCCCACCTGGTGCAAGATTGGTATGGGAGCATTTAATGGCGGCCCGCCACGCTCTCTGTAATCGCTTGAGCCTGCAGGTAACTGCAGGCCTAGATAGATGGTCATCCAAAGACAGAACTCGGCTTATACCTTGCTCGCAATCTAAGTGTAAAACCATTTGGGCCCGCCAAAATCCAGGCGGGCCCTAGCTATGCCCCAAACCTATCCCATTCAAATCGCGGCCGGTGCCTCAAGCGCAGGGTCCCATTTTGCAAAGCGCGGCTTGCGCGCGGAAGAGATACGTTGTACAATGGTTTTGCCGCGCTAGGCGGGGAGTTAGCGGTGCCCTGTACCTGCAATCCGCTATAGCAGGGCTGATGCCTTCCCCCGGCCAATGTTTGTGGGGTACTGGTCCTGGTAAGGAGTGTTGAGCCTCGGGTCCCGTGCAATTGGCGCCTGTGAATCATGTCAGATCCTGACGGAAGCAGCATTAAGCGGGAGAGCCGGTGTGCCGCGGGTGTGCCTGAGGGGAGCCACCTGCCGGGGTGCCGCCCGGAAGCAGCTGGTCAAAGGAAGGTGCGCGGCAATCAAAGAAGTGACTTTGGCAAACAGCTGGAGCCACTTTTTTGATTGCACTTTGTGGCCGCAGCTTGATATATAGCAAAGCAAGAGGCAAATCTTCTTAAATATTTACAGATAAAACTCTAAAATAAATATACGTATTTATAGCGAAGCCTGCGGTACCGTGCGTAATCCAGGGAAAACATGCTGCTTTTTCAGGCGTTTTGGCGCACGATTGCCGCCAATCTCCTGTGCTTGTACGACAATGTTTCGCACATCGCTCCGATATACTCAAAAAATATAGTAAAACGGATGGGATGTGGAGGGGAAAATGGAAAGCCCGCGCGTATTTCTAAAGCGAAGTGTATTGCCGTATGTGCGCCGCCGAGCGTTTGTGCTGGAACTGGCGCTGATTCCACTGGGGCTGCTCATGGGCAGGATCGAATTGTTTGATGGGCTGATGCCGGTGGGGGTGGCATTGATAGGCGCGTTGGATATGGCCGGATTCCATGTGGGCTTCCCGTTGGCAGGGGTAATAGCGGGGGCGTTATGGAATTTGCCGCAGGGCATGACGGCGGCGGTGGCGTGCGGGGGCTATGTGGTTATCCGTATGCTGACAAGGCTGGTAAAAAAGAAGATTAGCAGGGTGGACAAGCTGGTGCTGCTGGCGATCGTGGAAGTGTTATTGCTGCCGCTGTTCTACTTGGAGTCATTCGCGAGCTTATTGCAGGGTTTGGCAGGCATGGCGCTGACACTGTTGCTTTGCATATCCTTTCAAACGGGGCTGCGCGCGTGGAAGAGCATCCATATCCGGCAGCGGCTGCAAGAGGAAGAACAATTGTCCCTGTGTATTTTTGTGGGCGCGCTGGCGCTTGCTGCGGCGAATTTTTCGGTGCAGGCGCTTAACGCGGGTGTTGTGCTGACGGTGTGCGTATGTATATTTGTGGCGTACGCGAAAGGCATGCCGGCCGTGGCTTGCGCGGTTGTGGTGGGCGGCATGGTATTGGTGGGCGGCATGGCGCATCCGTTGCTACTGGCGGATGTGGCGGCCTGCACGTTGGCGGCGGTTACATGCAGAAAAATGGGCCTGCGAGGGGCGGCTGCGGGGTTTGTCGTATGCTGCGCGGTAACGCAGCAATACTTTGGCGGTTTCAGCCAGCACGTGGGCTTGGCAAACGCGTTGCCCGCCGCGGCGCTGATGGCGGCGTTGCCAAGGCGGGAAGCGCTGCGGCTGCGCGCGTTGCTGGACAGCGCCGCACACGAGGAGCGCACGGCAAGGGATATGCTGGAGCGGCTGCAGGCGCGCGCGGCGAGCGATATGCAAAATACCGCAAGCACGGTGGGTCAAATGGCGGGATTGTTTCCGCAAAAGGTGGAATGGGAACACGATGTGCGGGAAGAGCACGACGAGGTAAAAGAGGCGGTGGGGCATGTTTGCGCCGATTGCGCGTATCGCGGCGCGTGCTGGCGCAATGCGGAAGAGGCGGTTGGCGCGATAGAAATCATGTTGATATCCTATGAAGAAGGCATGCGCCCAAGGCCGCCGGAACCGTTGGAAAGCAGCTGTCAGCGCACGGCGCAGGTTGCGGCGGCGGCTGTGCAGGCGCAAAATGCCTATCGAAAAAACTGCATACAAAAATACTACGAAGTGGAGCGCCAGACGTTTACGCATAGGCAGCTAAAGGGTATAGGGAAGGTCATGCAAACGATGTCGGCGGACATAGCAAAGCGTTCGTGGCCGGATGAAACGGCTTCGCAGTTGTTGCGCAAACGCCTGGAGCGTGAGGGCGTATACGTACAAAGCGCAATCGTGCAGCGCCAGGAAAAGGGCATGCGGATAGAGCTGATGGCGAAACAATGCGAACAAAGCGGCGCGGCGCTGGAAGAGCTGGTCTCGCGGGCGGCGGAAAGGCCCATGCGCCTGCTGCGCAGCGGGAGCGCTCAACGCAAGAATATTTGGGAATTTGAGCAAGCACAGAAATTTAAAGTGGTGGTGGGCGCGGCGACGCGCCCGAAACTGGGCGGCGCCGTCAGCGGGGATTCCACGGGCAGCATCAACCTGCCCGGCGGCTTTGCATTGTTTGCGTTAAGCGACGGCATGGGCAGCGGAGCGGCGGCCCGCGGTCAGAGCGCGCAGGCTATTCAATTGCTGCTGAAATTGTATGAAATCGGTTTCGAGAGGGATACGGCGCTGGAATGTGTAAACAGGCTGCTGATGGCGGAAGGCCATGCGGATATGTACGCAACGCTCGACGCCCTTTTGGTAAATCTGAATACCGGTGAAGCGGAATTTATCAAGTTTGGCGCGCCGCCAAGCTTTGTATTGCGGGATGGCCGCGTGCATGCCGTGCACGCGGAGGCGTTGCCGGTGGGTATTCTGGATGAGGCGGCCCCGGCTATCAATCTGGCGTCGCTTAAGCGCAATGATGTGGTTATATTGCTAACAGACGGTGCGCTGGATGCGCTAAAAGAACACGCAACGGAAGAAATTCTGCGTTGTGTGGGCGGAGCGAATACATGCGACGAGGCCGCAAAAAGTCTGCTGGCGGCAGCATGGTCATGCAACGCGGCGGACGATATCACGGTGCTGGTGGCAAGGATGGAATAAAACGGAGCGGGGATGTGGGGCATTTCCCTGCATCCCCCAAAATCAGTACGTCTCGTGGAGCTCATGCTTGTTTTCGAGCATAGGATGCCCGGGTGGCAAGCGCATACGGTCCCATAGGCCATATTTGTGCGTGTCGGCGATGGCGTTTATCATTTTTTCTTTTACGTTGGGCGTGATGTCGCAGAATTGCTCAATAAGCTGTTTCATATCTTCCCGTTTTGTGCTGCCGGCCACAGGGCAGTTGGCGGGCAAGATGGGTATTTGCCGCGCGTTGACCACGCCAAGTATGTATTTTTCCGGCAAAAACACAAAGGGACGGATAAGTGTTACCTCTTTGCGTGATAAATAAGTAACCGGCCCGAATGTATTGATGCGGCTTTCATAAAACAAGCTAAGAAAAAACGTTTCCAGCACGTCTTCGCGGTTGTGGCCAAGCGCGACCTTGTTGCAGCCATGCTCTTTTGCGGCGTTGTTTAATGCGCCGCGGCGCAGCTTGGAACAAAGTGCGCAAGGGTGGCTTTCTTTTCGTATGTTGAACACCACTTCGCCGATATCCGTGTTGCGCACTTCAAAAGGCACGCCGATTTTTTCAGCGTAAGCGCGGGTGGCGGATGTATCGGCGCGCGGATTGCCAAGGTCGAGCATAACGGCCTGCAAAGTGAATTTTGTCTTGGAAAACTGCTGATAGAGCTTAAGCCCTTCCATAAGCAGCATGCTGTCTTTTCCACCGGAAACACCAACGCAAATATGATCGCCATCCGAAAGCATATGATAGCGCTCATCTGCGCGGCGAATGCAGCCAAGAACACGTTTCATGGTTTTCCTCCCACGGTTTTCGAACTGTAGTCGATTATATCACATTGCGGCGCTGTGGCATACGTGCAGAAATATGTAAAAAAATATAAACAATATTGACTGAAAAGCGCGTACCGTGGTATATTTTTAATAATTGCATAGCCTTATCCAGAGTGGTTGAGGGACTGGCCCGATGAAACCCGGCAACCTACGCGGAAGCGCAAGGTGCTAATTCCTGCGGGTATTTACCCGAGAGATGAGTAACAAATATTCCGCCTCGTCTCAGACGGGGCGTTTTTTTTCGGAAAGGCTGCGCATAAAGAAAAGGAGAAAGCGTAATGAACAAAAGACTATTCACTTCAGAATCCGTAACAGAAGGACATCCGGACAAAATATGCGATCAAATCTCCGACGCGGTTCTTGACGCTATGCTGGCGCAGGACGAAAAAGCGCGCGTGGCCTGCGAATGTGCCTGCACGACGGGCATGGTGCTCGTGATGGGGGAAGTAACGACAAACTGCTATGTGGATATTCCGGGCCTCGTGCGCGATGTTGTGCGTGGCATCGGGTACACAGACGCGGCGTATGGGTTTGATTCCGCCACATGCGCGGTGCTGGTCGCGTTGGACGGGCAGTCGCAAGATATTGCGCTGGGCGTAGATGAGGCGCTGGAACACAAGTCCGGCGAAATGACAGATGTGCTTTTAACAGGCGCTGGCGATCAGGGCATGATGTTTGGTTTCGCCTGCGATGAAACGCCGGATAGGATGCCATTGCCGATCACGCTGGCGCATGCGTTGGCCCGCCGGTTGAGTGCGGTGCGCCGCGATGGCACATTGCCCTATTTAAGGCCGGATGGCAAAACGCAAGTCACGGTAGAATACGAGGACGACAAGCCTGTGCGCGTGGATACCATCGTCGTATCTTCCCAGCATAACCCGGACGTCACGCAGGAAGAAATCAGGCAAGGCATTGTTCAGCATGTAATCAAGCCGGTTATTCCGGAAAAATTCCTGGACGCGAAAACACGCATATTTGTTAATCCAACCGGCCGGTTTGTAATAGGCGGGCCGCATGGGGACAGCGGACTAACCGGCCGAAAGATCATAGTGGATACATACGGCGGATATGCGAGGCATGGCGGCGGCGCGTTTTCGGGCAAAGATCCCACAAAAGTGGATAGATCGGGCACGTATGCGGCCAGGTATGTAGCAAAGAATATCGTGGCCGCGGGCCTGGCAAGGCGCTGCGAAGTGCAGCTGGCATATGCCATAGGCGTGGCGCACCCGGTTTCGATCTTAGTAGATACGGCGGGTACGGGCGTAGTAAGCGATGAACAGCTCACGCAGGCCGTGGAACGCGTGTTCGATCTGCGGCCGGAGGCGATTATCCGTATGCTGGACTTGCGCAAGCCTATATTCAGGCAAACAGCCGCCTCTGGCCCTTTCGGCAATGCCGCGTTCCCTTGGGAAAAGGAAGATAAGGTCGAGGCTCTGAAAAAGGCGGTTGGGAAATAGCGCCGCTATGGTTAAGTAGCATAAAAGCCTAAGATACCCCGGTGGGCATCTTAGGCTGTCAAAAAAGGTTCGTAAGGGAAATCTTTCAATCCGTGCCAAGGACAACCTGTGCGTCCGCAGCCCACACCTTGGGCATTTTACCGCCCGCGAGCCCGGAGGGCGAGAGGTAAAATGCCGTAATCCCGACAGAGTTTTTCGACGACCTAAAAAAGATACCCACGGTTGGGGGTATCTTTTTTCATGTATTCAGAAAAATGGCGGATTACTTATTGAGCAAACGCCGTGGAGTCAAAACGGTCATTTGTTCAATTTGCGCAGGCGTTACGCCGTTGCGGAGCAGCATGGGGCAAAAGTTTTGCAGGATATGCCCAAAGCCCCAGCCGCCATATTCTATGTATTGCGCTCTTTGCCATACATCCTGAGCCATCACGATTTGCTTCTCATACCCGCGCGAAATAAACTCGAGTATGTGTTCCATGCGCGTCCAATCGGTGATGCCGTATGTGTTTTCCTCGTCGTAGGGGTGTTCCTGGCCCAAATTATCGTATTCAATTACAACGCCTTGTTCCAGCACGCGTAGCTGCTCTTCCACCGTCGTGTCCAGGGACACATCCGCGTGGCCGACGATCACGCGGGACAGGTCGGCTCCATGCGATCTTAAAAAGTCCAGCGTTATGAGCACGCGTTCGCCCCAGGTGCGTTTATACTTGCTTGCAAAGAAAGTGTTTGGGCAAGCCGTGTGCAGGGATACGCACGCGCCGGTTTCCTTTTGCGCAATGGCGGTCGATTCAAGTATCCGCCTTTCCAGATCGTCCATTTCACCAACAGCGCCAACCTCTCCTATGAAGCCCGCTTTGATATCCAGGCCCTCATAGCCCTCCGTGATATCGCGAATGCATGCTTTTGCCATTTCTGCAACGCTCAGCTTTTGCGCTTCTTCGCTGAGCGTTGTGGAAATATAGTATCCGGTGGAGGAAACGATATGGACGCCGGTGTCCTGCGACATTTTGCGCAGCTTAACGGGGGATGGGGAAGCGCCCGCCGTGGTTGCGTCCACAATGAGGCTGCCGCCCGCTTGTTTATAACGCGTCAATTCTCTTGTTGTCAGCTCCACATCCGTCAAGATCAGGTTTTCGCCGATCGCGCGGGGATCGCGGCGCACATAACCCAATGTTTCTAAGGTCAAGGGAAGGGCATGGGTTTTGCCTAAATATTCGGCATGACCGGATTCCAGAACCGCGCTGCAGTAATTTGTCCAAAAATCGGCATGAAGATGTTCGTGTAAGAGCGAAAAACCAACATCCTTTGGGTCAACAGGCCCACAAACTGTTTGGATAGCCATAATGGAAGCTCCTTCATCAGAAATATTTGCTTTTCATGTATTCGCTGTCTAGGTAAACGCTGGATACCGCTATTTATCAAGTAAGCGCCGTGGTGTCAGGATAGTCAGTTGTTCAATCTGGGCGGGAGAAACACCGTTGCGCAGCAGCATGGGACAGATGTTTTGCAGCACATGCGCATATCCCCAACCGCCATAGGCGATGTATTGCACCCGCTGCCACACGTCGGACGCGAGCAAGAGCTGTGCGCCATATCCATGACTAATAAATTCGATGATATGCTCCATGCGTTGCCAATCCGTCAGCGCATATGTGTTTTCGATATCGTATGGATGTTCTTGCCCAAAATTGTCGTATTCCAGAACAACGCCCCGCTCGAGTACGCGAAGCCGGTCGTCGATGGCGGTATCGACGGAAACATCCGCGTGGCCGACGATAACGCGGGATAAATCAGCTCCATGCGACTGCATATAATCCAAAACCAGGTGCACGCGCTCGCCCCATGTCCGTTTATACTTTGACGCAAAGAACGTATTGGGGCAAGCGGTATGCAGGGTGACGGAAGCGCCGGTTTCCTTCTGCGCGATGGCCGCCGCCTCAAGCACTTTTTTTTCAATATCATCCATTTCGCCGACGGCGCCTATCTCGCCTATGAAACCTGCCTTGATATCCAGCCCGGCATACCCTTCGGTGATTTCCTGAATAGAAGCAGTCGCCATTTCGGAAGCGCTCATTTTCTTCACTTGCTCGCTCAATGTGCTGGACATAAAGTAGCCTGTGGAGGAAACGATGTGCACGCCGGTTTCTTGAGATATCTTTTGCAGGTTTGCGGGCGATTGCGTATGCCCGCTTGGAGTTGCGTCCATAATCAAGCTTCCGCCGGCCTGTTTGTAAAGGCCGATTTCGTTGGTGATGATATCCATGTCGGTCAATATCAGATTTTCCGCAATCGCGCGCGGTTCTCGGCGAACAAGGCCTAATTTCTCCATAGTGAGCGGGAGCATGCATGTGTCGTCCAATCCGCTATTCTTATCCATGTACTTCGCGGCATAGGGCGTCCACGCATCGCTGTAAATGTGCTCATGCATCAGCGTAAAGCCTACATCGTTTTTATCGATTGGGCCGCAAACCGTTTGTATCGCCATGAAACAGCCTCCTGTTATTTGGATTTTGTGCTCATCTGCAAACTGACACGCTTCGTTGTTGCGTCAAACATAACGGCGAGCAGTATAATGATGCCCTTTACGACATATTGGAGGTAAGGAGAAATATTGGTAAGGTTCATAACATTCGAGAGCACGCCCATAAGCAGGCAGCCTACAACCGCGCCGCCAATCGTGCCGATACCGCCCGAAAAGCTTGTGCCGCCAAGTATGGTGCCTATGATGGCATCAAACTCGTAGTTTACCGCTGCGCTTGGTTGGCCCACATTTGTACGGGACATCAGGATATATCCGGTAACCGCGCTTAAGGCGCCCAAGTATACATGCGTAAGGGTGAGCACCTTTTTTGTCTTGATGCCCGATGCGCGCGCCGCCTCGGTATTGCCGCCTATCGCGTACAAAGCACGGCCGAATCCGGTGCGGTTTACGAGTACGAGCGTAATTACCACAACAAGGGCCGCCACAAGGATGGGATAGGGGATGGCATCAAACAGCTTGCCTTGTCCAAGATTACGGAAGTAGGGCACATCTACAGGGATGGGCATGCCGTTTGCATAAAGCAAGGCAAGCCCGCGCGCCAGTATCTGCGTACCCAGCGTTACGATAAACGCGGGCAAGGCAAAATTGGTAATAATCAGGCCGTTAACTAGGCCAATAGCAATACCAACCGCCAAAGCGACCACAAACGCTATGAATAGATTATTTGTTTTGTTAACCATACCTACCATAACGGTACCGGTGAGCGCTACAAGCGATCCCGCAGAAAGATCTACGCTGCCGGCCAGAATAAGGGAGCATTCGCCGCAGGCAAGGATAACCGTCATGGATATTTGCACGAGTATGGATATAATATTATCCCAGGATAAGAAGATATCCGGTTTGAGCAAGGTGCTTATAACAAGAAAAATGAGGAGTACGACAAATATCCCATATTTTCTAAGCAGTTGGCCATAGTCCTGTTTGCTGTTTGCTTCACTCATGTTATATTCCTCCAGCAGAGATTCTCATAATATTTTCTTGTGTTGCTTCAGAGCGGGAAATAACGCCTCTGATTTCTCCATCCGCCATAACGATGATTCGGTCGCTCATGCCGAGTATCTCGGGGAGCTCGGATGAAATCATGATAATCCCGATCCCGTTTCCGGCCAATTCGCTCATAAGTCGGTATATTTCTAATTTTGCCCCTACGTCGATACCGCGCGTGGGCTCGTCCATGATTAGCACTTTGGGTGGGCGCAGCATCCACTTAGCCAACACGACTTTCTGCTGGTTTCCGCCGGACATGGAACGTACGGCGGCATCTATGCCGCTGGTTTTTATCCGAAAGCGGCTGATTTGCTCTTTAACGGCAGCCTTTTCTTTATTCATGCGGATTAGAAACAACGGATTCACGAACATCTTAATATGGGAAAGCGTGATATTTTCTTTTATGCTTCGGATGGTAACAAGCCCAAACCGGCGCCTGTCCTCCGACACCATGGCAATGCCCTCGCGTATAGCATCGCTTGGGTGGTTGATGGTTATGTTTTTCCCATCCAGCTCGAGCACGCCGGTATCCTTCGGGTCGAGGCCAAAGATAGCGCGCATGACTTCGGTCCTTCCGGAACCAATTAGGCCCGCAAAACCTAAAATTTCGCCCTTTTTAAGTTCAAAATTGATGTTTTTAAATTGCTTGCCGCTGTTAAAATCGGTGACCTTCAAAACGGTATCCCCGAGAGGTATTACCGTTTTATCGAATAGATTTGTCAGCTCGCGTCCGACCATATGCTTGATGATTTCATTCTTATCTATCTCGTTGATGTTGCAATGGTGGATGAGTGTGCCATCACGAATAATGGTAATTTCATCAGCGATTTCCGGAAGCTCATCAAGCCTGTGAGAAATATAGATAATGGAAACGCCGCGCGCTTTCAATTCACGCATAAAAGTAAACAATGTTTGCACTTCTTTTTGGGATATAGAGGAAGTTGGCTCATCCATGACGAGTATCTTTGCATCGCGTGATATCGCTTTTGCGATCTCCACCATTTGTCTCTTTGCGACGGATATGCTTCGCATTGTTGTTTTTGGATGAATATCGATATGAAGATCATCGAGGACTTTTTTAGATTCAGCATACATGCGTTTTCTGTTGGTGAATATCCAATATTTCAGTTCGCGCCCCAGGAACAGGTTTTCCATAACGTTCATATCAAGTACGGAATTCAGCTCCTGATAGATCATGGAGACGCCCAAGGCAAAGCCTTGGCTCTCATTTTGTATGGTCACTTTTTGTCCGTCCAAAATAATTTCGCCTTCATCAGGTGTGTACATACCGCTTAAGATTTTCATAAGCGTTGATTTTCCGGCCCCATTTTCGCCGACGATAGCATGTATGGATGCGCGTTTCAGTGCAAGACTAACGCCGGAGAGGGCTTTGACGCCCGGGAAGGTTTTTGTAATATTATTTAGCTCCAATATTACATCTTCTGACATGATTCTTCCCCTTTA
>JAVBPK010000093.1:0-17623 GCA_031549625.1 Eubacteriales bacterium
AAAAGGAAGTGCAGATTTTTGGCTGCTTCCTGGGCAAATACTACTATGAAAAGGCTGCGCGCATCATCGAGAGCAATATTTTGCCGCTGGATGAAATAGCCACCCACGTATTGCCCCTCTCGCGCTATCAGGAAGGGCTGGACTTGCTGAAAGCCGGCAAAGCGCTTAAAGTGGTTATCTATCCGGAAGAATATTAACCGGACTGCCGGCCCAAGCGGCGCGCAGGGGCTGCGCGGTCGCTTGGGCCGGATGGCAAACGAGCATGGGCCGCCTGCCTGCGGCGCGTATTTTGCCGGGAGCGCGAAGGCGCGATAACGCGATTTGCTTTTAAATGGGAAAAGGGATTGGGCGCTTCACGCACGGGCGCCAGCCCTTTTTTTTACATGATGGCGAGTTTCCTATCTACTTCGATGGATCAGCGTGCGGCATGGCCGTTTTTGATTGTTTTGGGGTTTCATGGGGTGTATAATCAAGGCGCGCGCGATTAGGCTTACGCTTACTTTGCCTTTATCGGGGGAAATCATATGTGGGTATTCTATGCGCTGGCATCTGCTCTCTTTGCCGGCATCATGTCCATACTGGCAAAAATCGGGATAAGGAACGTGGATTCTACGCTCGCCACCGCGCTCCGCACGGTTGTGGTGGCCGTGTTCGCGTGGGTCATGGTTTTTATGATTGGCTCTGAAAAAGCGATACGGGCCATAGGGGCGAAAAGCTTCGTTTTTCTCGTGCTTTCCGGCCTCGCGACAGGCGGGTCGTGGTTGTGTTACTTTAAAGCGCTGCAAATCGGCGACGTGAATAAAGTTGTGCCCATCGATAAATCCAGCGTTGTGCTCACCATGCTGTTGTCTCTGGTTTTTCTGCATGAAGAGATTACGTTTGTGAAACTGGGCGCCATGGGTTTGATCGGCCTGGGAACGTACTTGATGATCGAGCGCAGGCAAACGATGGCCCGGGGAGCAAAAGGCTGCAGATGGCTTGTGTTTGCCGGGCTTTCGGCTGTATTTGCGAGCCTGACGGCCATATTGGGCAAGGTGGGGATAGAAGGGGTGGAATCAAACCTCGGCACCGCGATACGCACCATCGTTGTGCTCATTATGGCGTGGCTCGTCGTGTTTATGCAGGGCAAACAAAAAGAGATCAAGCGCATCGATAAGCGCAGTTGGCTGTTTATAGGAATTTCCGGGCTTGCTACGGGGCTTTCGTGGATGTGCTATTATCGCGCGCTGCAAGAAGGGCCTGCAAGCGTCGTCGTGCCCATCGATAAGTTGAGCGTCGTGGTGACTGTGGCATTTGGGTATTTCGTGCTGCATGAAAAGCTGAAAAAGCAATCCACCATTGGGCTTGCGCTGCTTGTCGCGGGAACGCTGTGCCTGTTGATTAAATGATCCGTTTATGTGGGGCCCTGGCCGCAAAACCAATCATACACAGTATAGTAACAATATGTGCGGCAGCCATGGTGTATAATAAGAGCGTCATCTATATGGATGGATGGCCCAGACTGAGGTTCGTAAGGGAAAGCTTTCAATCCGTGTTCCCTGCGGGGTACAGCACGAAATACTTGGGAATAGGCGGACAAGCTATGAAAAGCAGGGCAAACATGAATAAACGCGAACGACTGGAAATGATTATCATCGCTTTCGTTTTCTTTTTTTACGTGCTGTTATTGGGGAAAATGCTGTTTCTATCGCGGGCTTCCGCGGGTACGGTTTTTGATGCCCAGCGGGATGCCGGCAGTTCGGTTAATCTCATTCCCTTTGCCAGCATTTGGGCATACCTGTTTGGGGGTTCGGAGCTGGTCAAGCAATTTGCGCTGGGAAACGTGCTCGGCAATATTGTCGTTTTCGTTCCCCTTGGCGCTTACCTGGCATTGTACTATAGAGACAGGCGGACGCTTACCGACTTGCTGGCTATTTTTATTGTGAGCCTGCTGGTGGAAACCGTGCAATGGTTTTTTGGCCTCGGAATAGCGGATGTCGACGATGTCATACTCAATTGCCTGGGCGGGCTCACAGGTATTCTGGGGTATAAATTGCTGTGCCTTGTATTTCGTGGCCCGCAAAAGGCGCAAACAGCCATCGCCGTGCTATCCGTGCTCGGACTGCCCATTGTATTCTATTTGCTGTTTTTCATACACATGCGATTTTAAGTAACCGCTGATTAATGCAGGCGGAGACGTCTTTGCGGTTCTTTATCCCTCCGGCAGCGTCATCGGAACTTGAAATAGCGCCACTATTCCTGCGTTCCGCTTCCTTGCCGGAGAAATAAACTCCTCGCAAATCCGCCACCTTCATTTAATCATCGGTTACTTAAGGCGGCGCGTGATATTTTGCGCAACATTTGGTGGCCTCAGCGATCATTTGGTGTATACTGGTAAAAGAATAACCGGCGGTTTTATCAAAAAAAAGGACAGGTTGTGAAAAATGAAGCAGCATACTACGAATTATTTTAGCACGTTCATTGAGGCGGCGGAAGATTGCCCGGTAACCGTGGCAGAGGTTCCCGCTCTCAAGGAGCCGAAAACGGCAGCGCGGATAGAATACGAAATGCTGAGCGAATACCCCTACGCGTATACGTCTGACGATGTGCTTTATGCTTCCAACGGCGACCGCAGAGGGATCAGCCGGGAAGACTTTTTCTCGAAAGGACAGCCATGTTTTCGCGCTTCCGCACTCACCAAGCGGTACGGCTGGGGCATCCATAGCGACGAAAATGGCAAGGTCGCTATGTTTGCCATAGAATCGGAAGCATATAAACGGCTGGCGGCCGACGAGGGAACAAAGCATATGCAGGCGATGCGCTTAAGCAGAAAATAGCGCGCCCCATTCTCTGCGTGCATACCCTTTCAGGCAAGTCGGAAAGCAAATCAAAGCTGTAAAGGCAAAAGCCGTGCGATTGATTTTGCATGGTTTTCTGTTCGCAGGCAAAAGCCGCGGGATCACCGGTCACCTTTACTTTATTCAAATAAAAAATATCATATTGATTTTAATAATATTAAATGATATCCTTAATAATATTGATGAAAGGGGGAGCGGAGCATGCCGATAGAAGTCGTGCCGGAGTGGATGCTCAACTTAGAAGATGAAGACGTCGTGTTTATCAAAAGGTTTTTGCAGGCATCCGGCTCCTTGAAGGAAGTTGCCAGCCAATATGGCGTAACATACCCAACGGTGCGTTTGCGCCTGGACAGGCTGATACAAAAGATTCAGATCAGCGATGAATTTGCCAACGAGCCGTATATCGCGTTGGTAAAACGCATGGTAATAAACGAGAAAATCGATTTCGAAGCGGCGAAGATTTTGATTGCCGAATACAAAAAATCCGTGGGAGGTGGCAAACTGTGAACGCAGCGATTGCTCTTTTAGGCCTGGCCGTTTTGCTGGTTTTGGGCGCAGGAATCATTGCTCTTCAAATATTTCTTTCAAAAAAAGAAAATAAATGGGCGGGACTCGTTCTGCCCATCATAAGCTTTTTGCTCTCACTCGTGGTTATTCTGGGGCTGGCCTCGTTTGGCATACAATCCGGCCGCGTAACGACGCAGGAGATTTCCGAAGACGGCAAAGTTATCAGCGAGGTTGTTGAAGCGGCTCCGGCGGCGCAGGGTATGGACAGCGCCACAGTTGGAGTGACGGTGTACCTATTTGTGCTAAGCAATATTCCCACGGCGGTTTTGCTTGCGATTTATTTTGTATGCAGGCCGTCAAATAGGCGGGGCCGTGAGCTGCGGAAAATGAGCGCGCAGGATTTGGGATAACGCGCGCGGGAGCGGGGCTGTGGGATGCGACGAGTTTCGGGCCTCTATAAAACGCAACAACCTTTAAGCAAAAAACGGAGGAACGCCATGCCAAAAATCGAATATAAGAAGGACTACAAAGAACTCTATCTCCCCACAACGTCGCCGGTTATTGTAGATGTGCCCGCCATGCGGTTTATCATGGTAGATGGCAAAGGCGACCCGGCCGGCGAAGCGTATCAGCAAGCGGTGTCGGCTTTGTATTCCCTTTCCTACGTCATCAAAATGAAGGGCAAGGAATTGCCGGATTACTTAGACTATACCGTCTTTCCGCTCGAAGGCTTGTGGTGGCTCGACGGCGGCGAGTTCGATTTTGCCAGACGGGAAAGCTGGCTCTGGACCTCCATGATTTGCCAACCCGCTTTCGTCACGCAGGATGTATTTCAGTGGGCCGTGGGCCTTGCCCGAAGGCAAAAGCCGGATATCGATTTCTCTGCCGCCCGATATGAAATATTTACGGAAGGGCTTTGCGTGCAATCCATGCACATTGGCCCGTACGCGGATGAGCCCGCGACTGTGGAAAAAATGCGCGCGTTCCTGTCCGCCAATCAGCTCGTGGATGTTACGGGGGATATTCGCAAACACCATGAGATTTACCTTTCCGACCCGAACAGGGTGAAGCCGGAAAAGCTGAACACCGTGCTGCGGCACCCGGTGGAGCGGCAATAGCGCGAAGCAAAATGCGCCGCGGCTATGAGCGCACTTTGCGTACACAGGCGAAAATGTTTTGTGGGGGTACTTATGAAAATCACAGCGTTGGTAGAAAACCGGTCCGATTGCGAGTTAGACGCCCAGCATGGGTTATCCTTGTATATTGAGACCGCCAAGCACAAAATCCTTTTTGACGTGGGCCCGGGCGATATATTGTTTAAAAATTGCGCCACACGGCACATCGATCTGACACAAGTGGATACCGTCATACTTTCCCATGGGCATGGCGATCACGGCGGCGGGCTGGAACAGTTTTTAGCGGTTAATCAAACCGCGAAGATATACGCCCAGCGAAAAGCGTTTGAAAAGCATTATTCCAAATTTTTATTTATGAAAATAGATGTTGGGGTCGACCCGCAGCTGCAAACGCGGGAACAAATGATACTGTTGGATGGCGACCATACGATCGATGAGGAGCTTACGCTGTTTACGGTGCCGGATACAAGCCGGTTCCGTTCCAGCGCAAACGACGCGCTCTTTAGCGAGGCGGGCAAAGATGACTTTTCGCACGAACAAAACCTGCTCATAGCGGAGGAAACCAAGGCGCTCATCGTGGGATGCGGCCACGCGGGCATCGTAAACATATTAGAAAAGGCGGCGCCGTATCAGCCCCGCGTATGCGTCGGCGGATACCACCTGTATAATCCCATGACGAAAAGGACCGTGCCAAACGAATTGCTGGCGGGCATTGCCCCGGAGCTGGCCAAGCATGACACCCGTTATTACACCTGCCACTGCACCGGCCCGGCCGCCTACGCCTACCTTGCGGAACGCGTACCGGACATGCACTATCTCTCCTGCGGGGAAACGATAGAGCTTTAAGCCGGGAAAGCGCGTTGCTGGGGAGCAACGTCCGAAAAAACATCAAAGACTATATAAGGAGCTCTCAAAATGAAAGAAAGCCTGCTGAAACGGTGCGAGCTGTTCGTGCAAAATGTACAGACGATTAAAACTGAATTTCGATGGGAAAACGGGTATATGTATCCGCTTTGCGCCGGTCTCTGCATCGCAAAAGAAACGATGGCGGACGCGGCCGCCCTGCGTGCGTGCCATGATCTCTTAAAGCAAAACACAGGCCTGCTTTCCAGCTTTCGCGGAACACCGAGGATGGCTACCATCACAATGCTTTCGCTTTCGCCAAACCCGCAAGAGCGGCTGGAACGTATACTGGAAGTTTATGGCCGGTTGAAAGAAGTATTTTGGGGCTCGGCATACCTCATCGTTGCCGCCACGGCCATAGCAGATTTGGCGGAACCTTCCGAATATGAGCAGATCGCGCAACACACGCGGGAGATTTATACCCGCATGAAAGAGCAGCATCCCCTTTTGACATCCGGAGAGGACAGTGCCTTTGCTGCGCTGCTCGCGCTTTCCGGGTTGGACGACCAATACATCGAAGAAGAGATGGAGAGGTGTTACAGCATATTAAGGCCTTTCTTCTTTATGAACGGCAACGCTGTGCAATCGCTTAGCCATGTGTTGGCCCTGGGTGAAGCGAGCGCGGAACAAAAATGCAAAAAAGCGCTGGAGCTGATCGAGACTCTCAAAGCGAGCAAGCATAAATACGGCGTGAGTTACGAGTTGGCTACGCTGGGGGCGCTTGTTTTGATGGATATAGACGTGGAAACGCTGGCGCGGGAGATGATGGATGCGGACGATTTCCTGAAAACACAAAAGGGATTTGGTTCGTTTGGTATAGGCGCGCATCAAAGGCTGATGTATGCGGGCATGCTGACGATGTGCGAATATATGCCTGATGCGCAAACGATGCGGGTGGCGGCGCTCAATGGCGTTGTCTCGCTGATTGTTGCCCAACAGGCGGCTGTTTGCGCTTCTATTGCCGCTGCGGGCGCGGCTAGTGCGGCATCCGGCAATCATTGAGGCAAGGGCTGCTTGCTTCGTAGCTTTACAGGAGAATTAGGAGAGAATAGATGCGGTACATTGCCTTTTTCAGGGGGATCAATGTAGGTGGCAAGAATATCGTGAAGATGGCTTCGCTAAAGCAGCTGTTTTGCGATATCGGCTTTGAAGCCGTGCAAACGTATATTCAAAGCGGCAATGTGATTTTTGAAACGGATAAAAGCGAAGAGGATATATTTCCCATGCTCATCAAAGCGTTTACCGCTTCGTTTGGCTTTGCTTGCGCGGTTATGCTTCGTACAGCCGACGAGGTAATGGAGATCGCGCAGAATATGCCGTTTACGGGGGAGGAGCTTGCGGAAGCGGCCGCGGCTAATCCGGATGTGGAACATGTATATGTATATATGGCAGATGGGGAACCAAACGCGGATGAGCTTGCCAACATACTCGCGCACTATAGCGGAGAGGACAAAGTGCTGGTAAAACGGCGGGAAATTTACCTGCTTTGCCAGCAAAGCATACGGGATTCCAAGCTGGCTGGCGCGTTAGCAAAACTCAAGATGCCATTGACAGCAAGAAACTTAAAAACAATAAATAACCTGTGCGCATTGCTTTGCTCCTAGGTAACCGCTGATTAATGCAGGGGCGACGTCTTTGCGGTTCTTTATCCCTCCGGCGGCGTCATCGGAACTTGAGATAGCGCCGCTATTCCTGCGTTCCTCTTCCTTGCCGGAGAAAAAACCCACTCGCAAATCCGCCACCCTCATTTAATCATCGGGTACCTAGCGGAGGAAACGCGCACAGGTTTTTAAGCAGGGAGCGGCTGTACGCGTATAGGCGCATGCAGCTGTGCGTTTTCCCAACAGCCATATAACAAAAAAGAATGGAGCGCGCGATGGGTGAAATTCCGGCCAAGGACTTGTTTATGATGTGTGAGGCTTTGCGCGAAGAAGCTCTGGCGGAGGTGCCACGGGGGTTTTCTGTTCGCCGCTGCCGCAAAGGGGAATGGGATGTTTGGAAAGCCCTGCAAATGGATGGCAGCGAAAAAACCGCCGCGAGTGAACAGGGATTGCGCGATTACTATGACCACGTATACGCCAAACAGGGCGATGCCTTTTTTGAACGCTGTTTGTTTGCGTGTGATGAAAACGACAGGCCGGTCGGCACTTGTATGATGTGGCTGGCCTATAACAAAGTGAATACCTTACACTGGTTTAAAGTGCTGGAGCCATATGAAGGCAAAGGCATTGGGCGCGCCTTGCTTTCCTGCGTGATGCGGCAGCTGCCCGTGAACGAGTATCCCGTGTTTTTGCATACGCATCCAACCAGCTACCGCGCCATCAAGCTGTATAGCGATTTTGGGTTTGCCTTGCTCACAGACCCGCAAATAGGATTTCGTTCAAACGATATTCTCACGTGTATGCCGATATTGGAACAAGTGATGCCCGCTGAGGCATTCCGAGGCCTGCAAACGAAAGGGGCGCCGCCCTTCTTTTTAGAAGCGGCTTTGAGCGCCCCCTTTTCGGAATTTTGAGATTTTCATGAAAAATGGCGCGGCGGACTTGCCTTCCCTTTAATGCCAGGGCAATTGCACAGGCAACCTTCCTTAAACAGTTCTTTCTTGACAGGGAATAGGTATCATACGTAAGCACATTTTCTTTTCATGAGGGCTATTTATTTTCTTATTTAACAATTTGTGGATTTATGTGGAATTTATTGCGGTATTGTAGTATGCTATGTGCATCCACATTTGCAGACACAGCGTACCAAGCCACTCGCGTATTTAGCGGGAGGTTGTATTCCCGTAATCCAGTGGGAGGTTGCCATATGTTACAGGAACGAAGAAATAGAATCATCGAGCTGGTGCGCCAAAACCGCATGGTGAAGGTGGCAGCCCTGATGCAGGAATTCGATGTATCCATCGAAACAATACGCCGCGATCTCGAATTTTTAGAGGAGGAGGGCTTTCTCAAGCGCGTGTATGGCGGCGCCGTTCTCGAAGGGCTGTACGAGCACGAGCCCGCCTACCATCAGCGGGAAGTCGTCAATTACGCGGGCAAACGGGCCATTGGCGCGGCCGTTGCAGCGTGCATACAAGATGGCGATACGATATTCATGGATGTCGGCACCACCGTCCTGGAAGCTGCCCGCAGCCTGAAAGATAAAAAAAACATAACGATCATAACAAACGCGACTCAAATAGCAAACGCTATGGTAGACTACCCCGGCTGCAACGTCATACTGCTGGGCGGCCAGCTGCGCCCGGGCGAGCTTTCTGTCTCCGGCTATATCACGGAGCAAATACTGGAAAGCTTTTACGCAAATAAAATGCTTATGGGCATTGGCGGCATTTCTTTGGCAACCGGCGTGACCGATTACCACGTGGATGAGGCCAACGTGCGCAGAAAAATGCTGGCGCATTCACGTGAAATAATCGCGCTTGTGGACAGCAGCAAATTTGGGGTGACGGCAATGAACTACGTTTGCCCCGTGGAATGCATCAGCAAACTGATTACCGACGCCACAACGCCCAGTGAAACGGTGGAAAAATTCCGCGCGCGCGATATCAATATCATACTGGCGCCGGATATCTGATGATTGACGGTACGTCCAGGAATATCGTGATGATGCGGGCGGCGATATGGGTAGAGGTGATGTGAGGCAACGCTTTCTCATCGGTTTCCCACAATCTCTTTCGATACCAAAAGCGGAATGTGTGTATTGACATTCCGCTTTTTGCTTGTTACTATAAAAATATCCACAAAACATTGATATAAAAACACAAAATAATATTATATTAGTTGTAATTTGTTGCGATTGTGCGACCCGGTTGGCGTGACGGAAAAAAGGGGAAGCGAAAATGCCCAAGAAGTACTATTTAGGTATTGACCAGGGAACAACAGGCACAGCCAGCTTGCTGCTCGATGAAGGCTGGAATGTGTGCGGCAGGGGATATGCGGAGATACCGCAAATTTTCCCGCGTCCCGGCTGGGTGGAGCATGACGCGCACCAGCTGTTTGATAGCCTGCTCCAAGTGGCAGGGCAGGCTATCCGGCAAGCGGCTATCCGCGCGGAGGACATTTGCAGCCTGGGCATCGATAATCAGGGCGAAACGATCGTGGCCTGGGACAGCAGGACAGGGCAGCCGCTTTACAACGCCATCGTGTGGCAGGATAAGCGAACCGCCGACTACGCGCAGCAAATCAAGGAGCGGTATGGCGACCGCATACTGGAAAAGACCGGCCTGCATACAGATTCCTATTTTGGCGCGACAAAAATGCGTTGGCTGTTAACGAACATACCGGAGGCACAAGCCGCGCTGCGGCGGGGAACTTTGCTGCTCGGCAGCACGGACAGCTGGTTTATATGGAAACTTACAGGGGAATATGTAACGGACGTTACCACGGCTTCGCGCACCATGCTTTTTAATATACATACGGGGGAATGGGATGCGGAACTTTTAGAGCTGTTTGCGATACCGCGATGCATACTGCCAAGGGTTTGCGGGTGTGACGCTTTTTCTGTCCAAACGCGCCCGGAGGCTTTTTTCGGGGCAAGCGTGCCCATTGGCGGAGGCATGGCGGATCAGCAGGCGGCGCTGCTGGGGCAGAACTGCGTGCAAAAAGGGCAGGTGAAAACCACGTATGGTACAGGCTGTTTCATGCTGATGCATACGGGCGATCACCCTGTGCGTTCGCAAAACGGGCTGTTAACCACCGTTGCCTCTGAAATAGGCGGTAAGCGGCAGTACGCGCTGGACGCAGGCATTTATGTGGCGGGCGCTGCCGTGCAGTGGCTGAAGAATGGGCTTGGCATCATACAAAGCAGCGATGAGATGGCGCCGTTGGCTATGAGCATCGCGGATAACGGCGGGGTATATTTTGTACCGGCGTTTTCCGGCCTGGCGGCCCCATATTGGGACGAATACGCGCGCGGCACCATACTGGGGCTTACCGCCGCCTCTACAAAGGCGCATATCGCTCGGGCCGTGCAGGAAAGCATCGCGTATCAGGTGTGCGACAACGCCGCGCTCTTGCAAAAGGAAACGCAAACGGATATTGCCGCCATGCGCGTGGACGGCGGCATGACGGCCAACCCGTTTTTGATGCAAATGCAGGCGGATCTGCTCGGCATGCCTGTGGAAGTTCCCGCCATCAGCGAATGCAGCGCTTTGGGGGCAGCCTATATCGGCGCGCTGGGCGCGCGTGAACTGAGCGGAATACAAGCCTGCGCCAAATACTGGAAGCGGGCAAGGGCGTATGAACCAGTGATGAGCGCAGATCAGCGCGAGAGTTTGCTGCATCAATGGCGCAGGGCTGTGGAACGTGCCAGGGGCTGGATTGTAAGCGGAAAAACCGATGCCTCCAATATGTGAAAGGGGTACTGTCATGATTAAAACCGATGTACTGATAATCGGCGCGGGAGCGGTAGGCTGCGCCATTGCGCGAGAGCTGACAAAGTATCAATTGAAGGTGATGGTGGTAGACAAAAACGAGGATGTGGGAGGAGAAGCTTCCAAATCCAACAGCGCCATCATACATACCGGCTATGACGCGCCTCCGGGCACGCTGGAATCGGAGCTGGTTGTGGCGGCAAACCCCATGTATGAACAGCTGACCAAACAGCTGGATGTGCCATACGCGAAGATAGGCGCTATTTTGCCCGCCTTTACAGACGAGCAGTTTGATATGCTTCCGTCGCTGAAAGAGAAGGCATTTAAAAACCGCGTGTATGATGTGGAATACCTTACGAGCGAACAGCTTTTGACAATGGAGCCGAATCTGAGTCCGGACGTGAAAGCGGGCCTGTATATTCCGCGAGAAAATATCATCGATCCGTTTTTACTGGTGGTGGCATATGCGGAAAACGCCTGCCAAAATGGGGCGGAGTTTTTACTGAACACGAAAGTGACGGGTATCCGCCGGCAGGACGGCAGGGTTGTAGGCGCGGAAACCACCGCGGGCCCGATACAGGCCGACTATATCATAAACGCCGCCGGGCTGTATTGCGACGAAGTGGCGGAGATGGTGCAAAAGAACGAGTATACGGTGAACCCGCGTAAAGGGCAGTTTTACATCCTCGATAAAAACACCAGCTGCAAAGTGCGGCATATCGTTTTGCCCATTCCTACCAAACTGACAAAGGGTAAGCTGATGTGCCCTACCATACATGGCAATATGCTAGTGGGTCCTACAGCGGAGGATTTGCAGGATAAATGCGATTATTCCACCACGGCAAAGGGCCTGGAAAGCGTGGCGGCTGATGTTGCCCGCCTGGTGCCCGGAGTCAATCTGCGCGATACGATCACGCAATACTGCGGCCTGCGGCCAAACAGAAACCCGGAAGGACTGCGCGTGGATGTATATGAGGACGTAAAGAACTATGTGAATCTTTCCGGCGTGCGTTCCACAGGGCTTACCGCTTCCGTTGCCTTAGGGAAATACGTGGCGCAAACGCTCATCCATATCGGCATGACCGCCGCGTTTAATCCGCATTTTGATCCTATTCGAAAAGGCATCCCGCGCTTCCACGAGCTGGAAAGGCAGGAGCAGGACGCGCTGATACGCGAAAACCCGCTGTATGGGCGGGTGATTTGCCGCTGCGAAACCATAACGGAAGGGGAAATCGTGGATGCCATACGCAGGCCCATTCCCGCCCGCTCGGTGGACGCGGTAAAGCGGCGTCTCCGCGCCGGAATGGGGCGGTGCCAAGGCGGCTTTTGCGGCCCCAAGGTGGTCGAGATACTGGCGCGTGAGCTGGGAACGAGCATAGAAAAAATTCGTAAAAACCAAAATGGTTCTTACATGATTACGGGCAGAGTACGCCCGGAAAGGAAGAAAATCCATGTTTGAGATCAATTGTGACGTCGCGGTAATCGGTGGCGGCCCGGCGGGGCTTGCCGCGGCTATTGCCGCAAAAAGGCAAGGCGCCGCGCATGTACTGATTATAGAGCGCGATCAAGCGCTTGGCGGCATATTACAGCAATGCATTCACCCTGGTTTCGGCCTTTCCTACTACAACGAAGAGCTGACAGGGCCGGAATACGCGGGCCGGTTTATTGGGCAGGCCAAAGAGCTGGGCATGGAAACTCTGCTCGATACCATGGTTTTGGAAGTGCTCGGGGATGGCACAGTGATATGTTCCAACGCCGAGCGCGGCATTATCACGGTGAAAGCAAAGAGCGTTGTGCTGGCTATGGGCTGCCGCGAACGCACAAGAGGAAACATACAGATCCCCGGCACGCGCCCGGCGGGCGTTTTTACGGCGGGGGCCGCCCAGCGGCTGATGAACCGCCAAAACGCCATGGTGGGTAAAAAGGTGGTTATATTGGGCTCCGGCGATATCGGCATGATTATGGCACGCCGCATGACGCTCGAGGGTGCGAAGGTCGTGGCCGTAGTGGAGCTGATGGATTTTTTGGCGGGCTTAACGAGGAACCGCGTGCAATGTCTGGATGACTTTGGGATCCCCTTGCTGCTTTCGCATACGGTGACGCGCATTGTGGGCAATTTGCGCGTAAAGGGCGTGTATGTAGCGAAAGTGGACGCTAACAAGATGCCCATGCCGGAAACCGAAGCGTTTTTCGAGTGCGACACATTGCTGCTTTCCGTGGGCCTCATTCCTGAAAACGAACTGAGCCGCGCAGCGCAGGTGGAAATGAGCGCGGTCACAAACGGCCCGGTCGTCAATCAGTTTATGCAAACATCCATTCCCGCGCTTTTTGCGTGCGGCAATGTGGTGCATGTCAATGACTTGGTAGACAATGTTTCCAAGGAGAGCGAAATAGCGGGAAAAGAGGCTGCGCGTTACGCAATGGGCGCTTTCCCCGCCGCCGTCAGGCGGGTGAACTGCGTGCCGGGCAAAAACGTACGCTATATCTGCCCACAGCGCCTCGATATTACCGGCGAAGAACAGGAGATTACGCTGTATTTTCGCGTGGGCGCGCCGGATGAAAAAGTGGCCATCTCCGTGACATGCGGAGAAAAGGAGCTTGCGAAAAGGCGGGCGGGCAAAGTGAATCCCGGCGAAATGGAACACGCGCGGATCAAGCTCGCGGAGCATACGCAAAGCGACGTACTAGTCAATCTCCAGAAGGAGGCAAAAGCATGACGGAAAAGAGAATCACTTGCATCATCTGCCCCACCGGCTGCGACATCGCCGTGAGGGGTGAAGGGGAAATCATCCTGTATATGGCGGGCAACCAGTGCAAGCGCGGCGAGGAATACGCGCGCAATGAATATTTCCATCCGGCGCGCATACTGACAACCACCGTAAAAATGGAGGGCGCAAACGTGCCTTTGCTGCCTGTGCGTTCGGATCGCGCTATCCCGTTGGAGCTGATCCTGCCCTGCATGGAGGCGGTCAGGAGCGTGGTCATAAACGCGCCCGTTGCGCGCTATGACGTGGTGATACCAAATATACTCGGCACCGGCGCGAATATCGTGGCGACAAACAGCGCACAATAAGCGCGACTATACAATGCAGTGTATTTTTGGCCGCGCGCGTGCTATAGTGTGTATGTAAAAGCGGAGGGAAAACGCGTTCTGCGGGTGGAGGCATAGGGCAGCATCCCATGCCGTTCCCTCCCAAATATTTTTCAAGGAGCTGATTACGATGAAAATGCGTTCTTATCTTACATTTAGCGGCGAATGCAGCGAAGCGATTGCGCTGTATGAACGCGCGTTCGACGCGAAGATCATGCAGATCCTGCGCTTTAAAGATTTGCCTCCAAACCCTGCTTTTGCGGTGCCGGACGCCTTTTTAGAGCAGGTGGTACAATGCACGCTGCAAGTGGGCGACGACTTTATCCGGCTGTCCGACTGCGGGCCGGGCACGGTGCTAAACGGCGTGGAAACAGAGCGGCTTGCCATTGCCGTGGAAACAAACGTGGGGCAAGTGCGCCATGCGTTTGCGGCGCTTGCGGAAGAAGGCCGTGTGAGCATGCCGCTGACGGAGACGTTTTACAGCCCTTGCGCGGGCGTGGTTTTTGATAAATTTGGCGTGATGTGGAATTTTGTAGGGCAATAAAAGGCAGCAGCCCGGAAGGCGGCCGCGGCCGTGTTTTTTGTATCTGATCCTTTGCAGGCGATATGCCGCGAACGGCTTATGTTGCTTTGCCCTTTTTGCTTGCGCTTAAGTCTGTGATTTCTAAATATACGCAGAATATATTGTTTTCATACGAGTGGGTCAATGCGCAATTGTTGTTTTGTTCCACGAGCTTTTGTACCTGAGACAGGCCAAGGCCGTCGTGATTGGCCTTGCTGGTAAAACCTCTTTGCAGGATGGTTTTTACATTGATATCTTCCAATGTGGAATTGGTGATGACTATCAAATGGCTTGATTCGTTCTTTTTTTCGATGGTGAAGGAGGCCTGTCCCGGCGGAGCCTCGGAAGCGGCTTCTATGGCGTTGTCCAACAAGTTCGCTATGATGCGCAAAAAGTCCAGCGGCGGCAGCGGAATGTTCCGCAGCGAGCAGAGAATACTGAAGCGCAAGCGCACCTGCAGCGATTGCGCGTATTCTGTTTTGCTGATCAGCAGGGATATTAATTCGGGATTTTCTTCCAGCTTTTTATTTAAATCAATTGCGTCACTGCTGCGCCTGTATACGCCCAGCACTTTTTCATGATGCCGCTTGAGGCCGTCCATGTTTTCCATGGAGATATAGCCGCTGTATGTTTGGAGGATGTTGTTGATGTCGTGCTTCAGGCCGGAAAACTCATCAACGGTGGTAATCAACGTGCGGAGATAAGATTTCTGTACGCTCAGCTGCTCGTTTGCCGCGACAAGCATGTCCTCCAATAGCCGCACAATGAGCAGCACAATGAGCAAGGACAGCTGTAACGCGTCGCGCCATACGAGTGAATCCGGCATGAAAACGCGCGGGAGCACAATGATGGCGTATATAACAAACGAGTTTATAATATAAAGGGTAACGGCCTTGCCGATATTTGGCATAAGGATCCCATCGCGGTATTGCAAACGAAAGTGGGACGTTTTTATCAGGTGGAGCAATGTGCAACAAATGATCACGCTGCCGGCGCAAACAGTGACGAGCGATACGGCATCGCTAAGATAATTATACGGGTTGCCAGTTTGCGGAAAAAACGCACTGCCGATAAAATAGGCGAAAACTTTTGTGGTGCAAATGTATAAAAAAGCATGGCTCATAAGGCGTATGGAACGAAACGGCGATAAGTTGAGCACTTTAATGCCAAAATAATAATACAATAGCGCAAATATAGGGTTAGGTGCGGTTACGAGGGCATATGTCAGGGAACTGAAATTGGCTTTATCGCCGATCCAATAGATGGTGTATGTCCAAAGGTTGTTTAGAACTGTCGCTGTTAGAAACGTGAATAACAGCTGCCGTGCGGCGGCGGGCTTCTCGCCATAAATGGTCATTATAATACGAGTGGTAAAATGGTAGTAAATAAAACAGGTTATGAAATTCACGAGGGTTAGTATATACTGCATGTCGTGCGTATAGGCGAAAGATATATGAAGCACGGGATACCTCCGTATGTAAAATGGGGCTAGCCAAGGCATTGCAAAACGCTGACAAGCAGGGCTGATAACGCAAAGATATCAAAGGGCTTTTTTAAGTAAAACGCGGCAGGTTGTTCCAATATATCGCAATCCGGTATGTTGCCGGACATGAAGACGATGGGTATGCTGTTACAGGTGGCTAGGCCGCTGCTGCGAATATGGCGCGCCACATCCAGCCCCCCCATTACAGGCATGTTGATGTCTAAAAGAATCGCATCGTATTTGTTTGGATTTGCCAGAAAGGTATCCAGGCCAATCTGCCCGTTGTCCGCAACATCCACAGCGGCGCCCTGCTGCGCAACAAAGAAGGCCAACATTTCCTGCAAGCTTTTATCGTCTTCTATAATGAGAAGTGATGACTGGCTTAAAGGAGCGGTATCATCCAGTTGCATGTGTTCACCTCGCAAAAATTTTTGGCAATCCGCCGCCCGATAGTATGCGCAAAGAAGCAGCGCAGATATGGAAGGAAATAATGGAAAACATTAGAGCAAAGCACCATTTATTGCCGAACGCGTGTCTATAGAGTATAATGCCTGTGGATTATACGCACCATGCAATATTTTGTCGAAAGAAGATAAAATAATGTAGGAGAGTACACATGATGTCGAAGGGGGACGAAATGTTTCTCGCACGGGAAAATATTCGCGTGTTTTATGTTTGGCAATTTACGCAACCAGATTTTAAAACAAAGGGGAGAACAGGATGCCAGAAAAACTGATGCTTACAGGTCATACGGGGAATGACGGTACGATTGCGAATTCGTTGGAATCGGTGCAAAAAAGTATCTCTCTAGGTGCGGACGCCATCGAAGTGGATGTGCGCAGGGGTAAAGAGGGCGCGTTGATATTGACTCATGACGCGCCGGTTTTTAGCGAAGGGTACGCATATCCCAGGCTGGAAGAAGCGTTGCGCCTTATGCGGCCATATATGGATATTCGGCTGAATTGCGATCTCAAAGACGATGATTTGGCGTTTGAGGTACTTGCGCTTGCGAAAGCTTGCGCATTTGAGCCGGAACGGCTGATATTCACGGGAAGCGTGGCGGAAACGCTTTTGCAACAGTACCCGAAACTGCCGCAAATGGTTGCGATCTACCTGAATGGGGAAAGTCTGCTGCCAGCGTTCTATACCCATTTGGCCGAGCAAGGGCTGGAACAATCGCTGGATAAACTATGCGAGGCATGCCTGCGTTATCATTTGAGCGGCATCAACTTAAACTATAAATTCCTGACGGATGAGCATGTAGCGGGCATTGCCGCGCGTGGCGCCGCGCTTTCCGTTTGGACGGTGGATACGGAGGAGCAGCTCCAAAGATTCATGCGGATGGGTGTACACAACATTACCACGCGCCTGTTAGAGAAAGCGCTGCGTATCCGTGAGGGGATTTAGGCATGCAGCTTTAAGCCATCGAAAAACCATGTCGGGATCGGCATTTTACCTCTTTTGATAAAAAGGCTGCCCCCTGTGAACTGAACCCCGCAGAGCGGACAGGGGAAAAGGGGCTAGACCTAAAGTAAGAAGATAAACCCAGCTTAACTGAACTGGCGTCGTTTTTCAAGCGGCGTCAGTTTAGTTTTCAACTGAACGCGCTCGTGATTGTAAAAGTGTATGTAATTGTCAATGAGCATCTTGGCTTGAGCCAGCGTATCAATCTTGCGGCGGTTAATACACTCCGCTTTGAGAATGCCAAAGAAATTCTCAGCCATAGCGTT
>JAVBPK010000064.1:0-25837 GCA_031549625.1 Eubacteriales bacterium
CTGTTAAGCAAAACATTATTGATATTATATTTGGGGTGCAGTTCTCCAGTAACGATCAACCATTGAAGATTACTGATCCAGCGATCCGCTGGGTTTCGCACACAAAAGAGTATTTTGATTTCTTCAATGCCCGCCTGCAGAAAAAACTCTTTGAGACTTATTAATGAAGGGGATGGCAATGCGCAAATGTCCTCTCCGGAAAGAATAAGCGTATCGTGGTTGCTGGAGCGGATGAGCTCCCGCAAGAAAACGGCATGCTCGTCATTCTGCCGGGTAATTTCTTCGTCAGACCATTTTCCGAGAGTATTCGCCACATAATCTGCATGTGGACATAAAGTAAAAAGATTACACAATGCTACGCTATGATTATTGCCCAATTGTGCAGGATACTCGTAACCACGCGCACGCAGGAAAGCTTGGTTTCGCTCGTCAGCCAATGTTTCCTGTATGCTGGATGTTCCGGTTTTGTGTAGACCGACGTGTAGAATTAATCTTTTTATCATGACTGCGTTTATTAGATCCTTTCAGTTGAGCATAAATTGTGCGACAAAGAGTAGAGCAGAATAATATTTATACACCCGTACTCAACTTTTCTACCAGAGCGCTTATTGCATCGTTTTCCATGGCCCTGGTCAGCAGGCCGCCTATATGCAGGCAGGTTTGCTTTAATATAGCGTCATGGATTTCTGCTTTCATATTCTGGCTCGGGTCTTTAATCGTTTGCAGGGCATATGGCGCGAGTATATTGTTCAAATAATGCTGTATGTCGGCTAGTATGGAAGCACAGCCGGTTATAGGAACATCCAGTGAAAGAAGGCTATGCATGCATTCCATCAGGAGGGGATCCTGTATCTCGGCAAATTTGATTTTCAATGCGCCTATTTCAAGCAAAAGCTTGGTTTTTTCAAACTCCTTGGACAGGCAACTAAAATACGTTGCAATGTCATCTTTATGCGATTCGCGGCGCATGGTATGGAATACGTTTGTAATGACAGCAACGCTGTTGAGTATATTGCTTACTATTTCTTCCGAAGAGATAAGCGGAGGAGTGGTTTCAAATATTTTGCGAAAGGCAAGGGCCTCCACACAGCTGCGCTTTAAATAATAGCCGGCGGGCCGGTTGTGGCCATGCAGGATTCTTTCATCGGCGGTAATTACCAAATTATAACCGGCCTTAATCAAACGCATTCCCAAATCCAAATCTTCGGCGTAATTGAATCGATAAAGAAATTTTTCGAATATATCCCGGCGAACGGCAGTAGCAATATCGCTCAGAGAACCGTTTCGCCTTATTTCATAATCAGTCATGTTCTGGTGGTATTGGCCAAGCAGGAAGGTTTCTCCTTCAAGCATAAAGTTCTTATGCAGATTTATCGCGCACTGGTAGAACAGCTCCGTATCATCCGGACATAATTCCGCGCAACTCACGGCAACGATATTCGTGTTTTGCAGGATGGGCGCAATCATATTATGTAACCAATTATTACCAATCGGAATGGCGTCCTGCGTTGTGAAAAGCAAAATATCGCCGGTTGCGTGCGACGCGCCCAGGTTGCGCGCATATGAATGGGAGAAATCTTCGTGAGCGATGTGGATGACTTTATCGGCGCGTTTAAACGCGAGGCCCATGTTTTCCGTGCTGGTGCCCGAATCCACGAGTATGATTTCTACATTATCAATATTTTTTTGATTGTGAAAAAGTTCTACGGCTGATTCCAGTTCCGGCCCCGGGTTGAACACGGGGATGACGATGGATACACGCGCGTTAAAATGTTTCTTTTTGTTGTAATCCAACGTTTCGCTGATGGCGCTTTTTAGATGAATAAGAAACGGCGTGGCGGAAAAATGTTTTTCATAGGCCAATCTTGCATTTTTGCGGTATAAAGGCAGGTCATATCCGCCGGTTACAGTTTTTTCAATGATGGCGGCTAATTCGGTGGCGGAATTGTTGTAATAAATCATTCCGGCGTTATAGTCTTTTAAAATATCCGCGCTGCCCGTATTTTCCGAACAAATGATAAACTTTTCCAGCAGCATGGCTTCTGTTATGGTGATGGGCATCGGGTCGTCTGTTGACGTGCAGATGGCGCAGTCGATATTCTTATAGAGCCGCAGTATATCTGTTCTGCTAAGCTCTTCAATATGGATCACATGGTTTGGATATTTCAGGACGGCTTGTGAAACGCGCGTATTAAGCGCTTCAAAGAAAAACTTACCCACGATGAAAAAGAGACAGCGATCCAATAGGGCTTGGGGTAAACGCTCTATTGCTTCGATCAGTATATTCTGGGCTTTTCTTTCTTCTAATGTGCCGATAAGCGCAAAAACCATGCGCCCATTAATAAACGAGGCGTCATAAAGCGGTTCGCACAAGTCGTAATTAGCCCGCAAATCCGGCACATAGTATAGCAAAGTGCCTGTTTCATAGTTTGGCCTGTATTCGAATAATAGTTTTCTCGCGTAATTGCCAACGCAGTACGTATGAATGTTTTCGGATAATTCCTGTGGGATGGCAGGCTCCAGGCGGCCGGCAAGATAGGATGCCCGGGCTTCATGCACCCACCACAAAGTCGGAATTTGCGTTTTGCATAATTGAGTCACGGGGTGGTAGGTGGCCAGCGTGGAGCAAACGCACAGATCAAACAGGGGAGCGATGGATTGTATCCGGTCTGCGCTTAGAATATCCTGCACAATGATAACCGGAATGTTGTCGTTTGCAATTTCGGACGACATTTTACCGTCGGTCGGAGATATGACAAGGGGTGCATACCCCAGCTTTTTAAGCGCGCGCGCCATATAGGCCACCGCGATGGGGGCGCCGGTTAATGTGAGTTCATGGCTAATAAGCAAAATATGGCGTTTTTTGTCGGTATCCATTTTTGCTATGGCATTTTCAAGATAGATACTATCATTCGCCTGTTTTGCTGTTTCGACCAGCGCGGCAAACGGGAGGAGCGCCGCCCCTGTTTGTACGGGGGCAGGATTGGGCGTAGCTGCCGCAGCGGGTTTATGAAACAACGTTTCTTTTGCTTTTGCAAATGTGGCTTTAAGGCCAAAATACCGGAGATAGGATAGCGTTCTAAGGGATAGATATCCAGGCCGCGTACGCTTAATGGCGTCAACAACGATGCGCAGCGGCTTTGTGGCTTTCCAAAAGAAGGCGTTTGTGATTTGGCTATACGCTTCGTTTGTGTTGTCCAGCTGGATATGGAGCTGATTGTATGCGACTGACATAGCATCCATCCCGATATGGAGCTGATTATATGCGTCCGTCATAGCGTCCAGCTGCATGCTTGCTTTGCTGTGGAGATCTATAAGCTGACTATGCGCCGTGACCAATTGATCGTGCGCGTTCATTAACTGGCTATGTGCCGCCAACATTTGCGCATGATCCTGCAACGCGGCGTCGTAACGCTGTTGCAGGGCTTGCTGGGCGAGGGCGCGCGATTCGATTAAATCATTTAAATATAAGGAAACCGCGCCTTCCTTTTTCTGGATGAAAATCTTAATATCCTGCCCTTCGTAAGGAAGGATAATGCTGGAAAGAGTGCTCAAAACAGCGACGGTATCGCCGGATCGCAGTTGGTTGGGTACATGGAAGGGGATGGTTTCCCCCATGGAGGTGACCGTAATCTTGAATAAGGACGGCACTTGTGAGAACAAGATGCTCACCTGTAAGGAGGACGCGTTTGCGAGGACGGGCTCCGCGCTGTTTACGGTATAGATGGTGGCCGCGCCGGTTATCCGCCCGTATATTTGTAATTTTTTTTCTTCGCTGTATCCCGCGCCGTCGTCATAGTATATCCATGCCTTGCTGTTTTCCCGCGTGTAGGCATCCTGCAATGACAAGCCTTGCGGGTGGGGCACCGCAAATTCTTTTGGCTGCAAAACCAGGAAAAATTGATAGACCAGAGCAAATTCTTTCGAGGCCAGGGTGGAAAGAATGTCGGTTGAAATTGACGTTGTATCGGTATGGATTTCGCTGTCGTTCACATACACCGCTTTTTCTTCGACGATGGCAAAGCCATTTTTTTCGGCAAAATCGGGCAAGTCGTGGTACCCCCAAAAATGCACGTGGGTATTATCCAGCAATCCTAAATTCCGATAGGTGAATTGGTTTTGATACAGCCCTATGAGGATGTCCTTGTGCCCGATATTGGGGATGGATATCAGCACTTCGCCGTGAGGCGCGAGAAACGGTTTTACCTTTTTGAGAACGGCGTCAGGGTTTGGCAGGTGCTCAAGCACATCCGCGAACATAATATAATCAAATTGCATCCCCGCAAAATACCGCTCCCACTCGAACGACATGATATCGCAGCATATGCCGTCCTCCGCAAACGCCATGGCCAAATCGAAGGCCTCCCGCTCGATTTCTACGATGTGCACTTTGCACTGCATTTGCTCTTTTAAATGCTTTGTGAATCTGCCGGCAGCGCAACCAAATTCTAAGACCATGCTTTCATTTTTTATGCGCTCCATAAACATGGATGAGATTCCGTGTTCATCTAGATCGAGCGTATTCACGTACTTCATGGAAAGTCCCTTTCTTTCGGGTGTTAACGTACTTAGTTATAAATATTTCTATAATTGGCATCGTGGGCTGCTGCGGGGCAGGCGGGGCTTAAAATACAGCTTCGCAAAGCCGGGGGTTTTGTTTATCCTTTTCGCTCAGCAGGAGGTCGATACCGCCGAGCGGCCAGTCTATGCCGATATCCGCATCGTTCCATATGATACCGCCCTCGTCCGACGGATCGTAAAAGCGCGTGCATTTATAGGCAAATTCCGCAAATTCCGACAACACGAGAAAACCATGCGCAAAGCCTTCCGGTACATAAAGCTGGCGCTTGTTTTCGCCGCTTAGCAGCACACCAAACCATTTGCCGTTTGTGGCGCTGTCGCGGCGCAAATCCACGCCCACATCGAACACCTCGCCGGTGAGCACGCGTACAAGCTTGCCTTGCGGGTTTTTTATTTGGTAATGCAAACCGCGCAATACGCCTTTGGAGGATTTGCTTTGATTGTCTTGCACAAACTGCATGGGCAGGCCCGCGGCGGAAAATTCATTATGATTCCAGGTTTCCATGAAATATCCGCGCGCATCGCCAAAGACTGCCGGTTCTATGACCAGCATGCCGCTTAGCCCCGTTTCGGTGAATGTGAACTTACCCATGCCTGTCTCCTGTAAAATCTGCGCACAGCTTTTGCCCATGGCAAATGAAAGCAGTGCGTGTTTGTTTTATTATCTGTTTTTATACATGGTATCGTAATACTGCTGATAAGCGCCGCTTGTGACGCGCTCCATCCATTGCCGATTGTGAAGGTACCACGCAATCGTTTGTTTGATGCCTTCGTCGAACATGATTTGCGGTTGCCAGCCAAGCTCGCGCCGGATTTTTGCCGGATCGATGCCATAACGGCGGTCATGCCCTTTGCGATCGGTGACATGCCGGATAAGCTTTTCGCTTATGCCGGCATCCACGTTTGCTTGCAGATACGCAAGTATGGCTTTAACAATATCGATGTTATAGCGTTCGTTGTGGCCACCGACATTATACACTTCGCCAAGGCGGCCATGCTGTATAACCTGATCGATCGCCCGGCAATGGTCTTCCACATACAGCCAATCGCGTACTTGCCTGCCATCGCCATATACGGGCAAAGCAAGGTGGTTAAGTGCGTTGTTTATCATGAGCGGGATCAGCTTTTCAGGGAACTGGTACGGCCCGTAATTATTGGAACAACGCGTGATATTCACAGGGAATTTGTAGGTGTCGGAATAGGCTTTTACAAAAAAATCCGCCGACGCTTTACTTGCGGAATACGGGCTGTGCGGATTCAGTGGGGTTTCCTCCGTGAAAAAGCCCGTTTCGCCCAGCGAGCCATATACCTCGTCTGTGGAGACCTGCAGAAACTTCGTGCCGGGCCGATAGGAATCATTGCCTGTTTGCCAGGCGGATTTTGCGGCGTCGAGCAAACTAAGCGTGCCCAAAATATTGACGCGCGCGAATATCCCGGGGTCGGTGATGGAGCGGTCAACATGGCTTTCAGCGGCAAAGTTCACGATATAATCGATTGCCTCTTCGGCAAACAACCGCGCCACAACTTCACGGTCGCAAATGTCGCCCTGCACAAAGCGGTAGCGCGCGTCCTGATCGATGGATTGGAGGTTTTCGAGGTTGCCCGCATACGTGAGCTTGTCCAAATTGATAATCCGGATGCCGTCGTATTCCCGCAGCATGTACAGGATGAAGTTTGAGCCGATAAAGCCAGCGCCGCCAGTTACAAGGTATATTTTCACAGTATGAATTCCCCACTGTTTTGATCATATTTTTGCATGTAGGCTGCAATTGCCGCTTGCCAAGAACGCATTTCGTTACCCACCGTTGCGCGCAGCGCCAGATTGTCCAGCGCGGAATACTCCGGCCGCGGCGCCGGCCGCGGAAATTCTTCCGTCGAACAGGGCGTCACTTCGCATGGGATGCCGGAAAGCCTTATGATTTCTTCCGTGAATTCGAACCAGCTGCAAACGCCTTCGCCTGTGCAGTGATACAAGCCGTAATAGTCGGACGCGGCCAGTTTGATGAGATGGTGAGCCAAATCGGCGGCATTCGTCGGGTTGCCGCACTGGTCGTTGACGACTTTAAGCGAACCTCGTTCCCGCGCCGCTTTGAGTATGGTTTTCACGAAATTGCTGCCTGTATATCCATATAGCCACGCTGTGCGCACGATAAACGCGCGCCTGCATGCCTGGCTGACGTATTGTTCGCCTAAAAGTTTGGATTTTCCGTAGACTGTGTTTGGCGCGGGGACGTCCCACTCGGCGTAGGCCTTTTCGCCATTGCCTGCGAACACGTAATCTGTGGAGACATGGATGAGCTTTGCACCGCTATTTTGGGCGGCGTCGGCTATGTTGCGGGCGCCCATGGCGTTGGCCTTAAACGCGGCCTCGAAATTGCTTTCGCAAGCGTCCACGTTTGTCATGGCGGCGCAATGGAATACGATATCGAAGGCGTGCAGAGAAAAAAAGTGCTTCACGGCGCTGTTGTCGGCGATGTCGAGCGTATCGATATCCACGCAGGTGAGCGAGGCTCCTTGCAGTGCGGCGGGTATTGCGCCCAATTCGCCGGAACCGGCTTGCAAAACCCGTTTCAGTTCACTGCCCAATTGGCCGTGGCAGCCGGTAATTAAAATGTGCATAGTTCATTGCCTTATCTCATATTTGGCGGCCAATGCCGCGTATCTCTGGCGATTTTACCCATTGAGCGCGTAAAATCTTATAACAGTATAGCATTTTGGGAGGGATGTTGGCAATTTTTATAGAAACCGGCGGGGAGGCGGCCGGTAACATAAAAAACATTCATATCGCGCGGTTTTTTGCTGTAGTATATGATATTGCGTTCTGGTAGAATTGGGATAGCGCTCTGTTGTTCTTGTTACACTATAAGCGCGCGGCAAAAGGGTATTCAAATCAGGAGGAAACATGAAAAAGAAAATTGCGGGCTTAGTCGTATTGTGTTTGGTGTTCGTTGTCTGCCTATATGCCTGCGCGGGCGAAAGCGTGCAGCCAACGCCCGGTGCTGAAACAAAGCCGCCTGAAAGCACAGGCCAGCCCGCACCTGCGAATAAGACAGAAACTAGGCCGGCCGGTAATCAGGCGGGCGCTCCTGTTGTGGCAGGCGATATGCTGTTTAAGGGCCAAACATTGAACGGAGACACTATTTCTTCCGACATATTCGAGGCTTATGATTTGACGATGGTAAATCTTTGGGCGACCTGGTGTCCGCCGTGCGTGGGCGAAATTGAGGAGCTGCAAAAGGTGTATGCCGCTTTGCCTGAAGGAGCCAATTTGATAGGCATGTGCCTTGACGGCGAGGAAGAACCGGAACTGGCTAAGCAGATACTTGCGGACAACGGCGCGAAGTATGAAAACCTGGCAAGCTTCCAAGGCGATAACATACCGGCGTTTCTTGCGACTGTAGAAGCTATTCCGACTACGCTGTTTGTGGATTCTAAAGGCAATCTCGTGGGAGAACCCGTTGTAGGCGTACCGCGCGGCAACCCTTCGGAGGCCTATTTGCAGATTATTCAAGAGCGGCTGGCGCAAGCAAAATGAAAACGCGTAAAAGCGACATACAGGCCACCGTCCGGCTATCCGTGCTGCGCGCCGCTTTGGTTGCTCTTGGCGCGGCGCTGCTTGTTGTCGGCGCGCTGCGCGGGGAGGCGGACGTTGTGCTGACAAAGGCAGTCAATATCTGCCTCGAATGCATAGGCATCGGGTAAACGTATGAAACGATTGTGGGTGCAAATCGCATATTTTTTCTTAACAAACGCCAATATCAACGGCTTTTTGAAAGGGACGATTTACCGCGGCGAGCTCAAGACGATGTGCGTGCCGGGGCTGAACTGCTATTCCTGTCCGGGCGCGCTGGGCTCTTGTCCTATTGGTGCGCTGCAGGCGGTCATCGGCAGCGCGAAATACAACATCTCTGCGTATATACTTGGGTTACTTACGCTTTTTGGCGTGACGCTTGGTCGCTGGATTTGCGGATGGCTGTGCCCATTTGGCCTTGCGCAGGAGCTGCTGCATAAAATAAAAACGCGTAAGCTGCATGTGCCCTTGCGCATAGACCGGCCTTTGCGCTATTTGAAGTATGGAATATTCGTGGGCGTCGTCTTGCTCATGCCTATGCTGTTCACCGATCGCTTTGGGTTGGCGCCGCCCTATTTTTGCGCATATATCTGCCCGTCCGGCACATTATTTGCGGGTATTCCGCTGCTTGCGGCAAACGAGAGCCTTCGCCAGGCCGCGGGCTGGCTGTTCATTTGGAAACTCTGCTTGCTGAGCGGTATCCTGGCGCTGGCTGTTGCGCTGTATCGTCCGTTTTGCAAGTATATCTGCCCGCTTGGCGCGTTTTACGCGCTGTTTAACCGCGTGAGCCTTGTGCGGCTGCAAATGGAACAGGAACGCTGCATCGCCTGCAACCGCTGCGAAAAGGCCTGCCCCATGCAAGTGCCCGTCCGCACGCAGCCAAACCATGCGGAATGTATCCGCTGCGGCGCTTGTAAAGCCGCATGCCCTACGGGCGCGCTGCATACGGCGGGGATTTTGAGAAGAGGCGATGCGGAACGCTGCTGCATGCACCGGTAAGGAATGGAACGAAGGGGCGCTGCAGCATACCTCGCCCCGGGCGGCTAGTCCCCCGGGAATGGGCAGCGCCTAAATGATAGCGATCAGTCCTATTAAGGCCGGAAATTGATATGCTCCCCTTTCCGCAGACTGTGTTTTTTATTTCCACTGTCTGCTTCTTGGGGAGCATGTCAATTGGTGCCATAGCCCCTTTTCGCGTTGTCCGTTTGAGGGTAAAGCTCACGCAAACCAGGAATTGTAGTTGCTCAGCAAATCATCTACGAGATTTCCCAATTTGTCCGGCGTACCGTCTGTAAGATCCGCAATGTTCAAGTCGGAGCTGGAAAAATTCTTTTTGTTTTCCACACGCTGCACAAGCTCGGCAGAGCAGGCTTTAATGTCTTTGAGAGCTATGTCGAACATCGTGGTGGAGGTTATGCCCTCGGCTTTTGCGGCTTCGGCCGTTGCCACTTTGGCGTATTCGGCGCATGCGGCTGCAAATTCATCATAAACCGGGCGGAACTCATCCAGATTTACATCCAGTATGGTTTCAGCGGTGATTTCATTTTCATGAAGGTAAGCCATCATCTGCTGGGAAAGCTCCAAACACAGCAACCCATAATAATGCACCATCATGTCGCCGCTTTTATAGTACTCCAGCTGCTCTTCCGTTTGGCCTTCAAGCATAATGTCTACTTTTTGTAGGAATGTGCTCACTAGAGCTTCTATGGCGTCATATTTTCCAAATATGATGTCGTGATACGCCTGCGCTTTTTCGTACTTGTCGTCGACGTATCCTTTGGTGTCGTAGTAATCCTTAGCGTCGGTCAACGCCTGGCTATATTCGCTTAACGGGCCTGCGAGCGCTTTTAAAGCAGCGTCTGCCTCCGGCTCCAAAGGTTCTTTATCCGCGTAGGGCAACGCGGCCTCGAGCAAGGCGTCGGTAGTTGTGGAGTACATGGAGAAGCCATCAAAGTCTTTATCGATGTCTACTTTTTCTTCCCAGCCAAATTCGCCGGAATAGTCGTCTATTGCGGTATACAGACTGCCGACCAGCTCGTTGTACAGGTCAATATACGCGTTTTGCTTATCGATTTCGTTGTCGGTTTCCGCCTGCGCGGGGTCGCTCAATGCTTCACCAACAGCCTCGCCAACGGCCTGGCCGGCTTGATCTATAAGCGAGGCTGCCTTGTCACAGCCAACCAGAGACAGGAGAAGCAGGAACGTGCATGCGATGGCTAATACTTTCTTTGACATATTCTTTCCTCATTCTTTTTTGGGCCGTTTCCTGAGATAATGCCCATCTCTGGAATTGTACGGTGCATGCAATAAAATGTCAATGCTCGGTAAAGAGGCATAAAAAACCACCCGACAAGCGGGTGGCTATGATGTGTTTTTTGATGATCTTCGTTTTATTTTGCGCGGGCGATGGCAGCCTTGGCTTTGATTATGATGTTTTCGGCAGTCAGGCCAAAACGCTTTTGCAGATAGTCTTGCGGGCCGACTTCTCCAAAGATATCCTCGACGGCCACGTATTCCACTGGCGTGGGTTGCTTTGCCGCCAATGCATCGCAAACGGCGCTGTAAAGCCCGCCGATTTTGTTGTGGTTTTCGGCTGTTACGACCGCGCCCGCGGCGCTTGCCAGCCGCGCAACCAAATCCACATCCAGCGGTTTGACGCTAAAGAGATCCGCTACAGCGGCGTGGATGCCCTCTTTTTCGAGGGCAGCTGCAGCCTGCAGGGCCTCGTGCACCATGATGCCGCAGGCAAATATGGCCACATCCGGCTTCGCGCCGCCATCTAATAGTACGATGCCCTTGCCAATTTCGAATTTACTGCCGGTTTCATATACTTTGGCGGCGTTCTTGCGGCTAACGCGTATGTATTTAACGCCTTGCCGTTCTTTGCATTGTTCGAGCAGGTCGCTCAGCATGGCGGAGTCGGTGATATCGAGCACGACAGCGCCGGGCAAAGCGCGGTAAAGCGCCACATCTTCAAAAGGCATGTGCGTGCCGCCGTTAAACGCGGCCGTTACGCCCGGGTCAGAACCGATTACCGTGATGGAATTGCCCGCGTAACCGCCGGACAGAAAAATCTGGTCGTACACGCGGCGGGAGGCAAATGGGCCAAAAGTGTGCACCATGGGCTTGAAGCCCGCAGCGGAAAGCCCGCAGGCCACGCCGATCATGTTGGCTTCGGCTATGCCGCAGTTGATGGCGCGGTTTGGGTGCTCCTGCGCGTATTTTGTGGTTCCGATGCAGCTCATAAGGTCCGCGTCAAGATAAATCGCATCGGGGTCTTGTTCTAACATGCGGGGGATACTTTCGCTGAAAACATCTTTGAAAGCGACGGGATCCATGCTGCCGTTATAAACGATTTTCATACTGGTATCCTCCTTATTGTGCTAGGAACGCGGCGCGATCCGCTTTTACGGCGGCGATCCACTCGTCCCAAACTTCTGTTTTAACGGCCATGCTGTGGTTGGCCGCTGTTTGCTCCACCTGCTTTACGCCCGCGCCCTTTACCGTATCCAGAATGAGAGCGTGCGGTTTGCCGCTTACGGCGCCGGCTTGCTGTATGGCGGTATAAATAGCTTCGATATCGTTGCCGGCAACGCGCCGCGCATCGAAACCAAATGCTTCGAATTTTTTTACAAGGTCGCCCTGTGGCAATATTTCGCTCGTAGCCCCGTCGAGCTGCCGTTTATTTTCGTCAATCAACCAATAGAGATTGTCAACTTTACGGGCGCTGGCCATCATGGCCGCTTCCCATACCTGGCCCTCATTGAGCTCCCCGTCGCCGCAAAGCAAAAATACGCGGCTGGGGCGGCCCTTGAATTTGTCGCCCATGGCGAGCCCTAAGGCGAGCGAGGTGCCCTGGCCAAGAGAGCCGGTCGTCATATCGATGCCGGCCGTTTTTTGGCGGTCGCAATGACTGGGCAACGTTGTGCCCGGTTTATTTAAAGTTTGGAGAAGCTCCATCGGGAAATAGCCCTTTAGCGCAAGCGCGGCGTATATGGCGGGACCTGCATGGCCTTTGGAGGAAACGAGCTTGTCGCGTTCCGGCCAGGAAGGGTTTTTGGGGTCAATGTGCATGATATCGCCATACAATACGGCGAGCGCGTCCGCAATGCTAAGAGAGCCGCCAACATGCCCAAAACCAAGCGTTCTTAGCTCTTCCAGGCAGGAAAGACGGATTTCATACGCAAAATCCGTTAATTTGCGCTTTAAAGCTATATCCATACTATTGATACCTCCATAGTGGTTTTCAGGCAGTTATAAAATTAAACTGCGCTGTTTAATTTAGAATAGCAAAGAAAGCGGATATTTACAAGCAGTTTCCATACGTGGCGTAGACAAATTTTGTGTGAAACATGGGCGTATACGCAAGCTATGGTTATGGCAATGCCGTCAGGGTGATTTTGCCCACGAAAAAGTCGAAAATTGGGATATATTTGCCGGCAAGATAGTGTAGAAGCTGGGTTACTACCAATTTGAGGGTACATTTATACTATTTATACATGCATAGCGGGGCTGGGGCTTATTGCGGAATTAAACTGCGCTGTTTAATTTGAAATGAAAAAGGGCCGGCGAACTGGCATTGCCAATCGCGCGGCCCTTGTGGTGCGTAGCGCAAGAAACTCAGCTAACGGCCTTTAAGAAGAAATACAGCCGGGACTGCGCAGAAGAACTGTCGTATTCCGTGCCGCAGGTATAGATGGTGAGCAATGTGTCCTTTGCGGAGACACTCGTGCCAAAGTTGATTTCGGAACGGCCCTTTTGCGTTTCGATGAACTTTGTGGTTTGTGAATCGTCCTTTAAAGGATTGATATTGTAGTTGATCGTGGCCTTAGGCTCATTTTTCGGCACTTCGTACATGGCCCATATTTCCCATTTGTTGTAGCCATGCAGCGAGATTTCCCACACGCGGTTGGAAGCCTGTTTGATGTCCGGCACGTTGCTTAAATCGCGGCTGGGGCATTTTTTATGCTGGCATTGGCTGTACCCCAGAGCCTTTTCCTGAATGTGGTGCAGCTGGTGGAACAGGCGGTTGCTGCCGCGCATGTTGTGCCCGGTAACGATGTTGTTGCGATACAGCGTGTTGTAGAAGGAGTACGCCATACCGGCGGAATCCTTCTTCTTGCTGAGGTTATGGTTCGTGTAGTAATGTACGTCTTTTGTGGAGGAAATCATGATGGGCTGCTGGATATTTGTGCCCGCGATATAAATGTAGCCGATTACGTCGCTGTTCTTTGCCTTGGCGTCGGCCATCAGCTTGGAAACAGTCGCGCTGGGCTGGGATTTGCCGCCTGACACGCTGCGCGGGGCCGTATTGGAGCCGGAGCTGGAAGAACTGCTCGAAGAAGAGCCGCTGCTTACCGCGGCGGGCACGTCCAATGTGATTTTGCTTTTTTGTACAAAGCCGACGTATTCTTTGCCGGAGCTGTTTTTGTATGTGATTTGGTAGAAGTCGCCGGATTCGCCAAGGAAGGTGACGGCGATATTGCGGGAAAGCTGCACAACGGGATCGCTGGAGGTTTTGGGCTGGGAATAAACGGTGGCGAGTGTTTTTACATAGCCGGTGCCGGACAATGGCGTAACTGTGACAGAGGAGCCCGAAACGCCTGCATTGACAGAGACGGATGAAGCCGCCATGGCTGTTGCGGGCATAATGGCAACCAGCATGAGCAGGCATAGAGTCAAGGCGGTGATGCGTGCGCAGGTAGATTTCATGATTGATCCCTTTCTTATGGTTATGTAATGTGTATTTTAGCCGATTCATTATAGTATTCGGCATTTTGCGGACAAAGCTGAATACGGGCGGGATATATAAACAGGTATCGTTCTGATCGATTATAACAGATCATACGAAAAACCGCCAACCCTGATTTTGTAAAATATTGGGTTGGCGGTCTTGTTATTAGGGGATGTTTTGTCGTTACATGTCGTTGAGCTTTTTGTAGTAGGCAATTTTGCCTGCCGCTTCTTTTTCAGCCTGCGCAAACAACTCTGCCGCCTGCTCGGGGAATTGTTGCTTGAGTGAGGCGTAACGCACTTCGCCGAGTATGAATTCGCTATACGGTACTTTGGGATCCTTGCTGTCAAGCTGGAAGGGGTTCTGCCCGGCTTCAGCCAGCGTCGGATTGTAGCGGTACAGCGGCCAGTATCCGCTGTCAACGGCCTTCTTGGCCTCGGCTTGCGCCTTGCTCATGTTGATGCCGTGGTTGATGCAGGGCGCATACGCGATGATAATGGAGGGGCCTTTGTAGGCCTCCGCCTCTGTTACGGCTTTGAGCAGCTGCGCCTGATTAGCGCCCATGCATACTTTGGCGACGTATACGTAACCGTAGCTCATGGCCATCATGCCGAGGTCTTTCTTTGTGGTGCGCTTGCCGGCGGCGGCAAATTTCGCCACAGAGCCCGTGGGTGTAGCTTTGCTCGACTGGCCGCCCGTGTTGGAATACACTTCGGTATCCAATACAAGCACGTTGACATCCTGACCCATGGCCAGCACGTGATCCAGACCGCCATAACCGATATCGTATGCCCAGCCGTCGCCGCCAAATATCCAAACGGACTTTTTGACGAGCAGGTCGGCCATCGCCGCTATCTGCTGCTTTACTTCAGCCGCGCGCGGGCTGCATTCGCTTCCGGCAGGCAGGAATACAAGGCTTTTTACCTTATCGGCCGCGATTTTGCTGCCTTCGGCATCGTCCATGTTGTCGAGCCACTCTTGCATCACCTCGGCTGTGCCCGGCTTGCAGGCAAGGCCTTTCAGCTCTTCAACCAATTCGCGCAGTTTGTTGCGGCGCTGCGTAAAGGCCAGATTCATGCCGAAGCCAAACTCCGCGTTGTCTTCGAACAGGGAGTTTGCCCAAGCGGGGCCGTGGCCTTTTTTGTTCGTGGTATAGGGGCATGTGGGGGCGCTGCCGCCGTAGATGGAGGAACAGCCGGTGGCGTTTGCAATGACCATCCTATCGCCATACAGCTGGGTAATCAGCTTGATATACGGGGTTTCCCCGCAGCCCGCGCACGCGCCGGAATATTCAAACAGCGGCTGTAGGAACTGACTGCCCTTGACTGTAGCACGGTTGATATCCAGCTCGACATCCGGCAAATTCAATGCGTATTCCCAGTTTTTGGACTGCTTTTCCACAACGGAGGCCATGGGAGCCATTTTGAGCGCCTTTTCTTTTGCGGGGCAAACATCCGCGCAGTTGCCGCAGCCCGTGCAATCCAGCGGAGCGACTTGTATGCGGAAGCGTTTGCCGGCAAGCTCCTTGCCTTTGCCTTCGCAGGTGATGAAGTCCTTCGGCGCGTCCTTGAGAGATTCTTCGGCGGCGACGAACGGGCGGATGGTGGCATGCGGGCAAACCAGAGCGCACTGGTTGCACTGGATGCAGTTTTCCGGTATCCATTCGGGCACATCCACGGCGATGCCGCGCTTTTCGAATTTTGTCGTGCCAGTGGGTACAAAGCCGTCTACAGACAAGCCGGAAACAGGGATGGCATCGCCTTCCTGCGCCAGTACGGGCTTGATAAATTCCTGGTAGTACGCGTCTTCGGATGTGGAAACCATATCGGCGCCTGTTGTGGCTGTTGCCCATGAGGCGGGATATTTGATTTCTTCGATGGCGGTCACGCCGGCATCGATTGCGTCATAGTTCTTTTTAACAATCTCTTCGCCTTTTTTGCCGTAGCTCTTTTTGGCGGCGTCCTTCATGTAGCGGATGGCTTCATCGGCGGGCATAACATTGGCCAGCTTAAAGAAGGCGCTTTGCATGATGGTGTTGATGCGGCCGCCCATACCCACTTCGCGCGCGAGGCGGATGGCGTCAAGGTTGTAGAATTTGACGTTTTTCTTGGCGATTGCCTGCTTCATGGCGGCGGGCAATTCGGTTTCCATTTCGGCGAGCGTCCAGGGCGAGTTCAGCAGGAATACGCCGCCTTCTTTGAGGCCCTTCGCAACCGCGTAGCGCGTGACATACGAGGGATTGTGGCAAGCTACGAAATCCGCCTGATCGATGAGATAGGCGCTCTGAATTGGCTGCTTGCCAAAACGCAAGTGGGACACAGTGAAGCCGCCGGACTTTTTGCTGTCGTAGGCAAAATAGCCTTGCGCGTACATGTCTGTGTGGTCGCCGATGATTTTGATGGAGTTTTTATTTGCGCCGACCGTGCCATCGGAACCAAGACCGTAGAATTTGCAGGCAATCGTGCCGGCAGGCGCGGCGTTTACCTGCTCTTTTATGTCGATAGAGGTGAGGGAGACGTCGTCTACGATACCTACCGTGAAATGGTTCTTTGGCGCAGCGGAAGCCAAATTATCGAATACGGCTTTTATCATGGAGGGCGTGAATTCTTTGGAGCCCAAACCATAGCGGCCGCCGATTACCTGAATGGAGGAACGTCCGGCCTCGGCAAGCGCGGCGCGCACGTCGGTGTACAGAGGTTCGCCCAGCGAGCCGGGCTCTTTTGTGCGGTCGAGTACCACGAGCTTTTTCACGCTCTTCGGCAGCGCCGCGAGGAAACGATCCGCGGCGAACGGGCGATACAGGCGAACTTTCAGAACGCCCAGCTTCGCGCCCTTTGCGTTGAGGTAGTTGATGGTTTCTTCGGCAACATCGCCGCCGGAGCCCATGATGATGAGGACTTCTTCAGCGTCGGGCGCGCCAACATAATCGAAGAGATTGTATTTGCGGCCAGTGAGTTTGCCAACTTCCGCCATGTAATGCTCTACGATGGAGGGAATAGCGTCGTAGTATTTGTTTGCGGCTTCGCGGCCCTGGAAGTATACATCCGGGTTTTGGGCAGTGCCGGCCATGTGCGGATGTTCCGGATTCAGGCTGCGCGCGCGGAAAGCGGCCAGCGCGTCATAGTCGAGCAGCTTGGCCATATCTTCGTAAGCGATTTCTTCAATTTTTTGTACTTCGTGTGATGTGCGGAAGCCGTCGAAGAAATGCATGAACGGCAGGCTGGCCTTGATGGAGGAAAGATGCGCAACGAGCGCAAGATCCATAACTTCTTGGACGGATGCGGAGGAAAGCATGGAAAAACCGGTTTGGCGCGCGCCCATTACGTCGCTGTGATCGCCAAAGATGGATAATGCGTGCGCGGCCAGCGCGCGGGCAGATACGTGGAATACGCCAGGCAGCATTTCACCGGCGATTTTGTACATGTTGGGGATCATCAGAAACAGGACCTGATATTCTGTGAATGTGGTTGTTAATGCGCCCGCGGCGAGGGAGCCGTGCACCGCGCCAGCGGCGCCGCCTTCGCTTTGCATTTCACATACGCGGACCTCTTGGCCAAAAATGTTTTTTCTGCCATTTGCGGCCCATTCGTCGGCAACTTCCGCCATGTTGGAGGAAGGTGTGATAGGATAAATCGCGGCAACGTCTGAAAATGCATATGCAACGTGCGCTGCGGCGGTATTCCCATCAATCGTGATGGTTTTTGGCATAACTACCTCCTAAGTGATTTGATATCTTATCCGTCGTTTTTGTTTTGTCAGTAGGGTGCAGCCTTGTAAAAAAACGCCGGAATTCAGCCAATTTAATTATAGTAGGCAACTTGCACCAGAGTCAAGGAACGGTTACCTTGCCTCGAAAACCAGGGCATTATTTTTGTGAATGGGAGCAGGGCATGCCATAAGTTCCATGCAAGAGCGGCGGCCCGGTTTGCTCCAGGCTTTTCGTTATAACGGTGGGTATAAATCCGTGCTGAGATATTTGAGGCCGCTGTCGTTTAACGTAAGGACGATGTTTTTGCCTTTTTCCGGCCCTTGCAGCAGCTTGATGGCTGCCAGTACATTGCCGCCCGAAGAAAAGCCGACAAACGCGCCCTCAAGCCGCGCCAGGTTGCGGGCGACTTCGGTGGACTCTTCGTCCGATACCTGCACATATCCGTCTATGAGCGCGCGGTCCAACAGCGGAAGCTCCATGTTGTAGCCCGCGCCCTGCAATTTATGCGCGCCCGCGTTTTTTGTAGGCAGCCCGGCATAGTGCGCGGCCGCTTCCGGTTCGGATACATAGCAGCGGATGGCGGGATTAAATTCTTTTAGCCCCTTTGCGCAGCCCGCGAATGTGCCGCCGCTGCCCAAAAAATCCACAAAAGCGTCCACATGCCCGTCGAGCTGTTCCCATATCTCTTTGGCGGTATGTAACCGGTGCGCGCTTTCGGCACCGGGTAGGCGGAACTGATCCGCACGAAACGCGCCGCGCTCGCGCGTGATCTGCTGCGCGCGCTCTTCCACCAAAGCGAGATCGCCGCCGGATACCTGCCCTTTTACCGAGCCGGGCATTTGGGGAACAAGCACCACTTCCGCGCCCAATGCTTTCATCATGCGCGCGCGTTCTGTGGAATTGCCTTCCGACATGCAGGCGATAAACGGATGCCCTTTTGCGGCGCATACGATGGAAAGGCCTGTGCCGGTATTGCCGCTTGTCAGCTCCACTACAGGCTGCCCAGGCGCAAGCTTGCCGCTTTGTTCGGCCTCTTCGATCATTTGCAGCGCGGGCCTATCCTTTTTGCTGAAACCGGGATTTAAATATTCCATTTTTGCGTAGATATTGCCCGAAACGCCATAGTACGCGGCTATACGCGAAAGATGCACCATATGCGTGTTTCCGATGGCCTCATAGACGCTGCTTAAAATTTTTGGCATCTGCATTGTTCCTTCCTTTTAGCGTATTACCTGTCGTCAGGCTGTTCTGGCCGCGAATGAAATAATTTGTTGCCATAACGCTCTAAAAGCAGCAAAAGAGGCAAACCCGCGCCATAGCAGGCGATGATTTGCCCTGCTGCTACATAGAGCATGCATAAAACGAAAGGCGCCGGCACGGCGTATACATACGCCAGCAAATAACCGACAACCACCGCGTTGACAAGTACGGCGGGCAACGGGGCAAGCGCTTTAGCAAGCTTGCAGGGGCAGGCGCGCGCGATTTGCCATGTGAACGCGGCGGCGAGCAACGTGGCCAAACTGCCGCATATTACGTCGTATATGACGGCCCCTGTAATCAGGTTTGCAAGCAGACAGCCTACAAACAGGCCGGGAATGGCCGCCGGTGTGAAAAAAGGCAGTATGCAGAGGGCTTCGGAAAAACGGCATTGTATGAGGCCGGAACTGATGGGCGCGATGGCGAGCGTAATGAGCACGTATACGGCGGCGATGATAGCCGCCTGCGCGATGTAGAGAGACTTGTTTTTCATTTGATGGATTGCCTCCGAAAATGCCGCCCTATGGCGGGCAGCAAGAAATAGTATGAGCGTGCGGCGCGTTTGAAGCAAGCCGAAATTCACCGCGGCTTCATTTGCAGTATATCACAGGATATATAAATAAGGATATGTATTTTACGGAAGAAAGAGCATGGAAACAGAAAAAATATATAGGGCAAACGGCTGTGCGCGGGCGTACCACCTGTTTTTGCGCGAACAGCGGACGGTGGGGGGCAAAATTGTACCTGGACGCCGATATTGCCGACATCTTTCGCATCTGCTATACTAACAGAACGCAGGCACAAGCGGCTTGGCGCATGAACGTAAAGGTTTTATATTTGGCAACTGACCTGAGTGGGTATGCAGGCCGGTGTTTCCGAACGTTTAGCCGAGGGCGAGATTGCCCAAAGGTACGTTTTGCGGTGTTTCGCCCGGAGGCTGTCAGTAAAACCGAACAAATGCATGGGAGGTACCGATATGATTACGGTACACGAGATAACGGGGCGCAAAGACCTAAAAGAATTCATGCTGTTTCCTAACGTATTATATAAAGACAATCCTTATTATGTGCCGGATATGTTGAGCAGTCAGGTTAACGATTTTTTACCGGATAAAAACCCTGCGTTTGAATATTGCGAAGCAAAGTGCTTTCTTGCGCGCAAGGATGGGAAAATTGCGGGGCGCATCGCCGCTATTTATAACACCCGGGCAAACGAAAAGTATAAACGCAACCAAATGCGCTTTTCCCACGCGGATTATATTGACGACGACGAGGTGGTGGACGCTTTGTTTGGCGCGGTGGAAAACTGGGCGCTTCAAAAGGGTTGCGACGACGTCCATGGGCCGCTTGGGTTTTCCGACCTGGACCGCGAGGGTTTGCTTGTGGAAGGCTTTGAAAGGCTCAGCCAGTTTTTTGTGAATTACAATGCCCCGTACTACCCCAGGCAAATGGAACGCATGGGCTATGCAAAAGATGTGGACTGGGTGGAATTTCGCATTACACTGCCGCCGAAGGGCGTGGAAGACGAAGGGCTGCAAAAGCTAAACAGGCTTGCTACGGCTGTGGAAAGGCGCATGAAGCTAAAGGTTGCCCCCTTGACAAACCGCAACTCCATCAAACCGTATGTGGAAAAAGTGTTTAATCTATACAATGAAACATACCGCATTTTATATGGCATGGTGGCGCTTACCCCGGGGCAGGTGGAAAAATACGTAAAAGAATTTTTGCCAATCATCAACGCGCGCTCCACTTTGATATTAACAAACCAAAACGACGATGTCGTCGCGTTTGGCGTGGGCGCGCCCTCTATCGCGCTGGCGCAGCAGAAAACGGGCGGACGCATTTTTCCGTTTGGGTGGGCGCATCTGCTGCGGGCCATGAACGGCAAAAACGATACATGGGATATGTTCCTGATCGCGGTACACCCCGATCTGCAAGGCAAGGGCGTGAATGCCGTGATACTCAACCGCCTGCTGCAGCAGGCGATATCGGCGGGCGTCCGTTATGCGGAAACTGGCCCCGAGCTCGAAGAAAACGTCGACGTGCAATCGCAATGGCGCTTCTTTAACGCGGAACAGCACAAACGCAGGCGCGCTTATATCAAAAGCCTGTAAGCGGCGGATTGCCTTTGCGTTTACGCGAAACCATCAGCAAAACGCGCCGATCAGACCCAATACGATCAACAATACGCCGGAAAGCACATTGATCCAAACAGTGTGCAATTTCCGGCCTATTTTATGCCCGATGGCTATGCCAAGGGCAATGCTGCAAAAACTGAAAAGTGCAATAAATATGCCTACCCAGCACGGCGAAAGCCCCAATGCGCCCGCGCCAAACGCCACGGGCAGGCAGTTTATGGCCAGCGCGCAGCCGAGCAACAGCATGCGCGGCATGCTGATTTCCTGTGTGCGCATGCTTTCGTTGACATTTTCTGTAAACGCGCCCGCCACCGTCCAAACGCCCATCCCCGCGATCATCAGGCCGCCAAGCAGGCTGGCAAAAGAACACGCAAATAAAAAGGCGGCAGCCTGGCCGGCGACAAACGCCACGACGCCGGATATCAGGGAAATAATAACGTTGTGGGCAAAGGCTATTCGCTTGCCGCTCATGCCGATGGCCGCAGCGGCGCATAGATTATCCAGATTGGTGGAAAGGCCAATGAGTATAATGGAGAGAATATTCAAAGCGGTGCACCCCCTGCCCACATACTATGTGTGAGGGCAAAGAGGCGTTACATGCGTCAGCGGAACAAAGCCAGCACGTAAAAAAGGTAAATGCCTAAAAGCGCCGCGCCTTGCAGGCGGGAGGCCCGCTTTCGCACAAGCAGCGGCAATGTGAAAAGCAGCATGCAGGCGAGCATGATGACGATATCGCTCCTGAGCGCAAGCGCGTCTACTACGAGCGGGTCTATCAGGGATGCCGCGCCGCTGACCAGCACGATGTTAAAGAAATTTGCGCCCAGCACATTGCCCACCGACAGCTCGCCATGGCCCCGCCGGATGGCGAGTATGGCGGTGACAAATTCCGGCAAAGACGTGCCTAAGGCCACTACGGTAAGTGCGATGACCTCTTCCGGCAGTGCCAGCCAAAAGGCGAATTTTTCAGCGTTTTCCACCATGAGGTGTGAGCCGTAGAATAGAACCGCGGCGCTTAGCAGCATGCGCGTTAACGCGGAAAAGGCAGTGCCTGTGACCGGCGCGGATAATTGGCCGGGGCGGCTCCCCGTGCCGCGCTTGCCCTGCCTGAGCGAAGTGATGATGTACGCGCCATATAGCAGCAGCAATAGGACTGCCACAGGGCGGGGGATACCCCAAAAGAAAACCGCCGACGCGATATAGATGGCGGCAGCCACAAAGAAAAAGGCCGTGCCGCGCCGAAACGCCGATTGATCCACCTGCGGCGGACGCAGCAGCAAAACGAGCGCAACAATCAGCCCCGTATTGCAAATAACGGAACCGATGGCGTTGCCATACGCGATGCCATTGTTGCCGTGGGCCGCCGCTGTTACGGAAACCACTGTTTCCGGCAGCGTGGTGCCTACGCTGACGATGGTGGCGCCGATAATCAGCTCGGAAAGCCCAAATCGCCTGGCAAACCACAGCGCGGCGTCGATGAATTCATCCGCGCCTTTTACAAGCAGTAGCAGGCCCATGCTGAAGAGCGCGATACAAAGCACATATTCCATAGTGTAAGCATATGTGAACAGGCTGCCTTTCATGAAACGAATCATCCGCTTGCGGGAGCTTTGTTTCGGCGCGCGCAGCAGGGGGGAGTTTTTGGCTGCTCGCAGAGGAAGGAAAACGGCCGCTATGGAGACTGCCAGTCCGCGAAAACAGGTTTTTCGACGGCCTGAAACGGCCGCTATGGCGGCTGCCCGTGTGCGATCCACACGGCTATGGCATAAGGCACGTTTTTGTTTCTGTTCCAGATAGGCCGGTATTCCCGCAAAGGGAGGGGCGTCGGCCCTTTTCCCACTTCTATGGTGAGGGAGGGAATCTGTTGCTGCTGGATGGCCCAATCTTTATAGCCGCCAAACGAATTGCCGCTGTCCGGTAACAGTTCGTAACGTGTGCAGGCATTCACCGCCCGCGCCAAAGAGAGGCTTGCCTCGTTTGCCGGAGAATTTGGGCCAAACTCATAAAAGATTTCGCTGCCGGTGGCATGGTAGCTGATCGTCGCCCCAAAGGGAAAGCGCAGCGTGTATGCGATCAGCGCGCGCGTTTCGGGCTCGCTCTGTGGTTGCGGCCCGCGGTAGCCTTCGGAAGAGGGCGCCGCGCGCGTATGTATACGCTGCCATTCGGCTGGGAAATTGCGGTTCAAATCTACGCCGGCGGCATTGGCCTTCCACGCGCGAACGTATTCCGTTGCCGTCAGGCCGCTTGCGTGGCCCGCGGCCCTATCGCTTTGGTAGATGCTTTGCACGGTTTGGCTCGCGCCGCGCTGGCTGATGGCTATGCCATCCGGATTGGCCATGGGGATAAAATGAAACAGAAAATCATTTGGCATGCCGCAGCGCAGCAAGCGCTCGGCCTGCATCATGGCAAGCAAGGCCGTCATATGTTCGCGCCCATGAATCCCCGCCTGAATAAGCACGTGTTGTGCCGCGTTTGCCCTGCCAACCGTGATGGCCATGATGGGGCGGCCCTCGCGCGACAGGCCGATGCTTTCGGCGCGTATGTCAAGCGGGTAATGCTGCCGCAGGGCGGCGATATCACGCAGCATGTCCTCGTAGCGGTAGCAGGCAGCCGGGCGTACAATGGCCGTTTTGTTTAAGGCCAGCCGTTCGCTTAAAAAGCAGCATAAGGATATTGCCATTATCAAAGCCCCCATTTGTAGTTTTTTACCATGGGCGGAATAGGACAAAGGGATCTCTCCTGTTGTGGCGTATTCGGCGCAAGTTCAGGTATTCCACGTGTTGGGCTTCCAAAGGGATCAGCCCGGGGAAAAGGGGCAGCAGCTAAATAAAGTCGCGGCCATCAAGCGTATGCTTTATCCTATGCGAGCCGGTCTGTTGGATATACGGCTTGCGGCATAATGGGCAGTCATGTACAATACATTGTGGAAAGGGGCGTGTGACATGATAAACCCGGAATGGACTCGCACCGCCATGCTTTTAGGCGAAGCGGGCATCGATCGATTGCAGCAAAGCCGTGTGGCCGTCATCGGGCTGGGCGGCGTGGGCGGGCATTGCGCGGAGGCTTTGGCGAGAGTGGGCGTTGGAGCGCTTTTGCTTGTGGATGCGGATATTGTGGATGCCACAAATCTGAACCGTCAGCTTGTAGCAACGAAGCGGACGATCGGCATGCCAAAGGCGCAGGCTTTGGCGCAGCGAATAGAAGAAATTTCCGATTGCCGCGTGGATGCGCTGCGTTTGTTTGTGGGTGAAGATACCATAGACGCCGTATTTACGGACAAGCTGGATTTTGTTGTGGATGCTGTAGATACCGTTTCGGCCAAACTGGCGCTTATTCGCGCGGCCAATGCGCGGCATATACCCCTGATTTCGTGCATGGGCGCGGGCAATCGGCTTGACCCGTCGCGGCTGTCCGTGACGGATATTTATAAAACGGAAGGCTGCCCGCTGGCGCGTGCTGTGCGAAAGGGCTGCCGGGAAATGGATATAAAGGCATTGCCTGTCGTAGTAAGCGACGAACAACCTGCTCATGCGCCGGAGACCGCAGCGCAGAGAACGCCCGGCAGTTCGCCTTTTGTGCCGGCGGCGGCAGGGCTGCTGCTGGCGTCTTATGTGACGCGGGCGCTAGTGGGGTTGACCGGTCAAACGTGAAGAACGGCGCAGGCGACGATGAACAAACTGTTAAAACTCGGGAGATTTTGCCGAAAGGGTTGTGCGGTTTGGCCAGAATTGGTAAAGTTGGGTTGGCGGCTTGCGTTGGTAAGGGCTATGTTTTTGCAGGAGGATATACAATATGAGGCGCGTTTTTGCTGGGCTTTTCGCGGTATTGCTGGTGGTTGCCATGCTGCCCGCGAACAAAGCGCAGGCAGTTACTTTGAGCGGCTATACGAGCAAGGTAGATTATGACAATACGGATCCAAACCGGTATAAAATCGAAATCGATCTGACAAACCAGATTATCACGGTTTACGAGCAAAACAGCAGCGGACAATACACGAATATTGCGCTGCAAGGACTTTGCACAACGGGAAACGCCGAGAATCCAACGGGCGCGGGCACATTCAAGCTGGGCCATTTAAAGGAACGTTTTGGCTACTTTGTGGCGTTTGGCCAATACGCGCAGTATTGGTCGCAAGTGGTGCGCGGCGTATATATTCATAGTGTCATGTACGATAGCAAAGATGTTACAAAGATATCAAAAAGCGCATACAACGGGCTTGGAAAGGCACTTTCGCACGGGTGCGTGCGCGTGTTGCCAGCGCACGCAAAATGGATATTCTACAACTGCCCGCCAGGGACTGTTTGCCAGATTACGAAAAAAGCGGCGAACGCCAGCCTTGTGCAGCAGCTGAAATCGCAAAAGCCCGGCATTTCGAGCGCGCGCCATGTGGCAGACTTTAAATCCGACCCGCCCGTGGCTGTTGCGGCTATCACGGCTTCCGGCGTGCCGGTACGCACGGGTTTTTCTTCCGTGAAGGACAGCACAGTGATGACGCTGAGCAAGAACGACCAGGTGACCGTGCTGCAAATCGGGCCGGACTGGTGCAAGGTGCAAACGTCAAACGGCAAACTGGGCTATGTCCAGACGCAATATTTGTATATGAATGTGGACGCGCTTTACGCTACGCATGGCGGATATGTCGCAACAGATAACACGGCCCTGTACAGCTATCCCAGCACGAGCTCCTCAACTTTGGCCAGCATTCCTAAGGGTGCGGAGGTCGACGTAATTGGCACGGTGGACAAATATTGGCTGACCGCGCGCGTGGACGGCGCCTATGGCTATGTGCGCGTAAAGCTTTTGAAAAAGGGCGGTGCAACAAAGCCGGACGGCTCGGATACATCGGTGGTT
>JAVBPK010000051.1:0-6072 GCA_031549625.1 Eubacteriales bacterium
AAAAATGGAGGACAACAGATATGTGCCGGAACTGCAAGGCACGCTGCGCAGTCATATGATTAAAGTGCCGGAGGTTATCTCCGGGGTGACGGGCATCAGCATATTTGGGAAGCTCATCAAATCGCTTGCTTTTACAACGGATGTCGCTATCATCAAAAATATCAATGCGAATGCCATAATAGCTGTGTACCCGTTTACGCCGCAGCCGGCGATCACCCACGCGATCATGGCGGTGGCGGATGTACCTGTATTTTGCGGCGTGGGCGGGGGTATAACGGGCGGCAAACGCACGTTAAATATCGCGCAGGACGCGGAATTTCAGGGTGCCATGGGCGTTGTAGTAAATGCGCCCACGCCAAACGAAACGATCACAGGCCTAAAATGCGTGGTGGACATTCCAGTTGTCGTTACGGTGGTTTCCGAACATACGGATTTCAAGGCCAGATTGGACGCGGGCACAGATATATTCAATGTATCCGGCGGAGCAAATACGGCCGCCATAGTGCGGCAAATAAGGGAGGAATATCCGTATGTGCCCATCATTGCGACGGGCGGCCTGACGGAAGAAAGCATAGTGGCGACCATTCAGGCGGGCGCAAACGCAATCACATATACGCCGCCGGCCCAGGCGACATTGTTGCGAGCATTGATGGAAAAATACCGCAGCCAGTGGGATGAGGAATAAGCGCAACAAGTGCTCCCATATCCATGAAAGATGAAAGCGTAAAAGTTACCGCATGTAATCAGGATTTATAAGCAGTCCGTAACATAAATACAGAGCAAGAACCACAAGGCTTGTCACCAGCATGGCGGTGCGCAGGCGGGGTATTTTGCGCGCGGCCTGCAATTCCAAATATTTAGGCGCAAAAAGGGCGATGATCGCACCGATTAGCATGCCTAGGCTGCTGGTTTCGTTTCCGGGTATGCGTAAAAACAGAGCGCATCCCACAACCAGGCCAAGCACGGCACCGGCAAGCGTTTGGTAAAGCTTCCATTTGTCGTCGGGTATGTCCGCGATTTTTTTCTGCAGGGCTGTTGGCTCGGGGGGGTCATCAACTTCGGATTCCTTTGCCTGCGCGGCGTTTGCGTCGGTGGTTGCGGGACGAAAACGGTGCGCGTCGCCCAAATCGGGGAAAATATCAAAATCTTCGCCTTCTAAATGGGGCGTTTGCGGTTCGTTTTTTGGTTTGAAAAACATGCGGAGTATCCTCCAATCAGAGATATCCCTCAAAAAGCGGGAGCGCCAAAAGCAACGGCAAATCTGACGAAAAAGGGCAAACCTGTGGTATAGCCGGTTGCCTTATCAATTATTGCACAGAAAAGGCAACGCTGTAAAGGTATAACTGCGCCTGACGCTGGGTTTGGATTACTCTTGCTGCCCTAAAGCGTAACCTATGAAAACGGTTTACAAAGAACGGGTTCGCTGGTACAATAATTCTATCCATCACTACAGGGGGACTAGCACGAATGAAAGAATATACCGCGAACAAGATCCGCAATATTGGCATATTTGGGCATGGCGGCGAAGGCAAGACCACCTTGACGGAGGCCATGCTGTTTAATGCGGGTCTTACCGACCGCATGGGCCGTGTGGAGGATGGCTCCACAGTCACGGACTATGATCCCGAAGAAGCCAAAAGAACGATTTCAATCAGCGCGGCAGTAGCGCCGTTCGAATGGAAAGGGAGCAAGGTCAACATTATCGATGCCCCGGGTTTCTTCGATTTTTATGGCGAGGTTTTCGAAGCGATGACACTCGCGGACTCTGCATTGATCGTTGTCGGAGCGGTTTCCGGGCCTGTAGTCGGCACAGAAAAGGCTATGGACATGTGCAAAAAGAGCAAAAAGCCGCGCATGCTCATTGTCAATCAAATGGATCGTGAAAATGCAAATTTCATGAAGACATACACCGCCATTACAGATAAATTTGGCCCCAGCGCCGTTGCTATACAGTTGCCCATTGTCGACGGCGGCAAGTTTAAAGGATATGTTGATATCGTCACCATGACGGGAAAGCTGTTCGACGGCAAAGGCGTTAAGGATGCCGATATCCCCGCGGGCCTCAAGGCGGATGCCGAAGCGCTGCGTGAAGCGCTGATCGAATCGGCAGCCGAAAGCGACGAAACTTTGATGGAAAAATACTTCGAAGGCGAAACGCTTTCCCAGGAAGAGGTCGTGGCGGGCCTGCGCGCGGGCATGCGCGATGGCGGCGTAACGCCGGTATGCTGCTGCGCCGCGCAGCCAAACATCGGCGTATTCACCTTGATGGACAACCTCCTCGACTACATGCCTACGGCAGATCAAGTTCCGCCGCGCGCCGCGGTCAACGTAAAAACGGGCGAAGCGCAGGAGGTCAAGCCGGATGGCAAGTTTGCCGCCATGGTCATCAAAACGGTAGCGGACCCATTCGTAGGTAAAATATCCATATTCAAAGTATACGGCGGTTCCATTTCGGCGGATACCGTGCCATACAACCCCACTGTCGAAAAGAGCGAGAAGCCCGGCGGCGTCAGCATCATGCGCGGCAAGAAGCTCATCGGCGTAGATAAAATCAACGCCGGAGATATCGGCGCCCTTGCTAAGCTGCAATTCACAAACACGGGTGATACGCTTTGCGACGCGTCCATGCCTGTCAAATTCGAGCAAATCGACTTCCCGAGGCCGTGCATCAGCTTGGCGGTTACAGCAAAGAAACAGGGTGAAGAAGATAAGATCATTTCCGGCCTCAACAGGCTTAGAGAAGAAGATCCCACGATCGCCCTTGAGAAAAACGCGGAAACGGGCGACGTGCTCATCACGGGACTTGGCGAAATGCACCTCGATGTCATGTGCGCAAAACTGAAAAACAAATTCAATGTAGAAGCGCAGCTGGTGGAGCCTCGCGTACCATACCGCGAAACCATCCGCAGCATGGCGGAAGCCGAAGGCAAGCACAAAAAACAAACAGGCGGTTCCGGCCAGTTTGGTGTCGTGCAGATGCGCTTTGAGCCTCTCGCGGAAGGCGATTTCGAATTCGTAAATGCCATTGTGGGCGGCGTGGTGCCCAGAGAATATGTGCCCGCGGTTGAAAAGGGAACGCGTGAAGCCATGCAAAGAGGCGTGCTCGCCGGTTACCCGATGATCGGTGTGAAAGCCACCTTGTACGATGGCAAATATCACCCTGTCGACTCCAAAGAAGTGGCGTTCAAATCCGCGGCCAGGCTGGCGTACAAGGCTGCCTGCGCAAAGGCGCATCCTACGCTGATCGAGCCAATTTACCGCTTAGACGTATTGGTGCCAGATGAGTATATGGGCGACGTTATCGGCGACTTAAACCGTCGTCGTGGCCGCGTTATCGGCATGAATCCGGGCGAAGCCGGTCAGGAAGTGTCGGCGGAAGTGCCCCTGGCCGAAGTATTCAAATACGCTACAGACCTTCGGGACATGACTCAGGCGCGCGGTTCCTTCAAAATGGAATACATCCGTTACGAAGACGTGCCTGCCAATATTGCGCAAAAGATCATTGAGCAGGCGAAGAAGGAAGAAGAAGAAGAAGAATAACACCGAAGAGCAACTCTTATCGCAAAACGGCTGTGCAGGCCGCTTGTGAATGGAAAATTCGGTATCCTTTATGGAATGCGGATGGACGCAGGCCCAAAGTCTTGGCGCGAGCGCTCGCATGTTGCAATATGCGGGCGCGGGCGCAGGCGGCCGTGTCCGTCCGCATACTTCCGTAAAAGAGCATTTGAAAAGTGGCCTTTGTGGCCGATGCTTAGGGGGGATGGCCTATGCGTACCATTACGGTTCCCGCGACCAGCGCGAATTTAGGGCCCGGGTTCGATTGCCTGGGTTTGGCGTTGTGCTGTTATAATACGATTTCGTTTGAATTCATAGAAAAGGGCCTGCAAGTAGATTTGCAGCCGGAAGATATAGATAAAATCCCGGCGGATAAACGCAATCTGATTTATCGTGTTTTCAACAACACCTTGCAGCGCCTTGGGGCACAAACGCCGGGCCTGCACATTGCGCAAACCAACGCCATTCCCACCATGCGCGGCATGGGAAGCTCTGCTGCCTGCGTGGTTGGCGGGGTTTTTATCGCGGACGCATACACAGGCCATAAGCTGTCGTTGCAAGATAAAATCGAACTCTGCGCGGTGGAAGAAGGGCATCCGGACAACATTTTGCCCGCTATTTTGGGCGGCATAACAGTAGGGGGCATCGATGGAAAAACGGTGCGCTATGTTCGGTTTGCCGCGCCAGCAAAATTGCGCCTTATGGTGTTTGTGCCGCCTTTCACATTATCCACAAGGAAAGCACGCGCGGCCCTGCCGAAAACTGTATCTCTGGAGGACGCCGTTTTTAATCTTTCACACGCGGCGTTGCTGACGGCGGCGCTGGCCAGCGGGGAACTTTCGTTGCTTTCGTTTGCTATGCAGGACAGGCTGCACCAACCGTACCGCAGGCCGCTGGTACCCGGATACGACGATATCGAGCGGCTGGCAAAGAATGCGGGCGCATGCGTCGTATATTTGTCGGGCGCGGGGCCCACCATGATCGCCCTGTGGGACGGTGATATACAAGATGAGGGAGAAATTAGAACGGCGGCGCAAAAGCTGGGCTGGCAAGCGCAATCCATGCAGGTGGATGAAGCGGGCACGAGCATCTGCGAAGATAAAAAACAATAGAACGACTTACTGTAAGTCGGAATACAATTTGACACATATTGTAGAATTGCTAATTGATTCGACAATATCTGGTGTTTTTGCGAGATAGCTGCAAATCTTTAATCATAGCATTTAGGAAATCAGTTAAACTTATCAGGGGGGATGGAAGGATGCAGAATTTTACATTTTTTTCGCCAACAAAAGTGGTGTTTGGCAAAGACACGGAAAAAACAGTCGGCAAGCTTGTGCGCTCATTTGGCGGCAATAAGGTGCTTGTGCATTTCGGCGGTCAAAGCGCGAATAAATCCGGCTTGCTGGACAGAGTATATAGCGCGCTGAAAGAGGAGAATCTTCCGTATGTCAGCCTGGGCGGCGTTGTGCCAAACCCACGTTTAAGCAAGATTTATGAAGGCATAGAGCTTTGCAAAGCGGAAGGCGTGGATTTCATATTGGCCGTAGGCGGCGGTAGCGTAATCGATTCTGCGAAAGGCATCGCGTATGGCCTGGTTCATGATTTCGATGTATGGAAGCTGTTTACGGGCGAAAAAAAGGCGAGCGGCATTGCGCCGGTCGGTTCCGTGGTGACGATTGCGGCGGCGGGCAGCGAAACAAGCTATTCCTCGGTTATCACGAAGGAAGAAGGCCTGCTGAAGCGCACATACAATGACGATATTGCAAAGCCTAAATTTGCGGTCATGAATCCGGAATTGACATATTCTTTGCCGGAATATCAAACCATGAGCGGCTGCGTGGATATCATGATGCATACATTGGAACGCTATTTCACGTCCGACCCAGATACAATGGCGCTGACAGATCGTTTTTCAGAATCGCTGTTCAAAACCTGCATAGAAAGCAGCCATACATTGCTGGATAATCCAACCGATTATAAAGCGCGGGCCGAGTTGATGTGGGCAGGGAGCTTGTCGCACAATGGCCTGATGAACTGCGGCGGGCCGGGCGGTGACTGGGCCTGCCACCGGCTGGAACACGAGCTGAGCGCGCTATACGATGTGGCGCATGGGGCGGGTTTGTCGGCTATATGGAGCAGCTGGGCGCGTTATGTATACCGGAGCAGGCCGGAACGTTTTGCGCAGCTGGCGGAAACCGTATTTGATATCACGGCAGGCAGCATTGAAGAACAGGCTCTGATGGGCATCGAGGCCATGGAGACGTTTTTCCGCTCCATCCATATGCCGGTAACGATAACGGAATTGCTTGGCAGGCGCATCCCTCAGGAAGATGTGAATCTCCTGGCGGAAAAATGCGCTGCGGGCAATCCAAAGCTGGGTAATATCCGCGAGCTGTTTAAAGCGGATATGGTGCGCATATACGAACTGGCGCTGTAATGGCACATATGCACAATAAGCGCGCCGTCGAAAAACGTTGTTTTTCGACGGGATTACGGCATTGTACCTCTCGCCCT
>JAVBPK010000078.1:0-19820 GCA_031549625.1 Eubacteriales bacterium
CGGGCGAAGTGGGCAGGCGCAGCAAAGTGGAGCAGCGCGCGCCGGTAGCGGTGATGGTTTGTTGAAGGGGGACAAGCTGTTCGGCGTTCGCCGCCCAAAGCCGAAGCAAAACATCCGCGTCCGCCAGCCCGCTGCTAAGCAAAAGGCTAAGCCGCACATCGTGGCCGCATGGCACGGCGCCCTGCGGATTGCGGCAAGAAAGCAGGCGGGAATTGTGAAAAGCCTCGCATGTCATGACGGCGCCTCCTGTTGACTATATTGTACGCACACGGGTGCGGCGCCACAAGGGCGCGGCTTGATATGTTGCCAGAATGTCACATTGTTTATGCCGGTTTTGCCATAATAAGGGGCGGTTTTGCCGGAATACCGGGCGCGGCCATTGACTTCCGCGGCGGCATATGCGAAAATCTCAAAAGAATACTGTAAAAAAGATGCAGGTGGATTATGCGGGGAAAAAGGGCGGTATTGCTGGCTTTGGTGGCCGCGCTTTGCGTGTGCGCGCTTGGCTGCAAAAAAAAGCCGACGCTTGTGCGTGGCGCAACGCCGCCGCCGCCGTCCACACCCATGCCCATGCCCATGCCTACGCCCACAGTCGATCCCGTGGTGGCGGCAAAACTGCTGCGCGTGGAACGCACGCGCAAGGAAAACGCCTACATCGATATGTCAAACGTGTTAAACGGGCGCTTTCAGGACTCGCTGGATCGGTATTTCGGCTGCTTTGGCGCCGCAGCGCAGCCAAACACGAACGACCCATACGCGCCTTATATCATGGGCGATTACTACAAAAAATCCATACAGGAAGCGCTGTATTTCACGGCGCTCGCGCCCGAAACGCCCGATTTGGATGCCATCGTAAAAAAGCTTGCTCCCATGGTGCTGGACGCCATGGCGCTCATAGACAAAATAGCCCTCTATTACGAAGAAAAAGCGTATTTGGAAGATTCATTTGCGTCAGGCGGCGAATACCATACCGCGCTTATAAGCATACACGCGCAAATCCAGGAGCTTTGGGATGCGTTTGACGAGGCGATCAGCATAACGGAAGCGAACAATCTCGCGGACGCGCTGGCGGATTTGCAGGCGGATGAACGGATGATACAATACTACGCTATGCAGGTGTTTGCGCATACAAAAGAGCTTTTGCGCTTTTTAAAGGCCGGCGGCTACGGTGACGAGACGGTAAGCCAGGCAAACAAAGAAGAATTTCAGCAATATTATGAAAAGCTGGAAGGCAGTATCATCTCCTTTTTAGAAGAAACGGAACATGAAGAGTCCATGGCGCGCGAGGCGGATTTTACAAACTCTGCCCGCTTTGTTTCGCTTAAACGGGAGATGCTGGATATGGAAACATGCCTGGCGGATATGCTTGCGTGCGTCAAGGCGGGCAAACCGGCAAAAAATGGAAAAGGAACGCCAAGCGCCATGACGGAACAATTGGGCGAGGCCATACAGGAATACAACCACGCGATAGGCTGAGCGCAATACGCCTGCAAGGACACAGCCGGGGGACTTGAAACGAAAACGGGCCTTTTAAGCGCCCGGAGGCAATCCGGGTTTGGATTAATTCTGTTTCTCTATTGCTTGCAGCATGCGGTCGATGTTTTCCACCGTGCGCCGGTCAAAGAAATGTTCGATCAGTTCTACTTGCTCCAATTCATCATTTGTTTGATTCACAAAACATAAAAAAGCATGCAGCACGGCATGGCGGTGCAGCAGGTACGCGCCCTCGCTTTCGCCGAGCGGCGTCAGTTTGAGGTACGCGTAAGGTTTGTATTCCGCAAAGCCGCGAGCTGCAAGCTGCTGCATCATCTTGGTGACGGAAGACGGGCTTACGTTCAGTTCGTCGGCCAGGTTTTGCACGCGCACGATGGGGTCGGTTTCGGACATGCGGCAAATCATTTCCAAATAATCTTCCATGGTGCGCGTAATGGCGCGTTGTTCGCGGCGGTTGTAGCCGTCCAGCGTGTGAAACTCTCCCATGCGCACCTCCTGATAAAAAAGCAAGTCGCCGCCGCGCGAAAGGCGGGCAAATCACACTGCGCGCCATAGCCGCATATAGTTGAATACGGGTAAAAAAGTTGCGGCACGGCAACTTTGGGCGGGAATCCAAGGGCATTCCTGCTGCGGGAATCCGAGGGGGATGCGTCCCCCAAAGGCGGGGAACAGAGCCTCCATAAAACCAGACTTGGCCAAAATAGTGGGGCGGAAAACGATGAGGTGGAAACCCATCATCCCCCTTTAATTGGTATGAAAGGAAACGACGAAGTATGAATAATACGCTTGTAGGCGTGCCGGTGGGCGGCTCGGCATGCATCGCTGAGCTGTTCGCTACGGGGGCGACGCGGCGTCGGCTTTTAGATATCGGGCTTACGCCCGGCGCATATACGACCTGCCTGTACGAGGCGCCGGCGGGGGATCCAAAGGCATACGGCATTCGGGGCGCGGTGATCGCCTTGCGAAATGAAGACGCAAAACTTGTGGGGCTCCTTGAAAGCAGTCTTTCCTGAAGCTGCGGCGCATAAAAAAGAAAAGAAGGGAAAAGCAGCGGGGCGGGGGACGGCATGAAAGTAAAGCGGGCAGAAAAGCAAGGGCGCAGCATGGAAGCGGGAAAAACGATAGCATTGGCGGGCAACCCCAATGTGGGAAAAAGCACGGTGTTTAACGCGCTGACAGGCATGAAGCAGCACACGGGCAATTGGGCGGGGAAAACGGTGGCGAACGCGCGGGGCGAGTGCGTATTTGAGGGCGAAACGTATACGCTGGTGGATTTGCCGGGTACGTATTCGCTTATGGCGCATTCGGTGGAAGAGGAAGTGGCGCGGGATTTTTTGTGCTTTGGCAAAGTCGACGCCACCATAGTCGTGTGCGATGCAACCTGCCTGGAACGCAATTTAAACCTGGTGCTGCAAACGATAGAGATCACCCCGTATGTGGTTGTGTGCGTAAACTTGCTGGATGAGGCGGCAAAAAAGGGCATCCAAATCGACCTGTCCGCGCTGAACAGGATGCTTGGCGTACCGGTTGTGGGAACGACGGCGCGAAGCGGAAACGGTTTGCGCGCGCTCATGCGCGAGGTGGCAAATATATGCGCGCATCCGGAACGGGAACGGCCAAATGTGGAATACGGGGAAGAGCTGGAATACACGATCAACTGTTTGGAAAGGCCGCTGAAAGAGCTGCTGCAGGGCAAGGCGAGCGCCCGCTTCGTGGCGCTCAAATTGCTGGAAAACGACAAAACGCTGCTGGACAGCATGGAAAACGCGTTGGGCCTGCAGCTGCGGCAAAACACGCAGGTAGCGCACATGCTGGATCACGCGCGGGCGCATTTGCTGTTGTGCGGCATGGATGCGGCGCGTATAAAAGACCATATCGTTTCGCGCCTGTATGCCCGCGCGGAAGAAATAGCGGCGGGTTGCGTGCGTTTCGGCAATCCAAAGTATCAGAGCAGGCAACTAAAGATAGACCGCGTGCTCACAGGGCGATGGACGGGATTGCCGGTCATGCTGCTGCTGTTGGCGCTCGTGTTTTTCATCACGTTGAAGGGGGCCAATCTGCCGTCGCGCTGGTTAAGCGAGGTGTTTGGCAAAGTGGAAATACAGCTTTCAGGGATTCTTACAGCCCTGCACGCGGCGGAGTGGCTGCACGATGCGCTGGTAGTGGGTGCGTTTCGCGTATTGGGTACGGTGGTGGCGGTCATGCTGCCGCCGATGGCGATATTCTTCCCGCTGTTCACGCTGCTGGAAGATTTGGGGTACTTGCCCCGTGTGGCGTTTAATCTGGATCACAGCTTTTGCCGCTGCAACGCGTGCGGCAAGCAGGCGCTGACCATGTGCATGGGCTTTGGGTGTAACGCGGTAGGCGTGCTGGGCTGCCGCATTATCGACAGCCCAAGAGAGCGTTTGATAGCCACGCTCACAAACAACTTTGCGCCATGCAATGGCCGGTTTCCGGCATTGATAGCGCTGCTTGGGCTGTTTTTTGCGGGGGGCGCGGATGGCGAGGGAAGGGCGGCGGTATCCGCGTTGTTGCTGGCGGCATTGATCGCGTTTGGCGTATGGATGACTTTTTTGGCCTCGCGCCTGCTGAGCAAAACCATGCTCAAGGGCGTGCCCTCCGCGTTTACGTTGGAGCTTCCGCCATACCGCAGGCCGCAAATAGCCAAAGTGATCGTCCGCTCAGTGTTTGACCGCACGCTGTTTGTGCTGGGCCGCGCGGTGGTAGTGGCGGCGCCGATGGGGCTGCTTATTTGGGTGTTGGCGAATGTCAGCATAGGCGGCGTACCGCTGCTGCACAGCTGCACGGTGTTTTTGAACCCGCTGGGCAGGCTCATGGGCATGGACGGCGTCATATTGATGGCGTTTATACTGGGTATGCCCGCCAACGAAATCGTGCTGCCGCTGATTGTCATGCTGTATACGGCAAACGGCAGCCTGACGGATGTAAGCGTGTCGGCGTCATTTAAGGCGCTGCTGCTGGCAAACGGGTGGACGGGAGTTACGGCGCTGTGTACCATGCTGTTTTCCATGATGCACTGGCCGTGCACAACCACGCTGCTCACCATTCGCAAGGAAACGCAGAGCTATAAATGGACGGCAGTGGCGTTTGCGCTGCCCACCGCGTTTGGCGTGGTAATCTGCATGGTTGTGGCTACGGCGGCAAGATTGGCGGGGATCATGTAAGGGCTTTGACGGCGGATAGCGTGTTTTGCGCGGCGTCGGATATGCTGGCGTTGTTGGAAACAGTAAGGGAGGCAAAGGCGCGATAGACGGGCTCGCGCTCGGCGAAGAGAGACCCCAGGTTTTGCGATAGGGGCCTGTTTTGTGTAGAAAGCAAAGCAAGCGCGCGCTCCAAATACACGATAACGCCATTTTGCAGTAAAAGCCGCCTGTTTTCGGCGGAAAGCGGCGTACCGCCGCCTGTGGCGATTACGCAGCCCTGGTTTTTGTAAATTTGCCTCACAACGGCGGTTTCGATGGTGCGAAAGGGCGTTTCGCCCTGCCGGCGCAGGATATCGCCGGGCGTTTGGCCGGTTTGTTCTTCTATGCAGCGGTCGGTATCAAAGAAAGGGCGGCTGGTGGTTTCGGCAAGCGCCTGCCCGATGGTGGTTTTACCCGCGCCGGGCATACCGACCAGCACGATGTTGCAAAGCGAGAAAAGCAGCTCGCGGTATACGGCGTCGGTTTCGCTCTGCGCGATGGAGCGGCCTGTAAACAGTTCGTTCGCCAGGCGCGCCTGTTCCACCAGCATAAGCAAGCCGCCGGCGGCAATGAGTCCGCGCGCCTGCGCCCGCAGCAGCAATTCCGTGCGCAGCGGGCGGTAAATAGCGTCGATGACGGCAAAAAGGTGCGAAAACAAACCGATATCAACCGGACAAGCCTCGTTGTTCGGAAACATGCCGACGGGCGTAGCGTTGATGAGAATATCGGCGTCCGCGTGTTCGGCAAGATCGGCATACGTGACGGGCCCGCCGCGGGAGACGAGCACGACGCTGCCGGCGCCTTGATCTTCGGCCAAAGCGCGGGCGGTTTGCGCCGTGCCGCCGGAACCCAGTATGAGAATTTTGCGTTTGTCAAAGGTGATGCCCGCGCGTTGGGCGAGATAAGCAAGGCCCGCGTAATCAGTGTTGTGGGCCGTGATATGCCCGTCGCTGCCAAATACAAGCGTATTAGCATTGCCAGTGCGGCGTACGGCTTCCGAAAGGGTGTGGCAATGGGGCAGCACCGCTTTTTTGTAAGGGATGGTCACATTCAGGCCGCCCCAATCGCTTTCCTGCAAAAGCGAAGGCAGCTCGCCGGGCTGCGCCTCAAAGAGCGTATAATCCGGTAAGCCGAAAGCCGCGTGTATGCGCGGGGAAACACTGTGGCCAAGCTTCGCGCCTAGCAGCCCAAATCGCATGCGGCAATATGCTCCTTTTGGTAGTCACGGCTCAGCTGCAGCAGCGTTTCAAACAGCTTGCGCGCATAGGGGGAAAGCGGCGCGGGTACGGAATGTTCGGCAAAGGAAAGGATGTTTGCCTCTCGCTGGCCATCATACAGGGGCAAAAACTGCGCCTGCTTGGTTTCGGCGGCGAGGGCGCACAGTTCCATGCGCGCGGCAAAGGCGGCGCAGAGCAGCTTGTCCTGCTCGTCGATTTGTTTACGAATGTCTTGCAGTTGTTGCATGTAGTCCTCCTGCGTGCTGAAAGTATATGTCCAGTAAAACGGCGGCGGTGGCAGCTTCCAAACAGGGAACGGCGCGAGGCGCTATGCAAGCGTCGTGGCGGCCGGAAATTTGCAGCGTGGCGGGTTCGCCGCTTCTAAGGTCTACGCTCTGCTGCGGGCGCAAGATGGAAGGCGTGGGCTTCAAGGCGGCGCGCAGCAACAGAGGCATGCCGGAAGCAAGGCCGCCAAGGATGCCGCCATGGTTGTTTGTAGCTGTGCGGACGGCGCCGTCCTCTTGTATAAAGGCGTCGTTGTGCAGGGAGCCGCGCATATGGGCGGCGGCAAAGCCGGCGCCAAATTCCAGCCCTTTTACGGCGGGGATGGCGAATATGGCTTCGCTCAGCCTGCTTTCAAGCCCGCCAAAAAGGTTGCCGCCCAGTCCGGCAGGCAGCCCGATAGCGGCACATTCCACCACCCCCCCAACGGAATCGCCGCAAGCGTGCGCCTCCGCGATAATCTGCTGCATGTGCAAACCGGCTGCTTCGTCGAGCGCAGGAAAGGCGCGCCGGGCGGGGATGGATATATCTTCGGCACTGAGCTGCGTGGGGTGGAAAGGCGTATCATAAACGTCCGCAATGCTGTATATGTGAGCGCCGACCGTGATGCCGTAAGCGGCAAGCGCCTGCAAAGCGATGCCGCCCGCTACGCAAAGGGCGGCCGTAAGGCGGCCGGAAAAATGCCCGCCTCCACGCAAATCCGCAGCGTCCCCGTCTCGCATCCGGGCGGTGAAATCCGCATGTGAAGGGCGGGGCGTATAGAGGAAGGGCGCATAGTCCGAAGGGCGCGCGTCGTCGTTTGCAAGCAGGGCGCACAAAGGCGCGCCGCAGGTTTTGTTGCCCACCAGGCCGGAAAGAAAGCGGGGAATATCCGTTTCGCTGCGCGCGGACGCATGCGCGCCGCCGGGGGAACGCCGCGACAGGAATGCCTGCAGCCGCTCAAAATCGATTTCGATGCCGGAGGGCAGGCCGTCGATAACCACGCCGATGGCTTCGCCGTGTGACTGCCCGAAAAGCGTATAGCGGATATGCGAACCAAAGCTAGATGACATGCGAATGCCCTCCCAATAATGCGAAATGGTCAAAGAAAAGAGGATATGCCTTTGCGGCGCTTTGCGTGTCGCGCAGCAGGCTGGGGCCGGTGGCAGCGGTGGCGGCAATGGCGGCGGCCATTACGATGCGCGGGTCACGCGCGCAGGGGATCTCGCCGCCGGTGAGGGGAAGGCCGCCCTGTATACGAATGGTGCCGGAGAAATAATCGGCACGCACGCTAAACGCTTGCAGCATGGCGAGTATGGAAGCGACGCGGTCGCTCTCTTTTAGCGAAAGGCGTGAAGCGTTTGTGAGCAGCGTTTCGCCGGAGGCGCAAGCGCCAAGCGCGGCAAGGATAGGGCCGAGATCCGGCGTTTGGGAAAGGTCGGCGGTGATTCCCCGCAATTGCGCGGGAAATACCGTAACGCCATGCGCATCCGCCAGCACGTTCGCGCCAAAAGCGCGGATATGCGTCAGGATAGCCGAGTCGGGCTGCTGGCCGGCTGTGTGCAGCCCGGTGACGGTGACGGGCGCGTGCAAAGCGCCGCACGCTAAAAAGAAGGCGGCGTTTGACCAATCACCTTCAGCAAAGAGATGCCCGGGTGAGCGATATGACTGGCCGCCGGGCACGAAAAAACCGTCCTGCATTTCCTGCGCTATAACATGAAACCGTGCAAGCATGGCAAGCGTAAGCTGTACATATCCGCGTGATTCCAGCGGGGAAGAGAGGCAAATATGGCTGTCGCCGGAAAGCAGCGGCAGCGCGAAAAGCAGGCCGGAAATATATTGCGAGCTGATATTCCCCGCGATAGAAAACGTACCGCTGCACAATGTGCCAAAGCTCGTCAGCGGCAAGGTGTCGCCGGAAAAGGCGGGGCCATGCGCCCCAAGGCAGCAAAGCAACTCGTGCAGCGGGCGCTCTGGCAAACGGCCCGCGCCGGTAAAGTTTGCGCTTGCAAACAAGGCGGCAACAACGGGCAAAAGCAGCCGGAGCGTGGTGCCGCTCTCGCCGCAGGGCAGCAAGGGGCGAGAGCGCGGGGGCAGCATGGGCGTAATGAGAAAGCTTTCGTCCGGCTGTGCAATGCTTGCGCCCATGGCGCTGAGGCAGCGGATGGTGGCGGCAATATCGTCGGGGCAAGCGCCGTTCAAACCGCGGATGCGCGTAGGGGCGTCGCCGAGCGCCGCGGCTATGAGCGCGCGGTGTAAATAGGATTTGGAAGGAACGGCGGCAAGGCTGCCGCTCAATTTCCCGGGATATATTTGCAGCTGCATGAATAACGCTCCGGCACAAAGGGTGGGGATGCACCGCGGCTCGCGCCGCGGCGCCCCCTTCAACCAGTCACAAGCGGGACTTCCACAAATCCGGCGTGCGTAAGTTCCACGCGCTCAGAAAAGCCGCAAGCGGAAAGGTATTCTTCCATTTCGGAAAACCGATAGTCGATAAAACGGGGCTCGTGCGCGTCGGCGCTCACGATGATGCGGATGCCAAGCTCGCGGGCGCGTTCAAGCAAAGGGCGGGAAGGATACGGTTCGCCGCGATAGCGGAAACCGGCGGTGTTAAGCTCCAGCAGCATGCCGCTTTTCGCCACTTGCTCCAGCGCGAAAAAGGCGGCGTCGCGGTAGGCGGCACAGGTTTCGTCAAAAAACAGGCCATCCGTATTGAATTTCTTCACCACGTCGATATGCCCCATGATATCAGCGGGCTTTTGCGCGGCAAAGCGCGCCACGCTTTCGAAGTACGTCTTGGCAAAGTTCAGCCCGTCTCCCTGAAAATGGGTTTGGATGTCGCGCCGCGTCATTTCCGCGTATGCGTCTACGCAGCAGAACGTTTGGTCCTTCCAGATATAATGAACGGAGCCGATGGTATAATCATAGCCTGCCGTTGGCTGCGGTTCAGAGGAATCGTTTTCGAGCCCGACAAACAAATCGATGCGTCCGGCATATTCTTCGCGCAGCGCCATTATCTCGGCGTGGTATTTCGGCATGTTCGCAAGCGAGGTGCAAAAGGCGGGGTCAAAGCTGGTGTAGCCATGGCCGGAAAAGCCGAGCGAGTGAAAACCCTTTTGCAGGGCGGCTTCCACCATGTCGCGCGCGGTGGCTTTGCCATCGCAATACAGGGTGTGCGTATGAAAATTGGAAAGGATCATTGCATAGACTCCTGCTTGACCTTATGGTCGATAATATGGCGCTTGGCCAGCTCGTCACGCACGCGCGCCGGAGGAATGCCAAGCTGGCAAAGCAATACGAGCATGTGGTAGGTAAGGTCGGCAGCCTCATATATGGTTTCGTCGTCGCCGCCTTTCATGGCGGCGATGATTACCTCCGTGCTTTCTTCCCCCACTTTTTTCAGTATTTTTTCCAAACCTTTTTCAAAAAGATACGTGGTGTAAGAGCCAGCGGGCAGCTGCTGCTTGCGTTCCTGTATGAGGCGGTAGAGTTCGTCCAGCGAGAAGGGGCGCTTTTCGTAGGCAGGGCTGGCGGCGTACAGCGTGCTGGAAAAGCAGCTTTCCGTGCCCAGGTGGCAGGCGGGTCCGTCTTTGGCTACTTGCACGACGAGCGCGTCAAAATCGCAGTCGGCGATGATGCGCAGAATATGCTGCACGTTGCCGCTGGTTTCGCCCTTGCGCCACAGCGTTTTTCGGGAACGGGAAAAGAAGCAGGTGCGCTGTTCGGCTATGCTGATGCGCAGGCTTTCTTCATTCATGTAGGCCACGGTCAGCACTTCGCCGGTATAATAATCCTGCACGACGGCGGGGATGAGTCCCGCGGAATCGAATTGCAGGCGCTGGAAAATTTCTTCGTTCATGATGGCTCCTTATACGCGCATTTCGATGCCGCGCTCACGCAGGAATTGTTTGAGCGCGTGGATATCGACCTCTTTGAAGTGGAATATGGAGGCGGCGAGGCCCGCGTCCACGCCGGGCACATTTTCAAACAGGGACGCAAAGTGCTCCATGTTGCCCGCGCCGCCGCTAGCGATCACAGGAATGCGCACGCGCGCGCAAATGGCTTGCAGCATTTCGATATCAAAACCGTTGCGCACGCCGTCGGTGTCGATGCTGTTTACAACGAGCTCGCCCGCGCCATGTTCTTCGCCATACACGGCCCATTCGATGGCATCGCGGCCTGTGTCCTCGCGCCCGCCTTTTTGAAAAACGCGAAACTGGCCATCCGCCCGTTTTACGTCCATGGAAAGCACGACGCATTGCGCGCCGTATTTTTTTGCAGCTTCGTCGAGCAAAGCGGGCCGTTTCAGCGCGCCCGTGTTGACGCTGACCTTGTCCGCGCCGCAGTTGAGCACACGGTCAAAATCCGCAAGGTCGCTGATGCTTCCGCCAACGGTCAGCGGGATGAATACCTCGCGCGCGGTGCGCTCCAGCACGTCGGTAAACAGTTTACGGCCCTCCACGCTGGCGGTTATATCGTAAAAAACCAACTCGTCCGCGCCGGAGGTATTGTAATAACGGGCGAGGGCGACGGGATCCTCCACATCGCGCACGTCTTCGAATTGCACGCCCTTCACGACGCGCCCGTCGCGGATATCCAGGCAGGGGATGATGCGTTTCGTAAGCATAGATTGTCACTCCTTTTCGTCAAGCAAGTGTTACGGAAGAGAATATGGATGAAAAAGGCAAAGGGGATCGTAAAAATCAGCCGTCGCCGATGGCGATGGCGCGGGCAAGATCGAGCTGCCCAACATAGAGCGCCTTGCCAAGGATGGCGGCATAGGTACCCATATCGCGCAGGGCGGCAAGCTCGTGTTCATAGCTGATGCCGCCGGATGCCACGACGGACAAAGCGGCAAATTCGCGCAGCGCGGAATAAGCGGGTAAATTGGTGCCGGCAAGCGCGCCGTCTTTGGCGATATCGGTGTAGACGACGGTTTGCACGCCGGCTTCCATCAGCTGGCGGCAAAAGGCCAAAGAATCGAGCTGGGTGGTTTCCAGCCAGCCTTGCACGGCCACTTTGCCGTCGCGCGCGTCCACGCCCACGGCGATGTGTTCGCCGTATACCTGCACCATGTCTTCGATGAAAGCAAAGTTCCTGACGGCGACTGTGCCGAGTATGACGCGCTGTACGCCCAAAGCGAGCATCCGCGCGATATCCGCCTCTGTGCGGATGCCGCCGCCCACTTCGATGAAAAGCTGGTCATGCAGCGATGCTATTTCACGGATGGCGGCAAAATTGGCGGAATTGCCGTCTTTTGCGCCATCAAGATCCACAACGTGCAAGTTGCGCGCGCCGGAAGCGAGGAAGCGCTCCGCCTGCTCCTTCGGGTTGTTGCCGTAAATTTGCATGGAGTCGTAATCGCCATGCTGCAAGCGGACGACCTGGCCGCCGCGAATATCCACTGCCGGGAAAATTTCCATGATCGCTCCTGTATATATTAAATTTCGTTGAATGCTTTCAGTATGTTGAGGCCGGCGGCGCCGCTCTTTTCCGGGTGGAATTGCGTACCGTATACGTTTCGTTTTTGCGTGATTGCAGGTACATGCACGCCGTATTCGGCGTATGCCACCGAGCTTGCGTCGCAGTTCTTCGCGTAAAACGAATGCACAAAATACATGTAGTCGCCCGGTGCGTTGTATTTTAAAAGCGGACTGTCCGGCTGGGTAAAATGCAGGCTGTTCCAGCCTATTTGAGGCACTTTCAGCGTAGCAGGGATATCGTCTGCCAGTGAATATATGGAGCCGGGCAGGTAGCCAAGCCCCTGATACTTGCCAAATTCATAGCTGCGCTCAAACAACAGCTGCATGCCCACGCAAATGCCGAGCAAGGGCTTGCCGAAAGCGACCTGTTTGTCGAGCGTGCCGACCAAACCGCTCAGGCGGAGCTTTGTGGCAGCGTCGCCAAAAGCGCCTACGCCTGGCAATATGATGCGGTCGGCGCGTTTTAGCATGTGCGGGTCGCTGGTGACCACGCAGTCTATTTGCAGATGGTGCAGCGAACCCGTCAAAGAAAACAGGTTGCCAACGCCATAGTCGATAATAGCGATCATAATAATACACCTTTTGAGGACGGGATGACATTGGCGGCGGCCTCGTCTATAGAACAAGCCTGGCCAAGCGAGCGTCCGAGCGCCTTAAAAATGGCCTCTATGATATGGTGCGCGTTGCTGCCCGCGAATTGCTGCACATGCAGCGTGAGTCCGAGCGTGCGGCTTAGCGCCATCAAAAATTCCTCGGCAAGCTCGCAGTCGAAATCGCCCACTTTGGCAGCGGAGATATGCGCGTCATAGCGCAAAAAGGCGCGGCCGCTGATATCCAAAGAGACCAGCATGAGCGTTTCATCCATGGGCAAAAGCATGCTGCCATAGCGGCGGATGCCGCGGCCGTCGCCAAGCGCGGCGCGGAAGGCTTGAGCCAGGGCGATGCCGATGTCTTCGGTTGTGTGGTGGTAATCCACATCCGTATCGCCCTTGCAGCGGATGTTGAGGTCGAAACGGCCATGTTTGGCAAACAGCGTAAGCATGTGGTTGAGGAAGCCACAGCCCGTATCGATAGAGCCTTCGCCGGTTCCATCGATCGAAAGAGAAAGGGAGATGTCTGTTTCGGCGGTTTTACGCGTGATGTCTGCTGATCTCATAATGCCCTCCATATTTTATCAGTTGTTTGTATAAGCGCCTGCATCTGTTCGTCTGTGCCGATGGTTATGCGCACATAGTCGCTGATGCGAGGTTGATCGAAATGGCGCACGAGGATGCCGTTCTGCTTGAGTTGCAGATAATAGTCTTCCCCGGTTAAGCGGCCCGGTTTCGCGAATATAAAATTGGCGGCGCTCGGCAGCACAAAGAAACCGCGTTCGCGCAGCGCCCGCGTGGTGTGCTCGCGCGTTTGCGTGATGGCATGTACGCAGTCCGCGTAATACGCTTCGTCCTGTATGGCGGCTGTGGCGGCCAGCAGGGATAGCCGGTTTACATTGTAAGGGTTGAAAGAGAATTTCATTTTATTCAAGTCCGCAATCAGCATATCGGAAGCGATTGCGTAGCCAAGCCGCGCGCCCGCGAGGTTGCGCGATTTGGACATGGTTTGCACCACGATGAGGTTTTCGTATTGAGAGGTAAGCGGCACGGCGCTTTCGGCGCCAAATGCGCTGTAAGCTTCGTCGATTACCACGATGGTATGCGGGTTGGCGCGCAATATATCCTCGATGGCGGAAAGCGGCAGCGCCTGCCCGGTGGGCGCGTTTGGGTTGGCGAGGAAGATCGTGCCGCCAATGTTGAAATAATCCTCAGGCCGTATCTGCAGCTGCCCGTCCAGCGGCAATACGCGGCTGGGCAGGCAATAGAGCGCGGCAAATACTTTGTAAAAGCCGTATGTAATATCCGCGAAACAGGCGGGGGTGTTGCTGTCGCAATAGGCCTGGAAGCAAAAGGCAAGTATTTCATCGGAACCGTTGCCAAGTAGCACGTTTTCGCCTTTGCAGCCAAAATGCGCGGCAAAGGCGGCGTTTGCCACACGCGCGTCCGGGTCTGGGTATAAGTTAAGCATTTCGGCTTCGGCGCGGCTCAGCGCGTCCAGCACGGCGGGGGAGGGCGGAAAGGGACTCTCATTTGTGTTCAGTTTGATATAGCTGCGCCCCTGCGGCTGTTCGCCGGGTACATACGCTTTCATGCCTGCAAAGCGGTCGGACAAGAATCTGGACATGAACTAACCTCGCTTTTTTTATGAACGGATCCGCGCGAAAAGGCGCGCGGTGAAACTACGAAAGCCGGATTTGCACACTGCGCGCGTGGGCGTCAAAGCCTTCCGCCTCGGCGATGGCGGTAAGAGGCGCGGCGATGAGGCGAAGGCCCTCCGGCGTATAAGCGATATAAGAGGATTTTTTTACAAAATCGTCTACCGAAAGCGGCGAAGAAAAACGGGGCGCGCCGTTGGTGGGCAATGTGTGATTGGGCCCCGCGATATAGTCGCCCACAGCCTCCGGCGTAAAATGGCCAAGGAATATGCTGCCCGCGTGGCGGATGGCCGGAAGCAAGGCTTCAGGGTCGGCGATGCAAAGCTCAAGATGTTCCGGCGCGATCTCATTGCAAAGCGCGGCGGCCTCATCCAGCGAACGGGTGATGACGATGCGGCCATTGTCGGCCAGCGATTGCCGCGCGATGGCCTGACGCGGCAGCGAGCTTACTTGCAGCGCAAGCTCGTACTGCACCTGTTTTGCGAAGGATACGCTGGTTGTAAGCAAAATGCTTGCTGCCATGGTATCATGCTCGGCCTGCGAGAGCAAGTCTGCCGCGACGAAACGCGCGTTTGCGCTTTCGTCCGCGATCACGAGTATCTCGCTGGGGCCTGCGATCATATCGATATCGACGAGGCCATACACCTGCCGTTTGGCGGCGGCCACAAAAGCGTTGCCGGGGCCGGTGATTTTATCGGCTTTGGGTACGGTTTGCGTGCCGTAGGCAAAGGCGGCGACAGCCTGCGCGCCGCCCATTTTGAATATACGGTGAACGCCCGCTATGCGCGCGGCCACGAGGATGGCGTCGCGAATGCGGCCGCTGGCGTCGGGCGGCGAGGCCAGCATGATTTCGGGGACGCCCGCGATTTTGGCGGGGATGACATTCATCAGCACCGTGCTGGGGTAGCTGGCGGTGCCGCCGGGGATATACAGGCCGACGCGGTCGAGCGGGAGTATGCGCATACCCATTTTTACGCCGCCCTCACCGGAAAGCGAAAAGCCCTTGCGAACTTGCATGCTGTGAAAAACGCGGATATTTTCCGCCGCGCGTTCAAGTGCGGCGATGAGCGCGGGAGAGGCGGCCGCGAAGGCGGCGGTTATCTCGGCTTCGGTTACGGCCAGCGAGGAAAGCGTCGCGCCGTCAAAGCGCTTGGTATAGGCGAGGACGGCGCTGTCGCCATTTTGGCGCACATCGTCGAGTATGGCGGCCGCCGCAGCATCGGCCGCGGCGTTTTTTTCGCTGAACCGTTGGCGGATTTGGCCAACAGATACGGTTTCTGCATACAACAGGTCAATCATTTTTCAGTACCTCCGTCAGCGCCTGGCGCATGGTTTCGATGTCGGTTTGCTTAAATTTGTAGCTGCTCACGTTGGCGATAAGCCGCGCGGAGCTGGGCGCGATTTGCTGGCGCACGGAAAGATTGTTTTCGCGCAGCGTTGTGCCCGTTTCCACCACGTCCACTATAACATCGGAAAGCCCCAGCAGCGGGGCAAGCTCGATGGAGCCGTTCAGCTTGATGATCTCGATATCGCGGTTTTGCCGCTGATAAAACTGGTGCGTGACGTGTGGGTATTTGGTGGCGACGCGCAGCACCTGTTCGGTGTTGTCAATGTATCCGTTTGGCGCGGCCACGGAAAGCGCACATTTTCCAAGGCGCAAATCCAAAAGCTCGTAAATATCCGGCTCCGTTTCCAGGAGCACATCCTTGCCGACCACGCCGATATCGGCAGCGCCGCGTTCCACGTAAATGGCGACGTCCTGCGGTTTGATGAGCAAATAACGGACGCCGTTTGCGGCGTCTTCAAATACCAGCTTGCGGCTGTTGTCGCTGAGGGAGGCGCAGGAATAGCCGACGGAAGCGAACAGTTCATATACGCGGTCGCCCATACGGCCCTTTGGCAGTGCGATGTCGATCATGGTAATTTCTCCGTTAATGTCCCGTTTTGCAAGGTAAAAAGCGTATAGCCGCCCGGTTCCTGAGGCAAAGCGCGGGAAACAAGCAGCGTATGCCCGTAGGTGGTGAGTTGTTCCGCGGCGGCGTGCAACGCTTTGGGATCGGTGGTGTCGTCAAAGAGCAAAACAGCCGTGTAGGCGGCGCGGGGCGGCTGTTTGAGCAGGCGTTCCACTTCGTCGAAATAGATGGCGAAGCCGATGGCCTGTAATTCGCGGATGCCCATGCGGCGCAGCAAAAGGTCGTAGCGCCCGCCTCGGAGCACGGCGCGCGGCGCGTCTTTGACGTAGCCGCGAAACATAAGGCCATTGTAATATTTGCTGTCCAGCGTGATGGAAAAATCCAGCCGCAGGGATTGCGCCATGGGGTTGTCGGCGAACACGCGGTATAGCTCGCTCAGTTCGGCGACGGCAGTGCGCATTTGCTCGTTTACGGCAAGTTCGCCGGCGCGGGAAAGCGCGTTTTGTATGCCGCCGTTGAGTGTGAGCACGGCGAGCAGGCGTTCGCCATCCGCGGAAGAAACGGCGTATTCGCCGAGCAGGCGTTGGAGCTCGTGCGCGTTTTTGCTTTCAAGGCAGGTCAAAAATTTCTGCTTGGCCTCTTTGGGCGCGGTAATGCTTTCAAACAAGCCGTTGAGATAGCCCATGTGGGAAACGTCGAGTATATACTCGTCGGTAATGCATTGCAGGCTTTTCAGCGCGAGCGTCAGCAGCTCGGCATTGGTATGCGTGCTGACTTCGCCGATGTATTCCAGGCCCACCTGGTAAATCTCTTTAAATTCGCGCACCTCACGCGAAGCGCGGTAAATGCTTTCGTTGTAATACAGGCGTTCAGGCTGCTGCATGCTGGCGCGGGTGCGCTTGACGATGCTCATGGTGACGTCGGGCTTGAGCGCCATCAGCTTGCCGGAAAGGTCCGTAAATGTAAGGATCTGGCTGCTGGACAAAAAGTCCTTGTGCTCCGTGTAAAAATCGTATTCTTCAAATTTGCCCATGCGGAATTTTTCGTAGCCGTATTGTTCATATAAACCGCGCAGCAAAAAAGAGACTTGTTCGCTTTTGCGCAGCGTGTCCAGCTTGAAATCCATATGCGTCCTCCTTGATTGGGTCGGTACATGCTTCCTTCATAATAGCATGGTTCGCGCGCGTATGCCATGGCTTTCCGCTCTTTGCAAGCGGCGCTCGCATTATCATAGTACACTTTCGCGTGGTAGTCAAGTAGCGTGATAAAGTGAAGGCTGTGTATTTTGTGTAATTCTCATGTTTCGCGAAAACCAAATATTTTATTCGTCTATATGGAGAATATGCTTGTAAAATGGAGATAGGCGCGGTATGCTGAAAAAGGGAGGTGAGACCATGCGTTTATCAGAAACATTGGCGCGTTTGCGAAAGGAATGCGGGTATACGCAGCCACAAGTGGCGCAGTTTTTCTGTGATCGGGGCTGCCCCATCACAAACAAGGCCGTCTCAAAATGGGAAAAGGGCGATTCCAAGCCGGACGCGGCGCAATTTCTGCTGCTGTGCGAAATATACGGCGTGCGGGATGTGCTTCAGATTTTTTGCGGCATGCCTGCGGCGGATACGCTTTCCTCTCTGACGGCACGCGGCAAAAGCCGCGCACAGGAATACATCGCCTTGCTGGCTGCAAGTGAAGAGTTCGGAATCAGCCAGCCCGCGGCCGAAGAAAAACCGCAACCGGAACAGCCTGCGCCGATGCTGGCGGCTGCGCCGGAACCGGTGCCGGCGCGCCCGGTGCGCACATTGCCGCTATACGACTGGCCGGATGTGCCGAACGTGCAGGCGTTTTTCAAAAAGGGCAGCCAGCAGCAAATCGAGGTGGACGAAACGGTGCCGCGCCACGCGACGTTTGCCATGCGCATGAGCGGCGACTGCATGCATCCCCGTTTCGCGAACGAGCAGATCATCTATCTGCAGCAGCAGCAAATGCTGCTGGAAGGCGAAATAGGCCTGTTTCTGCTAAACGGCAAGCCTCTGTGCCGGCTGCTGGGCGGCAACCGCCTGCTGGCCTACAATAAAAAATATCCACCCATTTTGATAAAGGACGAAGATGAATGCCGCATAATAGGCAAGGTGGTAGGGTAGAGAACGCCATGCCCAAGGGAACGGCGAGGGCGGAACATGAAAGAGCGGCGCAAAGGGCGAGTATGGAACGCCGCTTGGGAAAGATTTCGTGTTAAACACGGCTTTTGCGAAAGCGAAGCGTCTGCTATACTACAAGGATAAAAGCGAAGAGGTACCGCGATATGGATTTTATACAGCAGCTGGCGGAGGCGCTGAGCGCCTACTGCGGTCTGCAAACAGAAGAATTGGTTCCATTGTTTGAAATTCCGCCCGAAAGCGCTATGGGCGACTTTGCCTTCCCCTGCTTCAAGCTGGCGAAAACGCTGCGCAAGGCGCCGCCCGTTATCGCCCAGGAGCTTGTGCAAACCATAGCTTTGCCGCCGTTTGCGGCGCGGGCGGAAGTGGCGGGCGGCTACGTCAATTTCTTTATAAGGCCGGAAGCGTATGCGACGGCGGTATTGAGCGAGATACGGGAAAAGGGCGAGCAGTTCGGCGGGTCCGCCATGGGCGGCGGGCGCAATGTTTGCATCGATTATTCCTCCATAAACATTGCGAAGCCGTTTCACATCGGGCATTTGAGCTCCACGGTAATCGGCCGTTCGTTATACCGCATATACGAGCACCTGGGGTATAACTGCGTGGGCATAAACCATCTGGGCGATTGGGGAACACAGTTTGGAAAGCTCATCGTGGCCTATCAAAAGTGGGGTGAGGAAGAGACGGTTAATCAGGGTACGGTGCGCGCATTGCTGCATTTATATGTGCGCTTCCACGATGAGGCGGAAAAGGACCCGTCGCTGGAAGACGAAGCGCGGGCGTGGTTTAAGCGCATAGAGGACAACGACGCAGAGGCTATGCGGCTGTTTGAATGGTTTAAAGAGCTCACGCTGAAAGATGTAGGCCGCGTGTATGACATGCTGGATGTGCATTTTGACAGCTATGCGGGCGAAAGTTTTTACAACGATAAAATGCAGCCCATTGTGGACGAGCTGAACGCGAAGCATTTATTAAAAGAAGATAAAGGCGCATATATCGTCGATTTGGAAGCGTACAACATGCCGCCGTGCATCGTGCTGCGTTCCGATGGCGCCTCGCTATACGCCACGCGTGACCTGGCGGCGGCGGTATACCGTAAAGAAACATACGATTTTGCAAAGAGTCTGTACGTGGTGGCATACCAGCAGGATTTGCATTTTCGCCAGCTGTTTAAGGTGCTGGAACTGATGGGCCGCGAGTGGGCGCAAGATTGCGAGCATGTGGCGTTTGGCATGGTGAGCATGCAGGACGGCACGCTTTCCACAAGAAAGGGCAAGGTGCTGTTTCTCGAGGAAGTGCTGCAGGCGGCAATCGAAAAGACATGCGCGACCATGGAAGAAAAAAGTCCCGATCTCGAAGACAAGCAAACAGTGGCGAATCAGGTGGGCGCGGGCGCGCTGGTGTGGAACGCGTTGTACAACAACCGCATCAAAGATATCGTGTTCAGCTACGATAAGGCGCTGAATTTCGAAGGCGAAACGGGCCCATACGTGCAGTATACGCATGCGCGCTGTTGTTCTGTTTTGCGCAAAGCGGGCCGGGATTCGAGCATACCTGAAGAAATCGCGTACGAGGCGCTGTGTGACGAAGAAAGCGGAAAGGTCATTCGCGCGCTGTTTGCGTTTCCCGGCGCGGTGCGGAATGCCATGGAGAAAAACGAGCCATACTTAGTGGCGCGGGCGGTTATGGCGCTGTGTCAGGCATACAATAAATTTTATTTCGACTGCCGCATATTGGGCGAAAAACCGGCGGTTGAGCAGGCGAGGCTGGCGCTGACGGCGGCCACAAAAACGGTGATAGCCACAGGTTTATACCTGGTTGGCTTGCGTGCGCCGGAGCGCATGT
>JAVBPK010000092.1:0-38381 GCA_031549625.1 Eubacteriales bacterium
CGGGCCTCGCCGGTCTGATGGAGGGCAAACTCACCACCACCGAAACCATCAAGGACACCGGCTATTACATGGACATCGAAAGCAGCGACGGCAAGCGTATTTCTGAAAAAGACGCTCCTGCCTGCTGGGCGTTTTTAACCCATGCGCGCAGCTACGCCGACCATGCCTCCGGCCTGAGCCTGAGCGGCGCTCTTGCCGGCAGCTGCAACTTCTACTTTTATACAGTGGCGAACCGCCTCGGTATCAACAAGCTCAATGAGTGGACAACCCGCCTTGGCCTCGGCACCCCTACTGGCATTGAATTGCCGGGCGAGCTTACCGGACACGTTGGAAGCCAGGCCGTTTTGTATGACAACACACTGAGCATCGAGCAGCAAAAAAGCAGTTTGCCTTACTATGTATACAAGCAGCTGAAAGACTATTTGACGCAGATCGTAAAAGGCCGTGGCATGGAAGAAGACCCGAAAGCCATCGAAAGCTGCGCAAGGCGCATCATCGCTTTGCAGGACGGCAGCGACAACCAGGAACACGGCGAAGATATCCGCCGCCTGCTTGCTGAGGAGCTGGGCATTCCGCTCACGCTTTCCCGCTCGCAAAACTGGGCCAAGCGCATCAACGACTGGCTATTGGAACTGAAATGGAAGCCCATCACCACCGTTCGCACCGGCATAGGGCAGGGCATCATCGCCGTTACCCCCATCGAAATAGCACGGTATGCCGCCACCTTCGCAAACGGCGGAACCGTATATGATGTGCATGTCGTCGACCGGATTCTCGACGAAAACGGCGCTGCCGTTAAAGTGATGGAACCCACCGTGCACGATCAAATCGACGCGCCGCCGGAATACTGGGAAACCATCCGCGCCGGCTTGCAGGGCGTGGTTTCGCCGGACGACCCGCTCGGCACCGCCAGCAAAACGTTTTCCGATGAATTCCGCAGTGAAGGCTATCTCGACCTGATCTTCGGCAAATCCGGCACTGCGCAGATTTCGCTGGCCGCCAACAACATCGATATCGAAAACACCTCGTGGTTCCTTACGTTTTTACCACGCGATAACCCGGAAATAGTGGTCGTCACCTGTATCCCCTATGGTTTGTCCGGCGTGGAGGGCGGCAAAACCGCCGTGGAAGAAATCACCCGCTTTTATATCGACCGCAAACGCGGCTCGGCGAAGAATAACCTTGTGGGCGTAAATGGATTAATCCCCTAAATATGAGGTCAAGGAGTTTGTCTGGCCATCAAAAAAGGCGCCTGCTGTATGTCGGCGCCTTTTGTTGTTCGATTATTTGGAGTTTTGAGGATAATTTCCGGGGAAATACTGATATAATGTGCAGGGCATGCCGCCGTTGCTCAGTTTGCGCCGCTTGTGCGCCCGCTTGCCGTATGCCCGCTCAAATTCCCGGTAAGCGCTGATGATGTGTACGCTCCAGCCCGGCAATGCGTCAAACGCCTGCCGCATATCCTGATAGAGCGCTTCGGTTTGCTTTTTTTCCAGCATGCGCTCGCCATAGGGCGGGTTGGTTACCAAAATGCCGCCCTCGCGCTGCATCGGCAATTCTTTTAAGGGGCGAACCGCCCATTTCAGCATGACGCCCGCCTTTTTCGCATGGCGCTTGCACAGGTCTATGCTATGCGCGTCAATATCGCTGCCTTCTATTTCGAGGGGAACGTTTTGAAAGCTGTCCTGCGCGTATTCACGTGCCAGTGCGCACGCGTTTTGGGAAAGAAAATGCCAATTTTCGGCCGCAAACGACCTGCTTAGGCCGGGCGCTCTCTTTGTGGCAATCATCGCCGCTTCAATGGGCAACGTGCCCGAGCCGCACATAGGGTCTAAAAACGGCCTGTCCCCGCGGTAGCGGGAGAGCAGCACCAGCCCCGCACCCAATGTTTCCGCCAGCGGCGCCGGTACGTTGTATGTGCGGTATCCGCGGCGCGACAAACCCGCTCCACATGCGTCCAGCGCCAATGTGACCTTGTCGCGCAGGATACCCACTTCTATGATGATCTCCGCGCCCGTTTCCGGCAGCCACTCGATATGGTATGCGGCGCGCATCCGCTCCACAATCGCTTTTTTTGTGATGCTCTGACAATCGGACACACTGAACAGCGTACTCTTTGCCGATTTGCCGTTCACATGGATATTCGTGTCTTTGTTAAAATAGTGTTCCCAGGGCAGGGCTTTCACGCCCTCGAACAGATCCTCAAAGCTTTTCGCTTCGAACGCGCCCACTTCCACCAGCACCCGCTCCGCCGTACGCAAAAAAAGCAGAGACCGAAACAGCCCCTGCTCTTCCGCAAAAAAGGAAACCCGCGCATCCTCCACCTGATCTACTTCAAGCGCAAGCGCGCGCAATTCCATGGCAACAACTGATTCCAGACCCATTTTGCATGTGGCGATACAGCGCATCCGCATACCTCCGCCTACCCTTCTGTGGCGCGCAGAATTTTGTTGATGGCGTTTTTCAGCCGTAACATGGTGATGCCATATTGCATGGCCAACTGCGTTTTTGTCACTTCTTCGTTTTTATTTCTACAGGCCAAATATTCGAAAGCGGCGGCCATGGCGTATATTTGCTGCTCGCGCAAGTGCGGGAGCCCGCTCTCGCTGTTGATATAACGCTGAAAGATATCTACCGCTTCCAGTATGGTAGCGCTGGCCCGCGTCTTTTGCATGCTTTGCATGCAAAATTCCATGGCGCGCTTATAGGAATGCGGCAGATTCGCCTTGTTGATGTTGCGCACGCTAACGCGGCTCTGCACCAGGTGCCCGCCCAAATACGCGATATATGGTTCCCGCGCGCCTAAATGTTTAAGCATGGCGAACACGTCTTGTTTGATGTCGTCGGGCTGCAATTGATCGAGCTGGAAATGCCGCAGCGCGGCTTCCGCGTTTGCGTCATGAAAGCTAACGATCATGTTTAACAGCGCGCGCTTTGCCGTCATATCCGGCAAGTGCAGCCCCCATTTCAGCAGCGCGCGAAACGCGCCGTCCTCTCGCCAGCATGTTTCTACTTCCTCGCGAGAAAGATGGCTGATTTCGTTGATTTTGCGGACGCGGGCCAGCACTTCGATGTATGGCACTTCGTAATGGAACAGCCATTCCACGTTTTCCGGCTCGCCATCCGCCGCCTTGCGGCACAGCCGCCTATAATAGCCGGCGACGGTATCGTCGGGATCGATCTTCAATAGGCGGTCGTAGCACTCCTGCGCCCGCTCGTATTGCTGCATTTTATAGCGGCAAATCGCCAAACGATGAAGCGTGCCTTCATCGTATGGGAAAGCCATCTGCAATTTTTTCAGCACCTGCAATGATTCTTCCGTTTGGCCCAGCTCCAAAAACACCACCGCCATGCGGTTCCAATCTTGCGGGTCCTGCGTCGTGGCGTTGCGTAAAAAAGCAAGCTCGCGCTCCGCGCCCTCTTTGTCTTTTGCGGCGTGCAAAAACAGCAACAGGTTGCAATGCGCCTGCACATCGTACGGCTCTTCTTCCAGTACGGCGCGCACCGTCGCCATGGCCTTGCCGTATTCCTTGCTGCAAAAATAGGCGAGCGCAAGGCTGTTTTTCACGAAATACATCTGCGGCCATTTTTCAGTCGCCTCTTCGAGCATGGTGACCGCTTCATCCACACATTCGAATTCGATGAGCCGCCTGCCGCGCGCGCATAGATTGAGAGCATCTCGCTCTTCGGGCGCCTGTACGCCCGGCATGCTGTAAAGCGTTTGTTTGTCTTCTATAACGTCGAGCATATCGAGCGCATCGCCGACAAATTCGCCCTCCGGATCTAAGGCGAGGTAGCTTTCCAAACTGTCGTGCGCATGGGAAAATTCCTGCAAGCCAAGAAAATTGCAGGCTATGCCAAAAAAGCATTCCGCTGGGCTTTCGCTTATGGACAGCAACGGGAATAACAGCCTGTTGCTTTGTTCGTAGCGATGCATCTCTGTGAGTACTTCGGCAATGGCCAACTGGACTTCCACGTTTTCCGGCTCGCGCTGCCGGGCCTTATGGTAGTGACCGATCGCCTCAACGAGGTCGTTGCGTTCCAAACGCTGCGAACCGAGGCGCAGAAAAAACTCCCCGTCCCGTTCGAAGGGAATGATGCGCCCTTTGTGGTTTTTCTTATTTTCTGAAGGCATGTTTTACCTCAGTTATACTCCTATTCCTTACCCCGCAGCCCATCCGGCCGCTCATTTAGCCGCACCGCACTAAACTGAATGCGTTCGGCATATTCACGTGGCGCTTTTCGCGCAAACGCAGCATACACCATGATACTCGAAAACCCCTCCAAGCGCAATGCTTGTATTAATTCGTCTATTGTATGCGCGCGCTGGACATGCCTTTCATCGAAACGGGCATACCGCCCGCCTTCTTTGGGGAAGCAGGTGAGCCGCATCTCACTCAGGCCGCTTTTTTCATCAAAGCTGTTTTGCCAAATATACGGGCACTCATCCGAAACATCACCAAAGGTGTTGTTTGCCAAAATGGCGGAAAGCTTATACGCAGAACTAATATCGAACAGCAAAAGGCCGCCCGGACGCAAGGCCGCATACGCCGCAGCAAAAAATGAGCGCACGTCTTCGACGCTTAGCAAATAGTTTACGCCGTCACACGCGCAGCACACGGCATCCACCGCGCGGTGCAGGCGCAGCTCGCGCATATCCTGGCAAACAAACGGAATATCCTGGCCTGCTTTCCGCGCCTTTTCCTGCGCGACGCGCAACATGTCGGGCGAACGGTCGACGCCAATGATGTCGTAGCCTTTGTTGGCCAGACGGATGGTAAGCGCGCCTGTGCCGCACGCGCAATCCGCGACGCGGCATATGCCCGGCGCTTGTTCACGCAACAACGCATGCAGATATTCCGCCCAGGCATCATAATCCACATCGCGCATCAGCCAGTCGTATACGTCCGCAAAACGGCTATAATCCGCATATAAACAGCCGGAATCCTTCATATCTATATTTTACACCGAAACGCATACCGGCGCAATGCCGCGCGCTGTGGCATGATTGTGAAAAAATATGCAAGTTTAGCATTTTGTTCATGCAAAATATTTCGTTTGCCGCAGATAGCCTTCGTTGACTTTGACTTGCCATTATGCTATACTTTCTCCCAATCGCATATGGGTCTAACAGATTATTTATGCAATCAATACAGGAGGTTCTTTCCAAAATGAAGCAATATAACATCGCCGTCGTCGGCGCAACCGGGATGGTTGGCCGCAAATTCCTGCAAGTACTCAGCGAGCGCCAGCTTCCCGTTGCCAACTACACCCTTTTTTCCTCTAAACGCAGCGCGGGGACCACTGTCACTTTCATGGGTAAAGATTACACCGTGCAGGAATTGACGGAGACTTGCTTCGACGGCCTCCATATCGATATCGCGCTGTTTTCCGCCGGCGGCGACACTTCCTTGAAGTTCGCGCCCATTGCCGCGCGCGCCGGCGCTGTAGTGATTGACAATTCCAGCGCATGGCGCATGGATCCGGATGTCCCGCTTGTGGTACCGGAAGTGAATCCCGACCATATCCCTCAATATAAAGCTAAGGGCATTATCGCGAACCCCAACTGTTCTACCATTCAAGCCGTAGTCGCTTTAAAGCCGCTTTCGGACAAATACGGCCTCAAGCGTGTGGTTTATTCCACATACCAGGCCGTCTCCGGCGCGGGGCTTGGCGGGTATATGGATTTGGAAAACGGGCTGAAGGGTGAAGCACCCCAAAAGTTTGTGCAACCCATCGCCAACAACTGCCTGCCGCACATCGACTCCTTCCTCGACTCCGGCTATACAAAGGAAGAGCAGAAGATGATCGACGAGAGCCGTAAGATTCTTTCTCTGCCCGATTTGCGCGTGACTGCAACTACCGTGCGTGTACCCGTGTTTCACAGCCATAGCGAAAGCATCAATGTGGAGCTGCAAAAGGCGTTTGATATGGATGAGCTGCGTGAAACCATGAAGAACGCGCCCGGCATCATCCTGCAGGACGACCCGGCACACAACGTGTACCCCATGCCAATACTCGCCGAAGACACCGACGACGTGTACATCGGCAGGCTACGCCGTGATTTTTCCGTTGAAAACGGCATCAACTTCTGGTGCGTGGCAGATAATATCCGCAAGGGCGCTGCCACAAACGCCGTGCAAATCGCGGAGGAACTTATTCGGCAGTGGAACGCCTAATGTAAACAGTAAATTTTGGATGTGGCGGGTGTCCCCGCCACATTTCGCCGCTTGGCCCGCGCGAACGCCATCCGGCTCCTTATCTACAATTATATTTGGGAGGTAGTAATATGTCCATTTTTCAAGGTTTTGCATCCGCCATCATCACCCCGTTTGACGCAAACGGTATTGATTATGCCGCCTTTAAAAAACTTGTGGCAAAACAAATTGAAGGACAGGCGGACGCTATAACCGTTTGCGGCACCACCGGCGAAGCCTCTACCATGACATCTGACGAAAAACACGCCGCTATTGAATTCGTCGTGAAAGAGATCAACGGCCGTATTCCCGTTATCGCGGGCACCGGCAGCAACAACACCGCAGCCGCCATCACAGAAAGCAAGGCGGCCGAAGCGCTTGGCGCCGACGCGCTGCTCGTCGTTACCCCATACTACAACAAAACGACCGAAGCCGGTCTGGTGGCGCATTACACCGCCATCGCCAGAGCTGTGACGCTGCCTATCATTATTTATAATGTGCCTTCGCGCACGGGCCTTAACATACTGCCCGCCACCGTCAAGAAGATTATGGACGCCAACAGCAATGTTGTGGGCATAAAAGAAGCAAGCGGCAATATCGAACAGATCGTAAATCTCGCCGCGCTTTGCCCCACGCTGGATATTTATTCAGGAAATGACGACCATGTGCTGCCCTTGCTCTCCGTTGGCGGCAAAGGTGTTATCTCTACGATCGGCAACATCATTCCGCAAGACATGCACGACCTTTGCGCCGCCTTCTTTAAGGGCGATGTCGCCGCGGCACGCGCTTTGCAATTTAAGATCTTACCTGTTTGGAAAGCCGCTTTCTGCGAGGTCAATCCCATCCCGATCAAAACCATGTGTGCCATGCTGGGCCTTTGCGACGGGCTGCTTCGCCTGCCCCTTTGCCCGCCCAGCGACGCCAACCGCGCATTGATGGAAAGCACACTGAAAGCTTACGGCCTGCTGTAACCAAAATAGGAGGCAATTGTATGATTAAGCTCATTATGAACGGCGCCTGTGGCCAGATGGGGCGCACAATTATCCGCCTTGCGCTTGAAAGGCCCGACGAGTTTGAAGTGCTTTGCGGCGTGGATATGGCCGGGCCCGCAGAAGCGGAGGGCATCCCTGTATTCTCATCGCTGCAGGATGCGCCCACAAACGCAGACGTGCTCATCGACTTTTCGCGGCCCGAATCCGTGCCGACCGCGCTGGCATATTGCCAGCAAAACGGCATACGATTCGTGCTTGGCACCACCGGACTCAGCGACAACGAGCGCATGATGCTGGAACGCGCCAGCAATAAAATCGCCATATTCCACACGGGCAATATGTCGCTTGGCGTAAACCTGCAGATGGAGCTTTGTAAATCGGCCGCAGCGGCACTCGGCGATAAATTCGACGTGGAAATAACGGAAAGGCACCATAACCGCAAAGTTGACGCGCCCAGCGGTACCGCGCTGATGTTGGCCGACGCCATCAGCAGCCAGTATTCGAACGGCAGGACCTATGTATATGGCCGCCACAGCAAAAACGAACGCCGCGCGCCTACGGAGATCGGGCTGCATTCCCTGCGCGGCGGCACCGTCGTTGGTGAACATGACGTCTCGTTTTTTGGCAAAGACGAAATCCTTACCATCACACACCAGGCACATTCCAAGCAGGTGTTTGGCATGGGCGCGCTGCGCGCCGCGCAATATATCATGCAAAAACAGCCGGGGCTCTACAACATGCATGATATCGTAACGGAACGCAATGTACTGTCGCATGTCTACACAGACGATAACCAATCCGTCATCACCATTAGTTCTTTGCCAAATGAGCCGGGCGTTATGCAGCTGATCTTTTCCACGATCGCGGCGTGCAATGTGTTTGTGGATATGATCAGCATGACTACACCCACCGGCACATCCGCGGAAGTGAGCTTTTCGCTGCCAAAATCGCAGCTGGCCACTTCGCTCAACGCGCTTAATGTGCTGCGCGAACGCTATGCCGGCACACAGATTCACGCGCTCGACAACATTACCAAGATTACCGTGGAAGGGCCCGGCATGGCTTTGCGCCATGGCGTTGCGGCCATCCTGTTTTCTACGCTCGGCGCGGCGCAAGTCTGCATCGAGCTGGTCACCACCAGCGAAACGAAGATCTCCTTCTGCGTGCGAAACTGCGACGTAGCCGCAGCGCTCGACGCCATCGTGAAGGAATTCAAGCTATAATTCGCCTATTCCGGCGGACATAGCTCCACCCGTTTCGCGCCCACCGCATCCAGAAACGCGCTGTCATGCTCCACCAAAAGCATAGTCGGCGCGTATTTTATTATGAGCTCTTCTATTTGTATGCGCGATAAGACATCCACGTAGTTTAACGGCTCATCCCATATATACAAATGCGCCTGCTCGCAAAGGCTTTTTGCGATAAGCACTTTTTTGCGCTGCCCCATCGAAAACTCGCGCATGTCCTTTTCGAATTGGATGCGGCGAAAATCCAATTTGCGCAATATCGTTTTAATCAGGCTTTCATCTATGCCCGCCTCTTGCGCAAACCGGGTGAGGTCGCCCTTTAAAAACGATGTGTCCTGTGGCACATACGAAATAACCAACCCGCTTGCGCGGCTTAATTCGCCTGTGTGCGGCACATTTTCGCCCATCACCAGCTTTAGCACGCTGGATTTTCCGCTGCCGTTTTTGCCACACAGGGCTATGATATTGCCCTGCTCCAAGCAAAACGAAAAATCACGGAAAATTTCCCTTTCTCCATACGCGACCGACAGCTCCCGCGCTTCAACCAACCTTGCGGCGCCGTGCCGCTTTGGGCGCACAATCAAGGGGCTATTGTACTCGATATCATGCAGCAGCTTTTCTTTTTCGCTGATTTCCGCTTGCCGCCGCGTCTCTATCGATTTGGCGCGCTTCATCATTTTTGCCGCCTTATGCCCCACCGCGCCCCTATCCGCCGCATGCGTGCCTATCTTTGTGCTTTCCAGCTTATCCGACCAATTCGCGTTTCGCTGCGCCGCCATGCTCAGCCGCTTTATTTCGCTGGAGCGCCGTTCGTTCTCCTCTATTTCGAATGCATCCCGCATCTCCTTGCTGCGCTGCCATGCCGAAAAATTACCATGCACCACCTGCATACCCGTTTTATTTATGGCCATGATATGATCCACACATCCATCCAGAAAACGCCTATCATGCGAAACCAGAATAAAGCCCTTCTTTGCTTTAAGGTATTCAGCTAATTTTAACCTCGCCATGGCATCCAGATGATTCGTGGGCTCGTCGATGAGCAACATTTCATCCCGCCGTAAAAACAGTGCCACCAGCTGCGCTTTCGTCTTTTCTCCCTGGCTGAGCGTGCCAAAAGGCCGGTACAGCACTTCTTCCTCCACATCCAGCAACGATAACTCACGGCGGACCTCCCAATCCGCGCTTTCCGGCGCGATGGCGCTGATAATCTCCAGCGTCATCGCTTCCTCATCTACAGCGTCATACGGAAAATAACTATACGATATGGCCGGCGTAATGCTGCCCGCGTATGTGTGCAAACCCATCAGCAGGCGCAAAAGCGTGGTCTTGCCCCGCCCATTGCGCCCTACCAGCCCCAGCCGCCATTCCGTATCCACGGAGAATGAGCTGTTTTCAAATACATTTTCATAACTGCCTTCATAGGCAAACGTCAGCCCTTGCGCCTGTATCAACGACATAAGAACTCCTTTCAGCGTACAAAACAAAAACACGGCGAGGAAAGTTCCCCGCCGCGCCGAAAAATCGGAACGCTTTACGCAAAAAAAGGATTCACTTTCCCGCCACAGCATGCAGCAAATATACAAAATGCCTTTTGCCGTGTAACAAATTGTTTAACGGGAAGAAACGATCATCCTTTTATTCTCCTATCTTGTTGTATGGCAATGCGGAATACATTACCCGAACTATATAATAGTATACCGAACATACGCACGCTTGTCAAATCCCGCACCCCTCGCTTTACAGGCGCGCGGCAATGCTATTTTACTTCTTTTGAAAAATGCTGATAATCCTTATCGCCCTTAAAATCGCCGCCCCACGACCACCCCGCCGCATGAAACAGCTTGTAGCACAGATCGTCATGATCGATTTTCCCCGCAAAGTCTTTGCTCCTGTCTACATAGGGCGCAGCCTCCGGCGGCGCTACCCTATCGCCCACTATGTAGGGATTAAACAAGGGATTGATGTCTATGGCTGCGCCGTAGCTATGGCGCGAAAGCGTGGAGCTACCCGTCACACGGCGGTAATTGAAGGCGGATGTGTTATTTGCGGCCATGGATTTATTATCGTCGCCCGGCTCGCCATAATCGTCTACCAGCCGTACCGATGCCAGCGGATAACCTGCCCTGTATAGTTCGAGGAAGATTTCCGTTACCTCACGCGCCAGCTTGCGATGGACGATCAGCTCGCCTTCCCGCTTGTTTCCTTCGAAATCCATGTATAAAAGGCCGATATAGCGCAGATCGCCGTACGCGATTCTCGCGTCCTTTTCCGGAAAGCTCATGCCTGTGATCCGCTTTTTCAGGCTGTCGTCCAGCTTCATAAAATAAAAGCCATCCGCCACCTTTGTTTTTTCTTCTGTTTGCGCAGGTGCCGGCTCCAGCGCAGACGTTGGCTCCGGCGTTTTTTCAGGCGTATGGCCCGGCGTTGCCATGGCGGGCGTATCGGTGGGCGCCGGCTTTTGCGGCCGTTGGGATGGCATCGGCACGGGACTTTTCACGCTTATGGCGTGCGTAGCCGTGGGCAGCTGCGCGCTTGCCGCCGCCCCCGCGGACGGCGACGGACCAAACTCCAGTACGGCGCTTTCTCCATCCGCCGCACCGCCGCAACCCGCAAACAGCACGCAGGCCAGCGCACCCAACAAAGCCGCATACCGCCCTGATTTTGCAAGCAAACCGCCCATTTGTTTCACGCTTTCCCTTCTCGCTTACGTGGTAATAGTGTACCATTTGCATGGATTTGAGGCAAATGCGAATGTTTTCACGCCATTTTCTGCCATGTTTCTCACCATTTGTATAAAAATGCTTGCTTCACCCGCCACCAAGTCGTAAACTGTTAGAAGATGCTGACCATGGAAGGAGTCAAAGAATGAACGGACGCATTCAACAACTACGAGATTGCATTGCCACACAGCAGCACCATTTGCTTCGTTCGCCCGCAGGCGAAGATCCAGATGTGCTGGCCTGGGATTATGCTTCACAAAACCTGAGTAACCTGCAGCGCGCTGTACAACGGTTTACTTTTTTCACGCGAAATGAGCAGGCCGTTATATTGCCTTTTCAAAAAATTGTATTTATGCGTACATTGCCCACCATGCCGGAAATGTTTTCTTCGCTGGAATGGGAAGATATGCAGGAAATATACCACTTGCATAACCGCGGCAAAGTGGGCAATCTTGCCGCGGACTATGCCCCGCTTCTAAAGCAGGGCTTTATGGGCCGCCGCACCGCCGCCAAAGACGCCATGCGCACAAGCGGCCCAAAACAACGCGAATTCCTGCAAGCCTGCATCGAATGCATCGACTCCATCGTGCAACTTTGCTTTGAATACGCCGTGCGAGCCGGCGCAGCTGAAGATTCTGAGCTTTCCGATATCCTTTGCAACGCGGTTACAAATGGCGCCCACACGCTTCGGGAGGCTTTGCAAATACTGCGCATCGCCGACTTTACTCTGTGGTGCGCCGGACACACACAAAACAGCCTTGGCCGCTTCGACCAATACCTGCTGCCCTATTACGAGGCGGACAAAGCCCGCGGCGTTACAAAGGACCAAACGATTGAGCTTTTGCAGGAGTTTTTTCTATCGCTTTGGCTGGATTGCGACCTGTACAGCACGCCTATCGACCGTGCCGGCCCCGTCCTCACTTTAGGCGGAACGGATGCGAATGGCCGCAGCGCCACAAACGATCTCACGCTGCTTTCCATTATCGCGGGGCTGGAACTGCAAGAATATTGCCCGCGCATTAACTTGCGCGTGAGCGCGGAAACCCCGCTGGAATTTTTTGAGCTGGGCATCCGCCTCGTCAAAGAAGGGCCGGGCGAAATGCTTTTTTCCAACGACGACGCCATGCTGCCCGCACTGACTCAATGGGGCTATGCAAAAAAGGACGCCTGCGACTATGCCATTTCTTCGCTCGATACGCCCGTTATCCCCGGCAAATCTCACGATCTGGCCGACTCGCATTTTGTTTCTTTGCCCGAAATTGTACGCAATGCTACGCTGAAATATCTGGAATCTTGCCCAAATTTCTCCGCCTTCCTTGGCATGGTGGAAAAGGATATTGCCGCTGCCTGCGAAGCTGCCATTGCCTCCGACAAGCGGCTGTTCTTTGAGGCCGCACCCGTGCTTTCCATTTACATGGACGGGTATCTTTCCCGCCCGCGCGATATCTCGCAGGGCTCCACTTACAACAACTTTAGCGCCACCGGCCTTGGCTTCGTTTGCGCGGCCGATTCGCTTGCCGCCATCAAATATACCGTATTTGACAAACAGATTTTCCACGCAGCGACCGTTACAACCGCTTTGCACTACAATTTTGGCGGGTATGACTACGTGCAAAAGCATTTGCAGGACGCGCCCAAAGTTGGCTTTGACAACGATTATGCCGATGAGATGCTTGTATTTGTTACCCGCGCCTTTGTAAACGCGCTTCAATTCCAGAAAAACGAGCGCAACGGCATTTTCCGTCCCAGCGCCGGCACACTGCACGGAAACGGCACATTCGGCTGCTCGTTAGCCGCCACCTCCGATGGACGCCTGGCCTATACGCCTATCCCCGAGGCCTATGAGCCCATGCCCTGTGAGCAACCGGCGCGCATTCTTTCCACCATCAATTCGCTTACAAAGCCCAACCTGCCGCAGCTGGCAAACGGGTGCCCTCTTATTATGCCACTGACTGACGACGCGTTGAACAGCAATGAACGTATCGCCAACATAGCCAAATTGACGCGCCTGTTTATTTTGCGTAACGGACACGAGGCCCTTTTGAAACGCGCCGTGGAAGAACCCGATGCGGCCGAGGCAACCGCGCCCGCCGCAACCGACCCTGGCAAGGCCCCCGACGCGGAACAGGTTTGATGAAAAAAAGATGAATCCCCTGCGCATACTGCTTATTGCTATCGGCATTATCGGCATCATCGATACGTTGCTTATCTCTTTCATAAGCAATCTGAACATCGGTGTGCTGTTGCCGGGCCTTTTGGGTTTGCCGCTGCTTTTGCTTGGGCTGTTTTTCCCCCAACTTTTGCTCGCCGCTCCTAAATTTGCCCTATTCATCAAGTGGGCGGCGCTGTGCGGGTATACGCTATTGATACTTGCCTTTTGGATCACCTGGGCTAAGATTGACCGCGCCGCTTCCCTTCCCGCCCCGCAGCACCTCGACGCTGTGATCGTGCTTGGCGCCGGTTTGCGCGGCGAACGGCCGTCGCTCATTTTGACCCGGCGCATGGATGTGGCCATTTCCTACCTGCAAACGCATCCAGGCTGTATGGCCATTCTTTCCGGTGGCAAAGGCAGCGATGAACACATCTCCGAGGCCGAGGCCATGAGCCGGTACTTCCTTGTGCATGGCATTCCCCAAAACCGCTTTATACTGGAGGATCAATCCACCAATACGCGCGAGAACTTCGTTTTTTCCAAAGGAATTATCGATGATACATTTGGCCCTTCCGCCCAAATCGGCTTTGTCACAACGACGTTTCATGTTTTTCGTGCCTCCCGCGTAGCCCTTAACTTTGGCATACAAGCGCATGGCATGTCCGCCCCGGATATTTGGTATCTCACGCTCAACAACCATCTGCGCGAATGCGTCGCTATTTGGGCCTATGCCCTAACTGGCCGTATTTAGAGTATTTTTACCAAAATATGAGAGGAGCGATGTAGGGCAAATACCCTACGCCCTGCCAATGGCATTAGCCTTTTTAAAAATCCATCGCCAGAATGCCGCAGCATTCCGCGAATGGGATTGCATGATCTACACGCACAAATAGGTATCCTTCGGTTTTTTTAAGGGACTGTATCGCTCTTCAATGCGGCACAGCCCCTTGTTTATGTTTTATCGGTTCCTATGCGGCAACCGCTTGCTTTATTCTTTTGTGATGTCGAGGCCGGCACTGGCGTAACCCAACAAGGTATGCACCAGTGTGGGACCGCATGCCCTTGCCCTCAAAACCAGCAGCAACCGCGTTCCCGCGCTGATCGGGATATTCAGGCCTGTGCTGATTGCAGATACGTTCTGACCAATCATAAGCTGACCTGTGAGCGGCGGTAACGTTACCTCCGCGCCCGGCACCGCCATGAACAAATTGTTTGGCGCTGAAGACGCGTACAACTGCGCCTGAATGGTAAAGGTGGCGCTCAGCAAATTGATCGGGAGCACTGAGCTGAAATACGCGGCAATCGAATTGATCGTACAATTTCTTGGTACTGAGAATGCAAAGTTGTTTGCCAGGCCAATTGACCCTGTCAAATCAATGATATTCCCCAGCACATCAAGCACCGAAGCGCTGTTTCCAAATCCCACAAAAGCGGGAATAGCCGCGTTACCGCCCAGATCTGTCGAAATAGCGACAGGATCACCGGACGAATAAGGGATAAGCGCGCCTTCAACCGCGACGCCTGTCGCGCCTGTCGCGCCTGTCGCGCCTGTGGGGCCAATGGGGCCTTGCACGCCGTCGGCACCTGTCGCGCCTGTTGCGCCAGCGGGGCCAATGGGCCCTTGCACGCCGTCGGCACCTGTTGCGCCCGTTGCGCCAGCGGGGCCAATGGGCCCTTGCACGCCGTCGGCGCCTGTTGCGCCCGTTGCGCCAGCGGGGCCAATGGGGCCTTGCAGACCGTCAGCGCCTGTGGGGCCGGTCGGGCCAATGGGCCCTTGCGCGCCGTCGGCGCCTGTTGCGCCCGTTGCGCCAGCGGGGCCGATGGGGCCTTGCGCGCCATTGGCGCCTGTTGCGCCCGTTGCGCCAGCAGGGCCGATGGGGCCTTGCGCGCCGTTGGCGCCTGTTGCGCCCGTTGCGCCAGCAGGGCCGATGGGGCCTTGCAGACCGTCAGCGCCCGTCGCGCCTGTCGCGCCTGCCGGGCCAATGGGGCCCTGCGGGCCGACAGGCCCCTGCGGACCCTGCACGCCCGTTGCGCCTGTTGCACCCGTCGCGCCCGTCGGGCCGGTGGGGCCGGTTGGGCCAACTATCGAAGCGCCTGTAGCGCCTGTGGGGCCGGTGGGCCCGGTGGGGCCGCTTGTTTTAGGAAAAGCGCTTACTCATAATGGCCCTGCCGCATGCAGCAAAAGCACTATGGGAAAACAAATTGCCAAGACAAGAGGTGGGACATGGAAAAAATACTGATTAGCGGCGGCGCTGGTTTTATCGGCTCACATTTGGCAGAGGCCTTTTTATATGCCGGCTATGAGGTTATCGTAATAGATAATCTCAGCTCCGGCAAAATGGAAAACCTCAGAGCATTAACGGCTAGGCCGTTTTTTCATTTTTATAAAGCGGATATTTTAGATCAAAATGCTCTGCGAGATATTTTTGCAGCGCATACCCCGCATATTATTTCTCACCAAGCGGCGCAAAAATCCCTGCCAGCTTCTTTCACCGGCCCTGCCCATGACGCCCAGGTCAATATCATTGGTTTGCTGCATATCCTGCTTTTGGCACAAGATTTTGGTGTGGGCAATATCATGCTCGCCTCTTCCGGCGGGGCACTGGCCAGACCGGAAGCGAAGGAAGAACGGTCCCGTGAGACGGACATCCCCTGCCTGCTGTCTCCTTATTCCGTCAGTAAATTTGCCGCAGAGAATTATCTGCAAATATTTGCGTCAAGATTCGGTTATGCCTATTCCATATTGAGATACGCCAATGTATATGGGCCCCGGCAGGAAGCAGAAGGGGAATGCGGCGTTATTCCGATTTTTCTTCGCAATCTTCGTGCCGGCCGACCCTCACAGCTGATGACATATCCAGGCTTGGAATCCGGGTGCAGCCGCGATTTCATCTATATCTCGGATGTTGTGCGTGCAAATTTGATGTTGGCGCGAAATCCGGTTAATTGCGCCGTAAATATCGGTACCGGCTGCGCCACACCGATCCTGCGCCTGTATCAGCTGATGCAGCAGCTTTTTGCTACAGATATACCTATTTTTCCTATTGCGGCACGGGCAGGCGATGTACGATATTCCGTATTAAATTCCGACAGAATGAAGGAGCTGGCGGACTGGGTTCCCGAGGTGGACTTAGAGACCGGGCTATGTTTGCTGAAGTCCAGCCTCGATGCTTAGTACTGCTTGTTTTTTGTAGCCTATGTATAACCAACGCCTGCGTCTTGTCTGTAACGCTTTTCCGCAAAGAACATATAATATAACAACATTTCTTAAGCTAGAAATGCGCTTAGTGAAATAATTTGGGAGGTTTGTCATGAGCACATTTTTACCAAATAGAAGCCCGCAGAAATCGCAGCCATATGCGCCGTCCTGCCAGCGGGGCAACCACAGCAACACCGACTGTCCCTCACGCTGCGACAGCTTCTGCCACCCGTGCGAGCCTATTTGCCCGCCTGTTTGCGGGCCCGCCTGTCCGCCCATATGCCCACCCATATACCCACCCATATACCCACCCATATGCCCGCCTTGCCCGCCACAACAGTTTCCCGTTGTAGTTTGCGGGCCCGCCTGCCCGCCCATATACCCACCCATATGCCCGCCTTGCCCGCCACAACAGTTTCCCGTTGTAGTTTGCACGCCCGGCTTTGAATCCTTCTCCGCGCAATCAGCGCAAACAGCCGTTACGCCAGTCAGCATCCCCAACGCTTTTAATACCAATGACGGCCCGGCGCCTTATACCGTACTGCAAGCAGAGTTTATTGATTTGCAGCTACCGTTAAGCAATCTGCTGTTTACGCCGCAGGGCTGCAATAACTTCATTTTATCCGCTGCTGTTTTGCCAATGGTGCTTGTGCGCTACCTGGACGGCAATAGTACGCAGCGCACCAAATTTGTACAGGCGCCGTTGCAGCTATTTACGCCCGTCACCGTGACGGCGAACCCGAACGCTGTTAACTGGTGGGCTTTCATGACCAGCGGCAGCATCAGCAACCCGATACTTAGCGGCACAACCTTGAGCTTTACCGCCAGTGGGAATTTTGACATTATCGGCATCAGTGATGATCTTGTCAACTCTGCGGTGCTGAGGGATTTCACCAGCGCACAGCAGGCGCCGATCACGGCCGACTGCCACAGCATCTATGAACCGCTGAGCTTTTGCCAGATATCTGCAACCATCCCCGGCTCGTCTCAAATTGCGATTCCCTTTGCGCCGTTGGGGCCTGCGCCTTACAGCGCCCCCACCGCCACTTCGCTCGGCGGCCAACCTTATGTGCTGCGCGTTGTGAACCAATCTGATAATTCGGCGATACTGGATTTAGCCTTCCCTATCATACTGATTTATCAGGATAGCAGTGCCCAGTTGCAAACGCAAATGACGTTTCTCTTTATGACTCTGGTAGTTCGTGGCGTCGCCTCTACGCCCAACGCAAGGATCATCGCCAACTTAACTCTTTCGAATATCCAGCTTTCCCCCCAAAGCTTCACCACCTCGCCGCTTAGCATTCAGTCCCTTACTCTCACCGGCTATATCGCAGCAATTGGCAGCCGGCGTAATGTTCTTACCACCGATATTGTGCAATGCGGTGCCGTGCCCGCCGCCTCTACTTGCCAGCCTATCCTTCCGCCGCCAACTGCGGAAATAACCAGCTAGGGAGGGGTGATTTATGCCTGACACGGCATCAATCATTATCGCCAGCCGCGATGAAGGGGTTATGCTGCAACGCACGCTTGATTCCATCCGTAACGCCGCCTGCGCAATGCCTTATGAAATCATTGTGGTGGATGATGGCTCCCGTACCACTATTCTGGACACGGATTTGATCGCACCCGGTCTGCCTCTGCGCGTGATACGCCTACCGGGACTGGGCGTCGCTCCGGCACGCAACGCCGGGGCGCGGCTGGCCAAGGGCAATATACTGGTGTTTTGTGATGCGCATATCACAGTTCCAGACGGCTGGCTTGACGCTTTCGCCCGCACCTTGGTTCAAGCAGATTGCCATGCCGTCACGCCGGGGATCGGCCCGATGGAACCCGAAACATATCTGCCCTTGTATAAAATCGCCGCTTCGGCACCTGTGTATGCAGTAGGCTGCGGACGTATCTTCAACACATTGTACAGCAATACCTGGTTGCCCCGGCATGCCAGCCCACGCGAATGTCCTATTCTCAGCGGCGGCTGCTTTGCGGTACTCCGTGATGTTTGGCGGCAAAGCGGCGGTTATGAAGATGCCTTTCGCGGCTATGGCTATGATGAGGAGGAAATATCCATCAAGCTGTGGCTGTTCGGCTACCGGCTGATGACCGCTCCGGATATTACCATCCTTCACAAGTTCCGCCAGAGTGCCCCGTACCAGATTATCACCGCTGATATGCTGCATAACCGCATGTATGCGGCGCTGTGCCATTTTAATCGTGCGCGCACGGAGCGGATGCTGGCCGAGATGCGCGATTTACCGGAGTTTCACGTTATTCGCTCGGAAGTCTTCACCTTAGCAAACCTACAAGCAAAACAAGCGGCCTACCGCGCCAAGCGTGTGCATGACGATGATTGGTACTTCCATAAATTTGCATTAAACCTTTAGACATAGGGCCAATACCCGAGCATAGGGTAAAAAGCTACTGCACCGGCTGCCGTTTTTTCCCGAACTATCTATTGGGCGGTATATGCGGCTTTAAAAACTCATATTTGCAAAGAATTGGATCGGGCTTTTTGTAAAGCTTCATCCATTTTTTCTTTTCTCATTGGACAATCCGGGCAGAGCATAGATTATATCATGCTGCGAAATAGAGGGCATGATAATGCTGACGTCCGAGCAAATAGGCACGCTCATGAGCGTTGATTTAAAAACGGTTGATAAAATGAAGCTGGCTGATATCAGCGGCATCCCTTTTGATAACAGTTTATCCAAGCCGCAGCGTATGGAGCGGATTATCACACAGACAGGCGGCAATCCGTTCTGCTTTCGTTACCGCGACATGGCGATTAAACTTGCATTTTGTGATGAAGCGCAACCGCTTGAAGACATCATAACCGACTTCCTGATACGCAAGAAAAGCGGATTGTAGCGCGGCCTTGCGCCTCAAGAGCGTTGATCGCACCGCGCCGCAATCGTTCAATATGGGTGTAATGCGATAGGAAGGGGGCAACATGGCAAGGCCAGCCAGCCGGCAATTCTTGAGCGCCGGCAAGCCTAAACGCAAGACATGGTATGTCGCGTTTTACATCAGGCTTTCCCGCGAGGACAGCCGGGGATACGATGAATCGGAGAGCGTCACCAACCAGCGGCTTATCTTAACCGACTATTTGAACGAGCAGCAGGACAATGACGAATATGTTTTTGTGGATGAATATGTAGATGACGGCGTAAGCGGCACGACAGACGACGAGCGCGAAGGTTTTCAAAAGCTTCTGCGTGATATCGCAGCCAAGAAAGTAAACTGCGTGATCGTAAAGAACCTATCCCGCAGCTTCCGCAACTATTCCGATCAGGGCTATTACTTGGATGACTGGTTTCCGCGGCATGACGTGCGGTTTATCTCGCTCTACCAGCAGACGATAGACACCTATAAAGACCCGGCCAGCGCCCGCAACATCGCTGTGCCTGTGCAGGGTGTATTGAATGAGGAACACGCCAAGGGAACCTCCGAGAGCGTTCGCAGGGTGTTTGATAAGAAGCGGGAAAAGGGCTTGCACATCGGTTCCTTCGCGGCCTACGGCTACCTGAAAGACCCTGAGGATAAAAACGCGCTGGTAATCGATGCGGAAGCTGCCGAGGTAGTTCGGGATATCTTCACGCTGTTTCTGGATGGCCTGAGCAAGAATGCCATTGTTCGCTATTTGAATGATCGCGGTGTTTTATGCCCGTCTGCCTACAAGCGGAGCAAGGGCATGAAATACCAAAATCCCGGCGTGGTAGGCGATCCGCTTTGGTGCGCGAGGACGATTACCGATATCTTGAAAAACCGTCTGTACGCCGGTGACATGGTACAGGGCCGCCATCGGATTAAGAGCTATAAAATTCATGTGCAGGAGGCCGTGCCGGAGAGTGAATGGTACATCGTTGAAAATACCCATGCTCCCATCATTGAGCGAGGAATGTATAATAAAGCCCAACAGCTTCTAAAGCGGGATACCCGCACAGCACCCGGCAAGAGCACGCTTTACTTATTCAGCGGGTTCTTGCGCTGCGCCGATTGCGGCAAAGCGATGAAGCGCACTCAGGTGCAAAACAACGTCTACTATCACTGCACCACCTACAAAAATCAGTCAAAGACGGCCTGTACAAAGCACACCATCCGGCACAACACTCTTGAAGCAGGCGTACTATATGCCATTCAGCAACAGATACATATTGCCTTGGTTTACTCGGAAATCATAGCCCGGGTAAATGCTGCTCCGCTAAAAAAGAGCCAGGCCATCCGGCTCGATAACCAGATAGCAGCAAAGGAAAAGGAGTTTTCAAAAATCCTGCGCTATAAGCAAGCGCTTTATCAGGACTGGAAGGACGGCGAAATCACTCACAAAGATCACCGCCACATGAGCGAGAATTACGAGAGGCAATCCGGCAGTATTCAGGCAGTCATTCAAACGCTCAAAGCCGAGCGAGCCGAGCTTGAAAAGGACGCCGAAAACCCATTTTTGACAACATTCAGCCAGCATGAGAACATTGATAAGCTGACAAGGGATATTCTGATTGAGCTTATTGACCATATCAAGGTGTACGAGGATGGCAACATCAGCATAACAATGCGGTTTGCCAACGAGTTCCGAAGGATTCAGGATTTCATCACAGCCAAGACGCATTGAGCGGCAGGGCAAACACAGCTTTTGTTGCACCCGGTTTATTTTCCTAATAGGAGCGCGCCGGTGGGGCCGGTAGGACCCGTGGGACCTGTGTGACCATGACCGCACGGACAAAAGAAGCCCATGCAGCGGCAATCTTCTACTGCCATATTTAATAACCTCCGTTATTGGCTTATTGTTTATTGACACATGCCTTTGTGATGTGGATAGCTTTATACGCTCACACTCTTATTCTATGCATGTATGCCGTATCTTGCTACCATCATCACGCCGCCCGTTACAGGCATTCATGCCTGTAACCATGCGCCAACTCAGCACCAATGCTCGGTTTTATGCGTACAAAAGCAAATACTTTCAGAGAATATGAAGGAACGATGGGGGCTATCGTTCGTGTTCCTTGCGCCATTGCGCTATTTGTTCCATGCGCGCTTTCACTTTTGCTTCGCTGCCCTGCTCCGTTGGCAGATAATATGCGCGATCTTTTAAATTATCCGGCATGCACTGCATATTTGTCAGCTTGTCCTCTGTGTCGTGGGCATATTGATAGCCTGCGCCATACCCAAGCTGCTTCATCAGCTTCGTTGGCGCGTTGCGGATGACAAGCGGCACAGGCTCCGCCAGCATGTTTGCCGCATCCTGCTTGGCAGCGTAATACGCCGCATCCAACGCGTTGGATTTGGGCGCAAGCGCCATATACGTCACCGCGTGCGCCAAGTGCACGGAACATTCCGGCATGCCGATGAAATGGCACGCCTGGTATGCCGCCACCGCGATTTCAAGCGCGCGGCTATCCGCCATACCCACATCCTCGCTGGCAAACCGCACCACCCTGCGCGCCACATACAAAGGGTCCTCTCCCGCCTCCAACATGCGCGCCAGCCAATAAATGGCCGCGTTTACATCGCTGTTGCGCATGGATTTGTGCAGCGCGGATATGATGTTGAAATGCTCTTCCCCATTTTTATCATACAGCAGTGACTTTTTGCTGACGCATTGTTCCAGTATTTCTTTTGTTACGATCGTGGCGTCGCCTTCTCTCAGCCCGTTTAGCACCACCATTTCTAATGTGTTGAGCGCGATACGCGCGTCGCCGTTTGCGAACGCCGCAATCATCTCTACCAAATCTTCGGAAATCTCTACCTGCTGGCTGCCAAACCCGCGTTTATCGTTTAGCGCCTGCCGCAGCAACGCCGCAAGCTCACTCACGCTGAGCGGTTGCAGCACAAAAACCTTGCAACGCGAAAGAAGCGCCGCGTTTACCTCAAACGAAGGATTCTCTGTAGTCGCGCCTATTAATATGATACTGCCCTTTTCCACAAACGGCAAAAACGCGTCTTGTTGCGCTTTGTTGAAACGATGGATTTCATCGACAAAGAGTATGGTTTTTTCGCCCATGAGCCGGCTTTGTTCCGCTTCGCTCATCACTTGTTTGATCTCTTTGATGCCGCTGATGACCGCGCTGAAATTTACAAACCGCGCCTTTGTACGGCGCGCGATGATACTGGCGAGCGTGGTTTTTCCCACGCCGGGCGGCCCCCAAAAAATCATGGAAGCAACCTGATCCTGGTCGATCAACTGCCGCAGCACCTTCCCCTCGCCCAACAAATGCTGCTGGCCCGCAAACTCTTCTAATGTTTCGGGGCGCAACCTGCTTGCCAGCGGATTGTTCAGCGTGCGGTCATCAAAAAAGGATTGCTGACTCATGCTTTTTTCTGCCTTTCTCGCCGAAATAGCACATTTCGGTATGTATTGCAGGTAACTGTCATAGATTTACTGTAGCAACCTATGCGTTAGAAGCATTATACCGCAAAATGGTATGCGAGAAAAGCAGCCATACATGCGCACGCTTCAAACAGGCGCGGAATTTCTCGAAATCATAGTCTGTTTTTATGTGCCCGCACATATATATGTATTGTTTATTCGTATGCTTAATTTAAAGGAGGCCCCGGCATGGATAGAATGGAGCTGTATCAGGATATTGCAAAGCGCACGCAAGGGGATATTTATATCGGCGTAGTCGGCCCCGTGCGTACCGGCAAATCAACATTCATCAAGCGCTTTATCGATCTTCTCGTCTTACCCGGCATAGAGAACGAGCATATCCGCGCGCGCGTGGTGGATGAACTGCCTCAAAGCGGCACGGGAAAAACGATTATGACCACGCAGCCCAAATTCGTGCCCAATGAGGCTGTCCGCCTTGATCTTGGCGAAAACGCCCACTGCAATGTGCGGCTGGTGGACTGCGTGGGGTATTGGATTCCCGGCGCGATTGGCAACATGGAGGGCGAAACGCAGCGCATGGTGCGCACACCCTGGTTTGACACGGAAATTCCCTTTGAAGAGGCCGCTGAACTAGGCACGCGCAAGGTCATCACAGACCACTCAACGATTGGTGTCGTTATGACCACCGACGGCAGCATCACCGATTTGCCGCGCGAGAGCTACCTGGACGCGGAAGCGCGCGTAATCAGCGAGCTGAAAGCCACCGGCAAGCCGTTTGTGATCGTGCTTAACAGCACAGAACCCGACAGCACGCGCTGCCAGCTTTTGCGCGAAGAACTGATGGAAAAACATGGCGTTAGCGTCGTGGCTATGGACGCGCTGCACATGAGCGGCCCTTCCGCCGCCGATCTTTTGGAACAAGTGCTGATGGAATTCCCGCTTTCATTACTGCAGATCAAGTTGCCCGGCTATTTGATGCAGCTGCCGCAGGAACATTGGCTGCTTGCCCGTGTGCTGGAACCCATACGCAACGCAATGCCGAACATGGCACGCATGCGCGATTATATGACGCTGCGCGAAAAGCTCTGCGACCTGGAAGATTTTCAGCCGCCTACCGTGGATCACCTGGAAATGGGCTGCGGCAAAGCAGTGCTCAATTTGGAACCGCAAGAAGGCATGTTCTACCGCATCCTCAGCGAGCAGACCGGCTACGACATTTCCGATGACTTTGAATTGATGGGCGCTTTGCGCAGCTTCTTATCCGCCAAACGCGAATATGACCGTATCCGCGGCGCGCTGGAGGCCGCCCAAACCATCGGGTACGGCATGGTCCCGCCCGCGATGGATGAAATGGCGCTGGAAGACCCCGAAATCGTGCAGCAGGGCAACAAGTTTGGCGTGCGCCTGAAAGCCAACGCCTCCGCCCTGCAGATTTACCGCGTGGATATGCATACGGAGATCAACCCCATTGTGGGCAGCGCGGAACAATCGGAGGCATTGGTGCAATACCTGACCGATACATTTGACCACGACCCCGCCGCCATTTGGCAAACAAACATATTCGGCAAGCCGCTTTACGATCTTGTGCGCGATAATATGGCCGGAAAAGCCGGCCGTATGCCGGATAATGTGCAAGAAAAGCTGCAACGCACGCTGCAGCGCATCGTGAATGACGGATGCAACGGTCTGATTTGTATATTGCTATAAATCCCAAAATACTAACACATTTGTTTTGCAACTCTTCGGCCGATTGTATAATCGGCCTTTTTTATTGGATTTTTGCCCTTGTTTTGATTGACATTGTCTTTTTGATTTTATAAATAAGTATATTATATCCCGCAGTGGCTCTTTTCTTCTTACTATAATGGGCCATTGCGTTTATTGGCAATTATTTTATGCTGGAGGATTATTATGCGGGCTTTTGCGGCAATGACCAGTGAAATTGGCGATACCGATTATCTTTGCGACGACTTGGCCAAACAAATCGACGCAAACGTCAAATTTGGCTCCCGCTCCATAGGTATTCTGCTGTGCGATTCGACTGTCGACTACCAGACAGTCGTAAAAAGCCTTTACGGCCGGTATTCTTTCGATATTTACGGCTGCACTGCGCTTGCCTTTATGCACGCCGATATGCCGGAAGAACCGAGCGTAAGCTTTCTTGTTGTAACCGGCGATGACGACTTGAGCTGCTCTATTGCGCTTTCCGACCCATTGACCACGGATAATTACGCGGACGTCATTGCCGCCACATACAAGCGCGCCCTCGAACAGCTGAACGAAGACCCTAAGCTTTTGCTTACGCTGCAACCCTACAGCACCAACCTTACGCCGGACAATACCACCGATATTTTGGATCGGCTTTCCAACCATTGCCCTGAATATGGCGCTATCTCCTCTTGCGACCTGGAGAGTAATATTTCTTGCGTATTCTTTAACGGCAAAGCGTATCATGACCGACTGCTCCTAGTTCTGCTGGGCGGCAAAATTCGCCCCGTCTTTGCCGCCGCCACCGCGGAAGTCAGCATCCCTCCCGTTAAGGCCGTCATTACCGAAGCGGAGGAAAATGTCGTGCGCCGCGTCGGGGAATATACGTTCCTCGAATTCATGAAGCAAAATGGCTTGTTTTCTTCACCCACAGAAGTTTTAAGCAGCTGTATCGCCACTTACGCCTCCAGCCCCATCATCACTTTTTCCCGAAATACATTTGACTCTCAACCCAAATTGCGGCATATTGTTCATATCGATTACGAAACCGGCGCCGTCGCCTTTACAGGAAGGATGTCCGAGGGGCACGCCATCGCCATTTGCGTGCTGACCAGCGATCAAGTGCGCAAATCCGCGCAAACCTGTTTTATCGATTTGCAGCAGAAAATGCAAAAAAACGTCGACGACGGTTATACGTACAGCCTGCTGCTTGCCACCTCCTGCGGCAGCCGATACCTGGTTTTATCCGGCGATACAACCATAGAGTCCTCTTTTATCAAAAACAGCGAGCTGCTAAACCCGCTTGCCGCCTGCGGGTTCTACGCGATGGGGGAAATCTGTCCCATCGGCTGCGCGGACGGTATAGCGCTAAACCGTTCCCTGCATTCCTCGCTGACATTGATGGCGCTGTAAAGGAATTTTATGCATGACTAACGGCCCGGACTATGAAGAACTGTATATCATCAGCCAGCGCGAATGCGAAAACTTGCGCCGCAGAATCGTGCGGCTGGAGCGCGCAAAGCAATACAATGCCGTTATGACGCAAAACATCGAGCGTATGCGCGATTTTAATTCCGCTGAACGCGAAGCGCAGTTCCGCTACAACCAGCTGCTGCTCTCCACTTGCCCGGTCATGATATTTGTGCTTGACCAAGAGCTTCACTTTATCCTTGGCACCGGCACCGCCTGCGAGCACCTGGAATATTCCAGCGCCAACGACCTGACCGGACAGCGTATAGGCGAACTGTTTGCGCGCCGCTTCCCCAAAGACTGGGCAGCAAAGATGGAGACCTACTGCAACCTTGCCATCCAAACACAGCTGCGCCAAAAATACCATGAACGCGTGCTGGACAGGCACGAAACCGTTTTTCATTATGAAGTGACCGTTTCCCCTACGTTTGGGCAAAGCGGCGACTGCATGGGCGCTGTGCTTGTGCTTGTGGATATGACGGAGATCATCCTCTTAAAAGAAAAGGCCGAAGCGTCTTCTTCGGCTAAAAGCGCGTTTCTGGCGAACATGAGCCATGAAATCCGTACGCCGATGAACGCGATCAAAGGCATGAGCGACCTTTTGTTGATGACGCCTTTGAACGATATACAGGCGACGTATATTCGAAACATCTCTTCCGCTTCCCATACGCTCATTAAGATCATCAATGATATACTGGATTATTCCAAGATAACCGCTTCCAAAATGGAGCTGGTGCCGCAAACATACAGCACGCTCTCTTTGCTGAACGACGTCATCAATATCATGTACTTAAAAGCGTCCGGAAAGGGCATCAACCTGATATCGGATATTTCTCCCCATTTGCCCGCGCAGATGTTTGGGGATGACCTACGCCTGAAACAGGTGCTTTTTAACCTGCTAAACAATGCCATAAAATTTACCGAGCAGGGGCATGTTCGCTTCGCTGTAGAATCTACGCCTCTTATGAACGGCAACGTGCGGCTGGATTTTGTAATCAGCGACACGGGCATCGGCATAAAAGAAGAAGACATTCCAAACCTGTTTAACGCTTTCAGCCAGCTCGATATGGAAAACAACCGCCTGAACGAGGGCACCGGCCTTGGGCTTGTTATCTCCCAACGCATCGTGGAATTAATGGGCGGCACTATCCGCGTGGAAAGCGCCTACGGCCAAGGCACGCGCTTTATTTTTTCCGTCATACAAGCCGACTGCGGCGTCAGTTCCATCATCCAGCTTCACCAGTTGGATAAACGGCTGCGCGTGTTGATGCTGCTGGATGAAAGCTGCGGGCTGTCCCGGTCCTCTCTTAACCGGCTTGGCGTGGCCATCGACTTTTGCTCCTCACCAGAAGAGTTTGCACTTTTACCCCAAACCGCTTACACGCATGTGTTTTACGCTCACCGCATTTGGGCGCACAAAGTATTTAGTGCCGACTGCCTTGCAAGCGCGCGGAAAATAGCCATACTCTCGCTGCATGATACTTCCTCCGTCCCTGCCGGCGTTGACCTGATCTATGAACCTGCGCTTATTACTTCCATAGTTAAATACCTGGGAAAGCATCCCCTCCAACAAGACGACGGCACCGTTTTTTCTTCCCCACTGGGCGAATTTTGCGCGCCGGATGTGCGCGTGTTGATCGTGGACGACAACGACATCAACCTGCTCGTCTGCGCGGAACTGCTGCGCCAATACGATATCGAACCCGACACCGCTTCGAACGGCCATCTTGCCATCGAAATGACAAACAGGCAAGCGTATGATTTGATATTTATGGACCATATGATGCCGGAAATGGACGGCATACAAACCACGGCCCAGATTCGCGCCTACTCGCGACAAAACAAGGAGACACCCATCGTGGCCCTTACGGCAAACGCCATACTCGGCATGCGTGAGCTATACCTTGCAAACGGCATGAACGCGTACCTTTCCAAACCCATCGATATTCAGGAACTGCACGAAATACTGCTGCAATTTATTCCTGAAGAAAAAATTCTGGCAAAGATTTAAAACGAATTTCTATTTGGCGGTGTGCGCTTGTTTTCACCTACTGGGTGATGCGCACCGTTTCGCCCTCACGTACGTCCGTGGCGCCCGGGTCCTTCACCACGATATCGAACTCGCTCAGCCCGCTTCGCACCGCTATCATATTCCCGCTTTCCAGGCCGATTTGCACCGGCACGAGCGTAGCTACCCCATCACGCAATACAAACACGGCATCGCCAAATTCCGTTTGCAGCACCGCACTTTTGGGTACCGCAAGCGCGCTTTCTTTTGCTGTGGTAAAGCGCACTCGTACCCGATAGCCATCCCCGGGGAATGCTTCGCCTTCCGCAAATTTGGGCAGCAGCACGACTTTTACCCGTTGTTCACTCAGGCCCACCGCCGAAACGCTATCCACGGCCAACGACGATACTTCCTGCACCTCACAGGCGTACGTTCTGTCGCCGTCCCTGCATTCCCAAATGAGTTCCGCCTGCATACCCGGATATACGCCGGATGAATCCTCTGTGAGCAGCATGCATTCCACCTTTAACACGGACGCGTCCACAACCTCTGTAATCTGGCTGCCCGCCTGCAAATATTCCCCCGCCTTAACCGGCAATGCGCCCAGCATGCCGTCGATGGGCGCTATGACCTTTGCCAGCGCCAGCTGGCGGTCGAGCTCTTGCATACCTGCATCTACACGTTCCAGCTGCGCGGCATAATAGCTGGCCGTTCCGGAACCGTCCTGCATGGATTCTTCCAACAGGCCGATCTGCTTATTCAGCTTGCTGCGCGTACTGCGCGCACTGCTTTGGGCGGACGCCGCCTGCTCTTGCTGCGCCATCAGCGAAATCACCTGCGCCTGGGTGTTGTAGATGTATTGGTTGTACTGTTCCTGCAAAGCGCGCAGCTCGCTCTGCAGCGCCATTCTGGTTTCCGCGGATGTCTCGCCATCGCCCCCAAGCGCGCCCTGCAAACTTTGCACTTGCGCGTCCGCCACCCGCTGCATTTCGTCATACGAGGCGGAAACGCTATTGTCCGGATCTTCCATTTTATCGATCAATGCCTGATATTCCGCCTGCAACTGGGGATCCGCCGTAGCAGCCAGCTTTTCACGCAGGGCGATCAATTGCGTTTCCGCTTGCAGGTCGTACTGTTTTATCTGGTTGTTGATGGCCGCGCTTTGCGCCTTTGCGCTGTCCAGCTGGCCTTGCAATGTCATGCGCTCCGCCGAGGACATGCCTGTTTCATTCATGCGAAACTGCGTTTGCGCCATCATAGCTTTAAACGACCACGCGACGCTGTTTGCGACGGAAGGATCCATAGACTGTTCCAGCAGCAACACCTGTGTTTCGTAGAAGCGGCTGATATCCGCCGTGTTGACGCCCGCCTTTTGCGCCTCCAGCGCGGCTATCTGCTGTTCGGCGCTGCTGCGCGACTGTTCCCACGATGCCATCAGCGCGCTGCGATCCGCCTGCAGCAGGGCCTTTTCCGCCTCTATCGCCGCCGTATCCATTTCTAATAACGCGTCGCCGCTCTTTACGCTTTGGCCCTCTTTTACGTGTACGGCCACAACCTTGCCGCCGATATCCGCGCTCACCACGCTGCGCTCCTGTGCGCAGACGATGCCGTCCTCGTAGAAACTGCTGGAGAGCTCCTGCACGGATGCAGCCATGGCATCCACCGACTTCCCAGCCGAAGCGGAGTAGCTTGCCCCTGCCCCCACCGTCAGCAAGGCAATTGCACCTATGGTGATCCAACGCAATTTTTTATTTGACCAGAATTTCTTCAGCGCGCCTTTTGTTTCCGGCTTTTTCATGGTATCCCTCCGTCCATCCTTATCGTTGCCGTCTTTTTATCTTGCTTTACCGTATTTGCGATCATTCCGGCTTACGCGAACCGTGTGCTTTTCCGGCTTTCTTTTTTAATCCCGCCCCTTTAACACTTCCGCCATGGGTGTGCGCCGTACTTTGCGCGCCGCCACCAGCATGGCTACTATCCAGGCCGACAGCATGCTGAACACGCTCGTTATATGCGCCGAAAACGGCACATCGGTTGGTATCGCAAACGCGTCTGTCGCCATGGCTTCTGAAAGCGCCTGCATGATATACCCTGCCATAGGCAAGCCCATCAGCACTCCCGCCGCACACAGCAGCAGCTGTTCCATCGCCACCACGCGCACGGTTTCCGCCAAAGTGAAACCCAACACGCGCATGGACGCCAGCTCACGCGTGCGTTCCGACAGGATGACGACGCTGGCGTTATACACGATGGCAAACCCGGCAAAAACCGCCATGACCGCCATAACGTACAGCATGCTCATGGATGTTTCCATGGTGGTGGTCAGCGTCTTTAGCATTTGTTCCAGATCCATTACGCCCGCTACGCCGCTGGCGTCGTTTAGCTTTTCTCTTAAGCGCGCGCTGTTCGCTTTATCCACCGTGAGCAATGCCCCCGAGGCCATCTCCTGCGTGCGCAGAAGCGTTGATAGATACGCGTTGTCCGTTATAATGTAGTTGCTGGTGTATTGCTCGCTTAGCGCCGTAACCGTGGCATACACTTCTTCATCGGGATACGCGATATCCAGCAAAACCGAATCCCCAACGGAAACATGCAACTTTTCGGCCATGCGGTATGTCATGACCAGCCCTCGTTCCGGCATGCGCACTCGCTGCCTTTTATCATCGAACAACTGGTAGAGCGTAGCTCCGCGCGGGAGCGCCATCAGCACCATATCCTCGCTTTGCGAACCTTTGCGCACCGTGAGCGGCAGCTCCAATACCGGCTCAACCTTTTCCACTTCGCTCATATGATTTAGCGCCGCCGCCACGCTGTTCGCTTCCGCCATATCCGTCAGGCTTATTTTTAAATCGTATTGCTGCACAGCGACAAAATTTTCTTTCATCATGTAATCTACCATGGGATTAAACGCAAACACCGCCGCCATCAGCATGTAACAGACGGAAAGGCCAATGAATGTGAGCAACGAGCGCGAACGCGAGCGAAACAGATTGCGCAGGGACAGCTGCGTAATCGCGCTTATCGCGTTCCAAAATACGCGTATGCGTTCCAATATAATAGGCTTGCCGCTTGGCGGCGCCGGCGGGCGCATGGATTCCGCCGCGCTTAGCCGCAAGACACCCCTCGCCCCATACAAGCTGGCGCCCACGCCAAACATCAGCGCCAATACAGAAAGCGAAAACACATCGCCCAGCGAAAAACTGCCGGAAATGCCCGGCATTACAAAATAGGCCGTGTATAGATCCGCCATGTACCCCGCAACCAACGCGCCCAGCACACCGCCTATCACCGAAGCAAGCAAGCCTATCACCACGCCGTAAATGGCATAGTGCAAAATGATATCGCGCTGGGCATACCCGAACGCCTTCATCAGGCCGATTTGCGCGTGCTGCTGCTCTACCATACGCTTGATTACCACGCTCATGATGAGCGCACCCAGCAGCAGGAATATGACGGGCACTACGCTTACCATGCTTTGGATGCCTAACATTTCGGTTTCAAGCATATTGTGGCTTGTTTGGTCTTTGCGCGGAATGAGTTTGATAAGCCCGCCCTGCGCCAGCGCGTCCTTGAGCACGCGTTCCATATTATCGAATTCTATTCCTTGCTCGAACAGGAACGCCACGTCGTTTACCTCGCCCCGCCTGTCCAGCAGGCTTTCCAGCACATCCAGCGGCACATACGCGACGCCGTAGCTTTTATCATCCGGCATAATCGCGCCTTCCGGCGTGAGATAAATGTATTCCGGCATTTGCACGCTGCCGCTTACCGTAAGGCTTACCTTGCGTCCGCGCAGTGCTATCGTGATGGTATCGCCCTCTGTTAACCCATTTGTGTTGTAAAACATTTCGTTGAGCAGCACGCTATATGCGCCCGATGAAGGCGCAGCGCCTGTTATGACGGATATATCGTTTACACGGTCTGCCTCCGCAGGATCATAGGAGATCAGCTTTAGTTCAATCGTATCTTCGCGGCCCATATCTACCACGCGGGCATTTGCAGTCAGCCTGCCGGACGCTTTTTTGACGCCCTCTATAGCGTTTAGCCGCTCTATGCGCGAGGCGGGCAGCGCCCTTACCTGCGCGAAGGCATCCGCAAACCGATAATCCTCGTAAAATTGATGTTGCGCCACCGGCATGTTTGCCGCCACCCGAGTCATGGATGAATAAAACACTACGCCGATAGCCATCAGCATGGCGCAGGCCAAATAGGCGCCAGCATGGCTGCGTAAATCGCGCAGGGCTTTTTTCAGCAATGCTCCGCTCATTTACCAGGCGACCTCCTCCGGCGATACCGGATTCGCGTTTTTCTTTATTTTCGCTATGCGGCCGTCACGGATGGTGAGCACTCTATCCGCCATATCCGCTATGCTCGCGTTATGCGTGATGATCGCCACGGTTTTTCCATATTCTTTGTTGAAATGGCGCAACACTTTTAGCACTTGTATGCCTGTTTCCACATCCAGCGCGCCTGTCGGTTCATCGCACAACAGCATGCGCGGGTTCTTTGCCACCGCGCGCGCGATGGCCACCCTTTGCTGCTGGCCGCCTGAAAGCTGGGACGGAAAATGTTTCGCCCTGTCCGACATATCGATGTCGCGCAATACTTCGTCTACGTCCAGCGGATCGATGGCGATATTCGTGGCTAATTTGACATTTTCGCGCGCTGTGAGGTTTGGCATGAGATTGTAAAACTGGAATACAAACCCGACCGCGTGCCGCCTGTACCGAGTTAATGCGCGTTCGCTTGCGCCGCACAGGTTTTTGCCGTCGTACAGGAGTTCCCCTTCCGTCGCAGCGTCGATGCCCCCCAATATATTGAGGAGCGTGGATTTGCCGGAACCGCTGGGGCCCAGTATGACGACCATCTCGCCTTCATACAGCGCAATATCCAAACCGCGCAGCGCTTCTACCGTCACTTCGCCTGTCTGGTATATTTTGCGAATGCCTTTGCCTGTTATGAGTTCTTGCATGGCGCTTCCCCCGCTTTGCTATTCTTTTTTGGCCCGTTATCCATGCGGAAATACCCAAGCAATACCGCGCGAAACATGTTCGTCAGGCCCGCCTGCAGTACCTCCTTTTTCATGCCATAGTGCTCTTGCCATGTATCTTCACATACGGCATAGTACGCCAACGGCAATAAGCCGCCAAAAAACTTCATGACAAGCGTTTGGCCGAATAATTGCGGCATTTGTTTGTCCATCGCCATATCTCCATATGCTCTTCCGGAGGCAAGTATGTCGGACAGGCGCAAAAGAAGCGCTTTATTTTCGCCGTCCTTTACGGATTCCGCAAACATGATGCGCAATATCTCCCGTTCGTCTTCGAATAGTTGGAGCATATGGCCCAGCCATGTGTCCAGCAGCCCCGCGATCTGACTGATTGTGGTACCATCGTTCACAAAAAAGGTTTCCCCCTCCTGCCGCACGCCCTTCAGGAATATTTGCTGCACGCTTTCCAGCCGCAATACCCCGGCCACGTTGGCTGTGAATCTATCCAGAAAGCCTTCGATGATATTGTCCAAAACCGCTTGTTTGCTGCTGAAGTAGTAGTAAATGGTCGCCTTGTTTACACCTGCGTGCCTGGCTACCTCCTCCACGCTGGTGCCGTGAAAGCCCTTCGCCGCAAACAGGCCGGTCGCTGAAAGTATGATCTGCTGTTTTGTTTGATTTTCCGATATGTTTTCCATAACCCCACCCCCCAACCAACCGGTTGGTTAAATTATAACAACCCCTTTATTTCATGTCAATGCGCATATCGAGAAACCGGATATTTTGTTGATGCGCTGCGTATATGGTTATATGCTGGCATAATTCCTTTTGTAAAAAGCGTATAAATAGGATATAATAAATGCCATCCAATGCTGGGGTTTTGGCCAACATTTTGCTGAAAGGGCATATTGGGCATGCAGCCATACACAATTTGTACGGATACGGGCGCCGATCTCCCTCTGTTTACGCCGCTCGCGCAAAAGGTCGGCTTCGCACAAATCTATTGTGCGCTTGATGACGCCGTTTTTACGTATCAGCCTGGGCTGGATTCCGACTTTTCCGCGTTTTTCTCAGCCATGCGAAGCGCCGGCGCCGGCTCAAACGCTGCCGAAGCCACCACTTCACCGGCCACCAGCCAGACATACCTCGCCCTTTGGGAACCGCATCTTATCGCGGGGCGCAATGTATTGCATTTGAGCATATCCCGCTATTTGAGCGATTCCTTTTTTGCCGCCGCCGAGGCCCGGGCCAGCTTATTGCAACGCTATCCGGCGCGCCGCATCGTACTCGTGGATACGCTTTGTTCCTCCGTTGCACAGGGTATGCTCGTGCGCGAAGCCGCCATTATGCAGAAGGATGACGCCACCATCGATGAAGTAGCCAATTGGGTGCTCGACAACCGTTCGCATATCAACGGCCTGCTATTGCCGGACAATCTGCTCTGGGCACGCGCTTCCGGCGTTTTTCGCGGGGGGATGCTGGGCATGAAGCAGGGCAGGCGCCTGCTGTTGGAGATGGACGCCGGCGGCAATTTGCGGCAGATATGCCGCTGCAAGGACGAGCACGACGCATTTTCCGCCATATTAGAACGCATGCGCCAAGTGGGTTTGGCGCTTGAGCATCAAACCATCCTCATTACCCACGCTGATGCTCCCGATTTAGCGGCGCGCTTGCGGGATTTTTTAATCACAGAACTCGGTTGCGACGATGCCTCCATCGTGCCCATGGGTCCGGTTCCCGGATGCCACGCAGGGCCGGACGCTATTGGCATTGCCTTTTATGGGCGCAACCGTGATGAGTAAAGGAGATGCAACAACAATGATTGACAGCACTTTTGTCATTACCACGGAATCAAACGCGGAAGTCCCCTACCAATGGGAAGACGAGACCGGCGTTCCTGTCTTGCGCATGCCTTATATCGTCAACGACCAGGAATTTTTTTACGACCTTGGCAGGGAAACGGATATTCCCGCCTTTTATGCCACCATGCGCGGCGGCGCCACCGTGGTTACCGCACAACGCAACCCTAACGAAGCGCTCGAATACTTTGAGCCTTTCCTGCAACGCGGCAAGGACATTCTCCATATCGGTTTTTCTTCCGCCCTGTCCGGCACATTCAACTGTGAGATGACCGCCGCAAACGAGCTGCGCGAAAAATACCCGGAACGGCGCATAGAACTGATCGATACGCTGGCTATTTCCGCCCCGCTTGCCATCATTGTGGAAAAGGCCACGCAAATGCAAAAAGACGGCAAATCGCTTGACGAAATACGCGACTGGGTGGAAGCCAACAAACAACGCGCCTGCGCGCTGTTTACCGTAGACAGCCTGGAGTACCTGCGCCGTGGCGGCCGCGTTAGCGGCGCCGCCGCCTTCTTTGGCAACGTACTCGAACTGAAACCTGTGCTTTACGTAAGCGCCGAAGGCAAACTCGTGCCGCTGGAAAAAGTAAAGGGCCGCAAAAAAGCGCTGAAATTCCTGCTTGAAAAATGCATAGAAACGATCGACAGCCCGGCAGAACAGGATATCGTGCTGGCACACGCGGACTGTCTTGCCGAGGCTGAAGCCTTGGCGGAACAGTTGCGCGAACAGCTCAAACCTCATTCTGTGCGCGTTTATCCCGTGGGCCCCGTCATCGGCTCGCATTGCGGCCCGGGCACCATCGCCCTAGCGTATTTCTGCCACGGCCGCGATCAAATTGCGCCCGCGCAAAACCAATAGCAACCCAGATCGGCCGCAACCACGACTTGCGGCCGACGTGTTTTCGGCATTTATATGCCGCTATCCGCACGTTACGTACATTCCCCTATACAAACGGCTTGCCGTTACGCGGCAAAAGCGACAACAGTTGAAAGGCAAACTACCATGAAAATCGAATTTTTAGGCGCGGCGCGCGCCGTTACCGGCTCATGCCACATGCTTTCCTGGGACCATGGCAATCTGCTCGTGGATTGCGGCATGCGCCAAGGCGCCGACACAGACGGAATCTACGGAGAATCCGACTTGCCGTTTGACCCCGCCAGCATTTCCGGCGTAATACTCACGCACGCGCATATCGACCACAGCGGGCTTTTGCCCTTGCTTGTCAAACGCGGCTTTTCCGGCCCCATCCTTTGCACCGAAGCTACCGCTCAGCTTTCCACCATCATGCTGCCGGACAGCGCCCACATCCAGCAACAGGAGGCCGAATGGCAATCGCGCAAAAACCAGCGGGCGGGCAAGCCCCCCGTCGACCCTCTGTACACCTTGCAGGACGCGCAAGATACCCTTAAGCTGGTTCGGGGCATCAGCTACGACGAAACCATCCAGTTTTTCCCCGACATACAAGTGCGCCTGCGCGATATGGGACACTTGCTTGGCTCCGCTGCCGTGGAGATTTGGGCAAAAGACGGAGAACGAACCACAAAACTTGTATTTTCCGGCGATATTGGCCGCGCAGACCGCCCCATCATCCGCAACCCCGTGGCCATTACCGAGGCGGACTACGTAATTATGGAAGGTACATACGGCAACCGCACGCACGCGCTTTCCAGCGATCATGACAAAGAAGCGGAATTATGCAATGTCATACGCACAGCGCTTGCCCGAGGCGGCAATTTGCTCATTCCATCCTTTGCCGTGGGCCGCACGCAGGAACTTTTATACTACATCAAGCGGATACTAAAAAAGAATCTACTGCCCGCGCTTGCCGACGTACCCGTGTTTATCGACAGCCCGCTCGGCATCGAAGCCACAAAGGTGTACGAACGCTGCGCAAAAGGTTATTATGATGATGAAGCCATGGAGATGGCTAAAGACGGCTCGCCTTTCGATTTTCCCTCTCTTCGCGTTGCCCAAACCGCTGACGAGAGCAAGATGATTAACGATATCAAAGGGCAGAAGATCATCATATCCTCTTCCGGCATGTGTGACGCGGGCCGTATCCGCCACCATTTAAAGCACAGCCTGTACCGCGCGGACAGCACCGTGCTCTTTGCCGGCTACCAAGCCCAAGGTACCCTTGGCCGCGCTTTGATCGAAGGTGTGAAGAAAGTAAAGCTCTTCAGCGAGGAGGTGCGCGTAAATGCCGCCATCGTGCAAATTGATGGATTTTCCGGCCATGCCGGCCAGAACGAACTACTGCAATGGGCAAACGCCATTTCGCCCAAACCCAGAAAGATCGTGCTCGTACACGGCGAAACGGAATCGCTTTTAACGCTTTCGCAAACATTGCAGCACGACGGCCACGACACATTCATCCCGTATCTCGGCGATGCGCTGGAGCTCACCTTGGAACAACCGCGCGTCGTTACCACGCCTACCACCGTGTTCGATTTGCGCTCCACAGAGCAAGATTTTGGCATTCGCGAACAGCTGCAGCGGATGCAAGACCTGCTTGACCTCAATAAAAACCGACGCTCGCCTGATATGCCGCTGAAGCTGAATATATTGGAGGCGGATATCAAGGCGCTTGTGGAGAAATGGGAGACTCTGCTTTAGGATTTTATGGGCTGTGCTTCTTAGAAGAGGATCGTGCCACAGCCTTAAAATAGTATCGACACGCTGAGGGATAGGGCAAATCGCCCTATCTCTTTCATTTATATTTGTTTTCTATTTACGGGTATACTTGGCAGTTTTTCCTGACATACTAATGCCAGCAACTTCACAGGAGGATCGTATGAATACCAATTTGACAGAAAAAGAAGTTTCGGCACTGGGCGATTTGCTTGGCAGCGAAGAGCTGCTCGTCAAAAAATTCAACATGCTTGCCGAAATCACCACAGACCAGGAAATCCGCAGCAAATTGCAATCCATCGCGAACAAGCATCAGGAACACTTTAACAAACTGTACAGCCAGCTTTAAGGAGGAGGAAACAACCATGCAAAATAGCAATTTTACGGAAAAAGAAATTCTGCAGGACGCACTCACCGCCCAGAAGGGCGCAACAGGCATGTTTAACACTTTTTCAAATGAATGCGCCTGCCCCAACCTGCAAAAAATAATGCTGGACATCCTCAACGACGAGCACGCTATCCAATTTGACGTATTCAACGACATGAGCCAGCGCGGCTTTTACCCTACGACATCCGCTCCGCAAGATAAAATTAACCAACTGAAAACCCAATATGCCAATCAGGCTGTGACCACGACCAATACCGGCGTGTGGCACACCAATACGGAAGCGAAAAAGAACCCCTGAAACTAACAGCAGATAAACAACAACGCCCGCATGAACGCGGGCGTTGTTCTGGCCGTCGAAAAACTCTGTTTTTCGACGGGATTACGGCATTTTACCTCTCGCCCTCCGGGCTCGCGGGCGGCAAAATGCCCAAGGTGTGGGCTGCGGACGCACATGTCGTCCTTGCCCACGGATTGAAAGCTTTTTCTTGC
>JAVBPK010000081.1:0-11589 GCA_031549625.1 Eubacteriales bacterium
AGGGCAATGTTTTCACCGAGGTGCTTCTATACGCGTTGGCATATAACACCAACAAGCTACACAACAAAATGATGCGAAACCAAAGCGGCTGCACGATATACCTGCTCGACTCCGCTTAACTTTCAAACAATCATATACGGAATTGCCTTCAAGTGGTAAGTCGAAATCGTCAGGCCTATTTTGTGTGCACGGATAAAGCTCTTTTAGGCACTGGTGCGTCGTTCTGCATTTGAAGATAAGGTAAGGGGCCGTAGCTTCTTGGTGCTACGGCCCCCGTTTTGCAAAACCCGCCCCTATATCAAAAAACTTTCTTGCACCAAAAAGGGCCACCGTGGTGACCCTTTTAAAAACGACTATAAATCCCATCTTATCCCAGCGGCACGGCCACGATATCCGTCACGCGCACGCCGTAGTTATCATCGATAACCACAACTTCCCCGCGCGCAAACAGTTTCCCGTTTACCATAATATCGACCATTTCTCCCGCCAGCCTGTCAAGCACAATAACCGATCCCATGCTCAGCGCAAGAATTTCTTTGATGCTCTTCTTGCACTTGCCCAATTCCACAGTGATTTGCAGCGGCACATCGAGTATAAGTCCGATATTCTCGCCGCCCGGCACGCTTTGGTATTCGGCTTCTTCGAAGGAATCATATTCCATGGAGCGCACGCCCACACGATTCTGCGGCATGGGCTCGGGCCTTGCTGCGGGTGCGGGCGCCGGCCTTGGCGCTGGCTTTGGCGCGGGAGCGGGCGCCGGAGCGGGTGCAGGTGCGGGTTTCGGCGCGGGCGCGGGCGCCGGAGCAGGCGCCGGGGCCTGAGTTGGCGCGGGAGCGGGCGCGGGCTCGCTCATAGCCGGCGCCATCATCTCCTGTGCCAGTTCCTTACCAAACTTGAAGGGCAGCAGCTGCATAAGTTCGCTTTGCAGCACGCCCTCTATTTCCATATCGAAGCTAACCTTTATCACTACATCGTTGTGACAGGCCAGCGTGCCCAGGTCTTCATCCTCGAGCACGATGCGGCGCACATGTGGCGGTGAAATATTCACTGTGCGCATGATGAGGTTGGAAAGCGAGGTGGAAGACGAGCCCACCATTTGGTTCATTACCTCGCTAATGGCGGAAAAATGAAGCTCGTCAATTTCCATGTCCGGATCGCAAATGCCTTCGCCGCCCATCAAAATATCTGTGATGATCTTGACATCGGGTTCCTGCATGAGCAGGATATTGTAGCCATCCACGCCCTCCGTATAGGACACTTCCACGGCCAGAAACGGCTTTTTGTAATGGCCCAGTTCCTGCGCGCTATGCGACACTTTAACTCTGGGCGTGGTAATCATAACCTTCTTGCCCAGCAGTGTGGAAAGCGTGGTAGCGGAGGTACCCATGCATATGTTGCCTATTTCGCCAAGTATGTCCTTTTCTTCGTCATTCAGCTCATACTCGCTGCTCAGCTCGCTTTCAATTGCTCCGAGCATTTCATTCATATCCATATTTTCCATATCATCGGTTTCCGTTGGATTATTCATCCTCCGTTGCCTCCTTCAAGATTTCCGATATTTTGATGGCGACTCGTTTCCCCGCCGTACCAATGCGCCCCTTAAACTTAGGAATGTGTTCAACCAGCACGGTAATATCCTCGCGCACCGGATGATCTACGCGGATGATATCGCCTTCCTGCAGATTGATTACGTCTTGTATGGTTGCCATGGTCGTGCCGAACATGGCGTGCAGCGTAACGTTTGTGTTGTGTATGCGCGGGCTTGCGGCGATCAGTTCCGTGCCGTCGCCCGAGGCGGATCCGCGCCTGTCGGTATACCATGTAGCCGTTGCAAGCTGCTTGGCTATGGGCTGAATGGCTATATGTGGGATGCAAATGTTTACCAGATCCGAAACGTCGCCAATTTTTACGTTCATGGTAATGATGATGATCGGCTCGTTGGCGGCCACGATCTGCGCAAACTGCGCGCTCGTTTCTATTCTGTCCAGGGATGTGCGTACGGTGGTGATGCGCTCCCAGCTGGCATCCATGACGGAAAGCATTTGTTGCACAACACGGGTAAGTATGGATACTTCAATATCGGTGAACAGCTTGCTCGGTTCGGGTTCAAACTGGCCCTTGCCGCCAAAAAGGCGGCTGATGATCTCGTAGGATACGGCGGAGGAAAGCTCAAGCATGGACGAGCCCGCTAAAGGCGGCATATCGAAAATCGCCAGAAAAGCAGGGGATGGAAGCGAGTTGTTAAACTCTCCAAATGTCTGCTCCTCGACGGATACGACCTCCGCTTCGCACATCGCCCGCAGGGTACCGGACAGGAACGTCGCCAACCGGCCCGCAAAGTTTTCATAAATAAAGTGCAGCATGCGAATCTGCTCTTTTGAAAACTTGTTGGCTGTGCGGAAATTGTATGGATGCACATCATCAGCGGGCTTTTCTTCCGTGGGCTGTTCCTGCTTTGTATCCCGGCCGGACGCCAACGCTAGTAATAGCTCGTCTATTTCACTTTGAGAAAGTATATCAGCCAATGTGCTTTTGCTCCTTACATGAAAGTTTCCCGCTACACGGTTGGTCTTGCTTTCCATCCCCTTATAGGCGCGCACCGCCGTTTATATGGGGGAGCAACGGGCAATACGCGCTATATATTGTTATTGTACCATATAATCGTTCAAATAGATCGCTTTTACATTATCAATTCCAAGATTTTGATTCACCTGACTCACGATCTCGCTGGAAAGCATACTTTTCACGTCCTGCGCCATCAATTCCTCGTAAGTTTTGCTGCGCATAACCGAGATAATCGTATCGCGGATGATATGATTATTCGCCTGCAGGAACGCCTGAAACTCAACGTCATCCGCGGCCTTATTCACCTCAAGAACGATCGTGACCTTCACTAGGCTGGCGCTGTCTTTGATATTGGTTACAAAGTATTCACCCGGCACATAGGTGCTTCGCGGTTCGGGTGGGGCCTCTTTTTCTGCAAACAAGAGGAAATACGCCGCCGCCGCTCCTCCGAGCAGCACGATGACCGCGATAAGAATGATTAGGAGTTTTTTATTCATGTCGAATTATCCTCGCCGTTTCAGTTATTTTGAACGCCCTGTATCACAAAATCAACACGCCTGTTTTGTGTCTTTCCCTCGTCCGTTAAGTTTGAGGCAACGGGATGATATTCCCCATAACCGGAGGCCGTGTATTTGGGCGGCGGTATGACGGAACGCGTGAGGAAAAAACGCAAAACGCCCGTGGCGCGTGCTGTGGAAAGGTCCCAGTTATCGTTAAACTGCGCGGTATGTATGGGCACGTTGTCCGTATGGCCTTCTATGCGAATGCCCGCAATACTTGTCTCGTATTCATCAAACAGCTGTGCCACCTTGGCGAGTAGGGTATGCGCCTCCGGCTTGATATCCGCTTTACCGGAGTCAAACAGGATGGAATCTGTTACGCGCAAAAGAATAACATCATCTGATTTATCTACGGCCAACTGCGATTCCAGGTCGTTATCCTGAATATGCTGCCTGATGCGCTGGTACAGTTCGTCAAATTCTTCTTTTTGCTCTTCATTGGCGGGCGGCGTGGGCCGCGGCGTAGGAAAATCAAAGCCCTTTTCCACCGCACCGGGGTCCAGCGGCTGGATAACGATCATGCGCGCGCCCGTGAAGGAGGCCACGACCTCTTCCCATTTTTTCGCGTCGATCGTTGAAAAGGAGAATAGCAGAATAAAGAAAGTCAATATCAGCGTGACCATGTCCCCGTAGGTACACATCCACGCAGGCGCGCCCTCTTCCTGCGCTTCCGGTGGCTTTTTACGCTCACTCATTCGAGATCTCCTCTGTCTCCGCTTTTCCGCCCTTTTGCTGCCCGTCTTCGTCTTTGATCTCGCTGCGCGCTATGAAGGAGTACAGCTTATCTTTGATGATACGCGGGTTTTCGCCGTCCTGAATGGAAAGCAAGCCCTCGAGCAGCAGCTCTTTTTCCAGCGTTTCATCTGCGGTTTGCAATTTCAACTTCTTTGCCAGAGGTATAAATATAAGATTGGCCAGCACCGAACCGTATAAGGTTGTGAGCAATGCCACAGCCATGCCCGGCCCCAGCGAATCTGGATCGTCCAAGTTTTTAAGCATGTTGATAAGGCCGATCAGCGTGCCGATCATGCCGAAGGCGGGCGCCATGGTGCCAAGCGTTTCAAGAACGGCCTGGCCTTTGGCGTGCCTGTCCTGTATGAAGTATATTTCCGCTTCCATGACATTTTTAATGAGCTCCGGATCGGCGCCGTCTACTACAAGCATGACGCCCTTGCGGAAAAAGGGGCTGTCGATATTAGTTACCGCGTCTTCCAGCGCGAGCAAACCTTCACGGCGCGCCACGTTGGCTATGGAGATAATCATCTCGATATCTTTTTGCAGGTCGATATCTTTTTTGCGGAACGCGTTTTTCATAACCTGCATCAGAGACTTGAGAACCTTGCCCGGATACGCGGCAACGGTGGCGAAGATCGATCCCCCCACGGTGATAAATACGGAAGGGAGGTTAACAAAGCTGCCTAAATCGCCGCCCTTGTCGATGAGTATAGAAATGATGATGGCCGCAAGGCCCGAAACGATGCCGATAATTGTTGTTAATTCCAAAGCCGTACCCCTCTAACTTTCCGTTGTTTCAGGTAGAGTCTTGCTAAAGACCTGCCGCTTGTATTCGATAATCAAGCGGCACACTTCATCCGAAGGCTCTGAAACAACCAATCTGCGCCCGGACATCATGGAAATCACCGTATGCGGCGTTTCCTCCACGAATTCGATCAAATCGCTGTTGACAAGGAAAGCTTCCTTATTTAGGCGTGTTACTCTGATCATACACAACTTCCTTTATGATGTTATTTCCCCTGGCGCTTCCTCTTTACAGCAGGATACCGAAAACGCCCTGAAGCATTTTCGGCCGGCTTTTTCACAAAAAAGTTTTAACCACACGGCAAGGGTGCGTTCACCCTTGCCGCGGGTAAGCCCGTTAACGCTTCAGATTCACGAGTTCCTCCAACATCTGATCGCTGGTGGTAATCGTCCTGGAGTTGGCTTGGAAGCCCCTCTGGGTAACGATCATGTCGGTAAACTCGGATGCAAGGTCCACGTTGGACATTTCCAGCGTGCCCGGCTTGATTGTGCCCGCCGTGCCCACTTTGGAGGCGCGCTGTACCATGGGGCCGGAATTGCCGGACTGCATGTACAGGTTGCCGCCTACTTTTTCAAGACCGCCGTTGTTTGCGAATGTGCCCAAGGCCACAACGCCCAGCACTTTTTCGGTCTTGTCCGCGCCTACTGTATCGATACCTAAAATCTGGCCGTTTTCGTTTACCTTCAGGTAGCCATAATTCGGGTCGATTTTGATCGGTGCAAGCGTGTCCGTAACGGCGCCGGAAGCGTCCACTGTCGGTTCCCAGTTTGCCGTGGGGGCTGACGGCATGTAACCCATTACGTACATACCGCTTTCCGTTACGAGATTGCCCGCGTTGTCAAGGTCAAAATTGCCTGCCCGCGTATAGAAGTTTGTTCCGTCCGAACCCTTTACGATGAAGAAGCCGTCGTTTTCAACGGACATATCCCATGTGTAGCCCGTATACTGCGCCGCGCCATTGGTATGCATGACGTTGATGGCGCCAAGTGTTACGCCCAAGCCGATCTGCTTCGGGTTTGTGCCGCCGGATGTGCTTGTGGGCGCGCCGGAAGCGGAAAGCATTTGGCTGAAAAGGTCCTTGAAAACGACGCGGGAATATTTATAACCGGTGGTGTTGACGTTTGCTATGTTGTTGCCGATAACGTCCATTCTGGTTTGGTGATTACGTAACCCGGTGATACCCGAGTATAGGGATCGCATCATAGTGTTGTTCCTCCATCTTGCTTACGGATTTATATTATATCTCTCTAATAAAGTGGCTAACGGCCGGCTGTGTGCGGCATATTGCATCAACCGCACGGCAGGCAACGGGCGAAGCCGTTTTGTTGGCGCATTGTTATGTTATGGTTCCTGTATCTCGCCTGGGTCTTCCGTGACGGGTGTTTCGTCGACCGTGTCCTGCGGTACAGCTTTAAGCACTTCGGTAATCCCATCGAGTGGCACTTCTTTGCCATTGATAACGGCGCACACGACGCCGTCCTTTACGACAAGCTTCTCTATGGTGCCGCTCAGCACCTGTTTGTTTCCGCTTTCGTCGTAATAATCCGCAACCACTTGCAGACCGATCAATGACGCGCTTTTCGCAAGGGAAGCGCCGATGTCATCCACTTGCGCGATGCCCACTACCTTGGAAAGCTCAACTTTGTTTTCGCCGATAACGAGATAGCTTATGCCGTTTTGGTTGACGACGCCGTCCACCCGTCCAAACAAAAGCTCGGACTGACTCGTGCCGTCGCCGGGTAGCTCGGCATACACATACTTGCCAACCAGGCTGTATGCTTGGCTGGAAGACATGGTGGCTGTAAGCTGCTGCATTTGCTCAAGCGTGGAAAATTGCGCAAGCTGGGCAATGAACTCCGTGTCGTTTGTGGGCGACAGAGGGTCCTGATTGGCCATTTGCGCTACGAATAGCTTTAGAAACGCATCCTTATCGAGCGATTTGTTGACTGCCCGCTGGGATTCCGTTTTCGTGGTTGTTGTGGTGGTTGGCCTTAAGATTTCCGCTATATCAGCCATTGTTGCACTTCCCTTCACGCATGGAACTCGACGGAGCTGTTTTGTGCGTATAAATCCAGCGTATCTACGGCCTCGAAAAGCTCTGTATAACTGGATTGCTCCATTTGCGCCACTGCGTATCTGTTGTTTTGCTTGCTCGGCGTAAAGCGCCCGCTCTGGGAATGCGGCTGATTATTGAAATCGAACGCCGGCGCTTCGTACGCCACTTCGATTTGCTTGATCTCTATGCCCCGGGTTTTTAACGCCTCTTCGAGCATAGCGATTTCGTTTTGTATCATGCCTTTTACGCTGATATCCTCCGCTTTGATCTGCGCGCGGATACCGTCGTGATCCATAACGAGCTTGATGCTTAATTTGCCGAGGAATTCAGGCTTTAATTGTACCTGAAACTCCTGTTGGCCGTCGGTCGAATGTGCGCGAATGCTTTCAATCAGCTTTGTGAGGTTTTCTTCGGCATCTGCCGGAGCAACCTTCGGCATGTCCGCCACCGGCTGAAATTCCGCGTTCAGCTGCGGGCCCTCCGCACGGGGCTGCCCCTGTGTGAATATGCCTGCCACGCCTTCGTCGTCGGCCGCCTGCTTGTTCGTGTCCTGATCCGCACCGCTGTGCAGTTGTTGTTTTGTCTGCACGCGTTGGCTGTTTGCCACTGCCGCTTGCATCATTTCCAGCAGCGGGCTTTTGCCTTCTTGCTCCTGTGCGTCTTGCACGTTGTTGGTATTCTCCAAGGAGCCCATCTGTTCAAGAATTGCCGCTTCTATTTGCGGACTTTCTTTCCCCTTGAACAATTTTGCCTGTGTTAGATCGGTAATCTCTGTTGCTTCTTCCCCTTCCGCCGCCATCAAAGCGGCTTCAAGCGCTTCCGCCAACAAATCGCCCGGGTCCTGTATGGTTCCTTCCGTATCTAAGTTCAGCAATCCGAATCCTTCGAGAATGCCAACAATCCCTTCTGGTTTATCCGTGGAATTGAGGCACATGCCGACTTCGTCATTTAAACTTCCGCCTGGCTGGCCGTCGGCCGTTATGGCCGCGTTGCTTTGAAAACCGTTTTTGTTATTTTGGAGGGTTTGCATGGCGCCTTCCAAATCAAAATCAACTTTTTTGCCAGCTCCCCGGCTTCTTGCTCCGTAACCGTTTCGCAAACTTGCGCTTTGCGCCCGCTTGGCCGACGGCGCGCTCAATCGAGCAGAAGCAATGCCGTTAGGCGGGGTCATCACTGTGGCTTGTACCATATTCAGATTAGTCCCACCTCTCAAATATTTAACTGGCAGTCATTCTCGGGGTAAACACCTCAGTTCTAGCGCCATAATAAATTTTTATATAACGTATCGCCTTGTGGGCATTACGAATATTTCATCATTTCGTTTATAACCGCGGCCGCTTTGTCCGCGGGCATGTTGTTTAGTACTTTTGCCGCCGAGTCGCTCTGCATGGCCAAAAACAGTCTTGCGATATCATACGCGTACATATTGGCGACGGCGTCGGCCGCTTTCGTCGGCTCCATTTTTTCCAGCATGAGCGCCAGCGTGCCGATATCCGTTTGCAGGCCTTCTACCAATGTTTGCATTTGGGTAAGCGCGTCCTGACGCTGATTGAGCTCTTCTTCTCGTTTTTCCACTGCGAGCTGTCGTTTTGCGACTTCCGCCTCGAGCTTTGTCGCCTGCTCTTCCCGCAGCAGCAAGGCCTCCTGCCTTTCGGTAATCTGCGCTTCAATTGCCTGCATTTCCGCAATCATTTTTTGCGTGGGATGCTCCATGCCGAATAAGTTTATCGCTACATCTTTAACACCAAACAGATCGAAGTAAACAAGCGCCGATAAAGAAACTATTATTAATAAAAGCAACACGCAGAGGATAGCGCCTATCGATATAGGTTTCGCCTCTTTTGCCTTTTCTTTTTCCACGCGTTTGGCAGCTGTTGCGGAGTATGCTGCTGGCGCTTTTTTTGCACTTACCGGCTGGCGCTTGGTTTCCATTTTCACCTCGTCATTTATTCGATGCCTTGAAGGCTACTATATCGCTAATCTCTTTTTCGGCCTCTCTTTTTTGTTCGGCCTGGTATTCCTCGTATTGCGCCTCGCGGAGCTTGTCCAGCGTTTTGAGCTCTCGCCTTGTTTCTACGCGGGCCTCCATCCATTTTTCGCGCTCCGCCTCTGTTTCCACGATCTTTTGTTTGTGGGCGATCATGGAATTGATCTGATCTTCGAAGTAAATGCCATACTGGGCGAGCTTATCGGAGTGCAGGCCCTGCTTCATTTCTTCGGCGCAGCGCTCCTTCGCGCTCAGGTAGGCCTCTTTCATGTCCTCAAGCTCTTTGTTCAGGCGGATAATCTCGTCTTCCAGCTGGCGGATTTTCATTTTTTGCTGCTTTTCGGTGGAGGTAGTCAGATCGTAAACCGTTTGCAGCGTGAACACGAATTTTTTCATTTAGCCCGCCCTTACCCGCTGATGTTCATCAAGGCTTCCAGTGTATCGTCGAAGGAAAAATCTTCTCCCACTTTCTGCAGCAGCAGCTTGTCTATCGCTCCCTTCAGGCTAATCGCCTGATCAACCTGGGCGTTGGAACCCTTTTTGTAGGCGCCGATGGAGATCAAGTCGTGCATATCGCGATAGGTCGCCATGGAGTTTTTAACCATACCCGCCTTCGCGAGGTGCTCCTTGCTGGCAATATCCGGCATAAGCCTGCTGATGCTCTGCAGCACATCGATGGCGGGATAGTGGTTGTTGTGGGCCAATGCGCGGGAAAGCACGATATGGCCGTCCAGTATGCCGCGCACGGTGTCGGAAATGGGCTCGTTCATGTCGTCGCCCTCCACCAGCACCGTGTACAAGGCTGTAATCGTGCCTTTGTCGGAGGTGCCGCTTCGTTCCAACAGCTTTGGCATGGCGGCATAAACGGAGGGCGTATATCCGCGCGATACAGGCGGTTCGCCGATGGCCATGCCTATTTCGCGTTGCGCCATGGCAAAGCGCGTCAGGCTATCCATCATGAGCAGCACATTGTAGCCCTGATCGCGAAAATATTCGGCTACGGCCGTACCCGCACTGGCGGATTTAAGCCGTACCAGCGCCGGTTGATCAGAAGTCGCCACGATAATGATTGACTTTTTCAATCCTTCTTCCTGGAGGTCTTTTTCCAGAAAGTCGCGCACTTCGCGGCCACGTTCGCCCACGAGTATGATGACGTTGATATCGGATTCCGCGTTTCTTGCCATCATGCCGAGAAGCGTGCTTTTGCCAACGCCGCTGCCTGCAAATATGCCTATGCGCTGGCCTTTGCCGATGGTGATAAGCGAATCGATCGCCTTGATGCCCAGCGGCAAAATTTCTTTGATGCGGCGGCGGGCCAGCGGATTGGGCGGCGGGTTTTCTATGGAGATATAGCTCTCCGGCTGAAGGGGGCCTTTATCGTCCATCGGGTTGCCAAACGCATCCAACACCCGGCCCAGCAGCTGCTTGCCGGCAGGCACGCGCAGCGTCTCGTTTGTGGCTGCCACGAAATTTTCCGGCCCGACGCCGGAAAGCTCGCCCAAGGGCATAAGCAGCACTTTGCCTTCTTTAAAGCCCACCACTTCCGCGTAGATGAACGCGCCGTCGATATCGCTCGTGAACACCTTGCACACATCGCCCATTCTGGCGTTCAGGCCCACGCATTCCACAGTAAGCCCTATAACCTGGGACACCTTTCCCGTGCAGTCGATAGGATCCACGTTCTCGACGATAGATAAATATTTCTGAAGATCAAAACGCGTCTCCATATCATTCATCTTCCGTAATAAGTGCTTTTTTTATCTTGCCAAGCTGCGTATCCACGCCTGCTCGGACCATGCCGCCCTCGCCCGTTAAAACCAGGCCGCCAGGGGGCACATTTGCGTCCGACATCGCAGAAAAGGGCGCTGTTTGCACAGCATCGCTCAGCCATCCGCTTCCCTTCGCAAAAAACCTGTCGTACTCGCGTTTGTTGAGGTGGATGGTGAACTTCTCTTTGGCGTGCAAGCGCTTTACAGCTTCCTGCACCATGCCCATGAATACTATATCGTTTTTTTCCAGTTCAATATTAATGATTTTTTCCGAAATTTCCAAAGAAAGGCGCAACACGTTTTGCGTCAGCTCCTCGTCGCGCTGCTGCTCTCCCTTGCGCACCTCATCCAGAAAGCTTTGAAACTGTTCCTGTATCGCCCGCACGTGCTCGGTTTCCGCTTCACGCGCCTCGGTCAGACCCTGCTGAAAACCCTCGTCGTACGCGGCCTGGCGAATCTCACTCGATTCGGCGTCCGCCTTTTCTAAAAGCAAGTCGGCCTGATCCTGCGCATCGTCTATGAGCTTTTGCGCGTGGTCCATGGCAAGCTTTTCTAAATCCGGGCTGGTGCGCGGCGCGGCGGGCGCTGCGGGCACAGCCTGCGCGGCCTCCGCTTCCGTCTGCTCGGGCTGCGGGATGCTAAACGACGGCTGTTCCGCTTTCTCCTCGTTGTCCTGCTTCACCCACTTTTTAATGATGACGCTGGACTTGTTTGAGTTGATGTATTCTACTGCGGACTTATCTATTTTAAACAATCAGCTCATCCTCCTGTTTCCGGGAGATGATAATCTCGCCGGCATCATCCAGCTTGCGAATAACATTGACGATCTTCTGTTGCGCTTCTTCCACATCGCGCACACGGACAGGACCCATAAACTCGATGTCTTCTTTTATCATTTCCTGCAGGCGCTTGGATACGTTTTCGAATATAACGCGCGCCACTTCCGCCGTAGAACCCTTGAGCGCCACCGCCAGATCACGGTTGTCGATCTCACGCAGCACGCGCTGTATCGCCTGGTTGCCAAGTTTGATGATGTCTTCGAATACGAACATGCGGTTCTTGATCTCTTCGGCCAGCTCCGCGTCGGTTTGTTCGAGGCTTTCCAGCAGGTG